>CAIKZY010000058.1 GCA_903832025.1 uncultured Actinomycetes bacterium
AAGTGGCTCGATCCCGACCAACTCGGCATCCAGCACCGAAAGCGTCTGATCCGATATCGGCATGTTGACCGGTCCGACCTCGCTTCGCCCCTTGACCATGGAGTCATTCATCGGCATGCATATGTCCACGACCACGAATCGATCATTGATCCGGGCAATGTTGCGGGCGTTGAGCAAGACCATGCGAAAGGCGGAGTCGAACATCACCCCGAGGAAGACGCCATCCCACCGAGCGGACAACTGTTGCCAGAGCACATCCCAGGTCGGGTCCCTGGGGGGCCACGGATCAGACTCGATCTGCGCCAGAAGGTGGGTGGCTTGACTTTCCACCAGAAAGCGAATCAATCGCTGGTGCCATTGCGCCGGCGCTTCATTCTCGCGGACCTCGAACACGGTAACGCGCTGTGCTCCGTGGAACTCCCGAGCAGATTGGCTGATCTCATAGAAGAAGTTGCCCCCCGCGGGAATCCACGTCCGATCACGTGGCCCCTCCATGGGGACGATCACCAGATGACCCTCACGTGGTCCCAAGCCGCCGTGGACGTTGGCTAATTGACGGTCATAGTCCCCTGCAGCGATCAAGGACGCCGCTCGGGAATCTGCCTGCTGACGGAAGGCCTTCTCCTCAGCACCGGGCACCAAGCGCCCGATCATCCCCCTCAGGCGATCGACAAAGCCCGGTTGCGGTGCGGTCATATCGCGATCGTATTGCCGGACCGTAGGCTGACTGCCATGGAGCATGGCACCACACCGCGTGGGACTGAACTGTGGGATCGCGGCAAGCAACTGATCCCTGGTGGATCGATGCTGCTGTCCAAGCGGTCTGAAATGCACCTGCCCACAGGCTGGCCCGCCTACTTCTCGCGAACCTCCGGCTGCAGCATCTGGGACCTGGACGACACGCAATACCTGGACTTCTATCTCATGGGCGTGGGCACGAACATCCTGGGCTATTCCCATCCCGCAGTCGATGCCGCCGTGCGCTCGGTGATCGACAAGGGAAACCTGTCCACACTCAACGCGCCTGAGGAGGTGCTCCTGGCTGAGCGCCTAATCGAACTTCACCCATGGGCAGACATGGTGCGCTACGCCCGCTCGGGCGGTGAGATCTGTGCCGTTGCCGTTCGGATTGCCCGCGCGGCATCGGGAAATGACAAGGTCGCCTTCTGCGGCTATCACGGCTGGCACGACTGGTACCTGGCAGCCAACCTGTCCGAGGATGATTCCCTAGACGGACATCTCCTACCCGGGCTGGAGCCCAATGGCGTTCCACGGACGTTGCGGGGTAGCGCGCTGACGTTTACGCACAACGACCTTGACGGTCTCTCCGTGCTGCTCGCCGACAACCCCGATGTCGGCGTTATCTTCATGGAAGTCCAGCGCAACAGCCCGCCAGCTCCGGGATTCCTCGAGGGTGTTCGTGCATTGGCCACCGCGCACGGAGCGGTGCTGGTCTTCGACGAGTGCACATCTGGCTTTCGGAAGTCACTGGGTGGTATCCACCTCGACTATGGAGTTGAGCCGGATTTGGCGACATTCGGCAAGACGCTCGGCAATGGGTATGCGATCACTGCGGTGATCGGTCGAGCCGAGGTCATGCAGGCTGCCCAGTCCTCATTCATCTCCAGCACCTTTTGGACCGAACGCATCGGCCCTACGGCGGCGCTGGCCGCTCTGGAGGTCATGGCGGCCGAGGACGCTCCGGCCCAGGTGCACCAGCTCGGGCAAGCCATCCAGGCAGGATGGAGGCAACTGGGCGAGGCTGTCGGCCTGGACATTGAACCTTCCGGCCTGCCGGCCCTGGCCACCTTCACCGTCCGCGATCGGGATGCGCTCCAGGTGAAGACCTACATCACAACCCGCATGCTGGACTTCGGCTTCCTTGCAGGAACCGCGTGCTATTCCACCATCGCTCACACTGCCGACCTTCGTGAACGCTATTTTGATG
This sequence comes from uncultured Actinomycetes bacterium, assembly GCA_903832025.1. Taxonomy (GTDB): domain Bacteria; phylum Actinomycetota; class Actinomycetes; order S36-B12; family S36-B12; genus CAIKZY01. The sequence goes on from CAIKZY010000058.1 coordinate 1,949, forward strand.
CGCTACAGACAGTCTTCGCGGAGCTGGCACGCATGGATGATGCCGAAATCGCCGCACGCCTTCCCCACGGCGTGGTGCAGTCAGGATTCAAGCGCCTGAACTAATGCCAGCCCCAGACCAACAGGCAGGGCACATCCGGGTGCGTGGGTTCAGCAAGTCCGTCACCCCAGTTCGGTGGCCAATAGGGACTGAACACCGGCCGTTCGGTCTTGGTGGGATCGGCATGGCACGAGGCCGCAACGCGGGCCACCTCTGACTGCCACGCGGGGGCCGGTGTCGACCGATACCAGCTTGCGGGAATCATGGGCCACCACACGGCAATCGCCACGATCACTGCAAGAAGCACCATCCACCGGCGAGCTCGCCGGATCACGGGATCAAGGGCGACCAGCAGTGCTGCTGCCCACAACAGGCACGGGGTGACGAAGTATCGATTGCTTGCCCAGCCGATAACGCTGGGGATGAAACTATCGGCCAGCCCGAACAGCAGGAGCAGGCCGATCGCGACATGGCGGTCATCCCGAAATCGGAATTGCGCGCAGCCCAGCACGGCAATCCCGACAACGACCAGGATTCCAGCGAGCCCCGAAGGACTGATCGGGAAGATCTGGAAGGCCGTGAACCTGTGCAATTCCAGGCCAGGAATGAACGTCAGGATCGAGCTCACTGTTGCATCAACCCACGAATGCACACTGGCGAAATCGACATGGATGGGCCGTGGGACTGCTGCCGTCCGCGCGGTGATGACCTGCGCGAGGCAGCCGATCGCTATCGCACCCAGCCACATCCATGCTGCGCGCCAGCGAATTCGGCGGCGAAAAGCCTGCAGCAGCACGATCAGGATGAGCATTCCCGCCAGAGGGATGGTCAGGCTTGTCACCAGCAGCAACAGTGCTCCGCCAGCGGTTCGCTGCCAGGTGCTCGTCATGGACTCGCGCGCAAACGCCAGCATCATGGTCGCGCCAAACAGCAGCAGCATGTAGGTGCTTCCCAGGGCGTTGAGCGATTCCAGCCCAACGATGGGGATGATCACGGGAACCAACGACACCGTAACGGTGGTCAGCGCACTGGTTCCGGACCGACGCATCACCGCGTACACCCCGGCGCTGGTCAGTCCTGCAGTCATCGCGGCGAGGAGATTGGTCACCAACGCCCAACTCGATGCGGGGAACACCGAGACGACTCCTGCGAACAATCGGGGAAGCACCAGCAGGTAGCCCGCAAATGGATCGATCAGGCAACGGGCAAAACCCACCTTGGTCACGCAGAGCGGAAACAGTCCATCCTCGGCCCACACCACTTGTGTCAGCGCTGCATGGTTTCCTAGCCACAAGCGGCCGAGGGAAATCAGTGCGGCGCACACTCCGATCAGGGTCGTCGCCAGCCACGGCCATCTGGTGTGCGCAGACGCTGGCGCGATTCTGGTGCTCACGCGGCCACGATAGTCGGGTCAGGCTGCGCCTAAACTTACGTGACACGAAAGCGGGGTTCCATGCGAAGGCTTGGTCTGATCAGTGCTTTCGTCGTGTCACAAGGAGCTGTCCTGCTGCTTCTGGTGGGACCGCTGTGGGGAGCGGCCTGGCTATCGGGCTTTCGGCTGTACTTCGCCAATGACCAAATGTCCTACGCCGGAATTGCGGTAAACGTCGCGCACGGGCACAGTCCGCTGACAGAGCCCTTCACACTCACTGGCGCTTCCTACTACCCCAGTGCCTGGTACACACTCTTGGGAATCTTCTCCCGACTCACGCACCTTCCCCCGTGGACAAGCTGGCAAGTCTGCGGACTTGCCGTGGTGAGTGTGACCGTTGCCCTGCTCGGTGTTCTGGGGTGGCGAATGTCCAGGTACTGGTGGGCACCGGCCCTTCCGGGCATCGCACTGGGTACCGGCTGCCTGGCGCACTTCACCTCGGGCTACTGGTACGCCTCCCTGAACTCACATGCAGTGCTGTGGGGGCCGTTCGCCACGTTTTTTACCTTGAACGCCGAGGTCATCGGAATGTGCGCATGCGCACTGGTACTTGCCGGCCTCGGGTGGGCAAGTACTGCCTACCCGAACATGACCACGACGCGAACGCGGTGGATTCTGCTGCTGAGCGGGGTCGTCGCCGGCGCCATCTCCTCCGTGCAAACATACAGCTTCTTCACGGTTACGACACTGATCGCCGTCTGGGCTGCCATCTATGGCATTACCCAGGCAAAGTCCAAGGCGCGGCTCACGATCACGCTTCTGCTCTTGGCGGGAGTGCTGCTCGTGGGTCCGATCGTGGGCAGCAACGTCAGTCAAATAGCTGTGTTCGCCATGCTGCTGCTTGCCTGTCTGCCCGGAGCCCTGTGGACGATTCGCAAGCACTGGTGGGCGGCACGCTGGTTTGGCCTGGCCTACGCATTGGCGGCGAGCTTCCAGATCCTGCGCACGCTTGATGGATTGCTGCACCATGACCCATTCCTGCTGTATCGCCAGGCCTCAACGCAAGGACTGGGTGTGTCGATCTGGTCCGGGCTGCTGGCCGGATCACCGGTCATCGTGCTTGCAATCGCCACGCTCTTGGGACTGGTCCGACGGGGGGATACGGCCCTTGCCTCGCTGGTGAGCGCAGCTTTGGTTTCGTGGGTCATCCTCAGTCAAAACGACCACTGGGGCTTTTCGCAGGAGCCCTACCGACTGTGGATTGAAGGCCTCATCCAGGCCGCATTCCTTACCGCGGTGTTCCTGCCACGTGCACTACGTGCACGTGGCAGGGTGCCACGCTCATGGCTGACACCTGCCGTGGCCCTGGCCGGGGCAGCTCTTGTCATAGCGTCCTGGGCAGATATCCCTGGCTTCGCCGCGTATGCAAGTCAGCAAGGCGTCGTTGACACCCAGGCATCCCGATCCCTGGCACTGGCACGCGCCGCAGACCCAGTAAGTGCGCCTGGTCTCCTGGCAGCGGGAGCCTGCATCGATCCCAGGGAGCTCAAACTGGTGAGCGGCGGTCAAGTGGCCTTTGAGAACCTTGGGCTCGCCTGGGCAGCCGATCACATCGCAATCGAGAAGCTTGCCGCTGAGCATGACGCCGGGGTCCTGACGGCGGCCACCCTGCGCGCCGCCGGCGTGCGATACCTCCTTACCGACTCAGCCTGCGCAGAACCGCACTTTGCCGCACGTGATCATGTCGTTCCAGACGTCGTGGTTGCCTACCGAACCGGGACACGTTCTGGAGTCATCACTCGTTGGTCGATAACCCCGCAGTGAATGAAGGCTGGCGCTCGCGCAGGAATCGTAGAAGCTGAACAAGGGCCGCCCCGAGCGAGAATGCTCCGGCGATGATGCCTGCCAGGGAGGCCATCAGCGTATTCCAGACCACTACCGAGCAGATACCGATGCAGATCAACATGGATAGCGAACTGAAGAGCACCAGTCGACTTCGATAGCGCGCCAGTGACACCAACGGAATGCATGCTGCCAGGAATGCAGCCTTATACGCCCAGCCAAAACCAGCCAGCAGCACCGCGCTCAAGAACACCGCAGAGCACCCGGCCGCCAACATGGCTGGCCATACCCGAATCGCGATTGATGCGCCGAAACTTGCGCCCCAGACAAGTGCGGCCAGGGCACAGAGCCAGACCAGCAGATCCCCAGCGCCAAATCCTGAACCTGGCACGTGGGCACCCACCATGCGAGCAACGATGTCAACGCGGCCCAGTGCCACGACATCACCGATGTTCGCCATGGCCGAATTCGACTGAGCACTGAAGGTGAAGTTCTGCCAGGTTGCCAGGACATAACCGCCACTTGCAAGGATGAACGCCGCAAAGACGATCCACCCTCGCCTCAGTCGCAGCGATGGGACAAGCATCAGGCCCAGGGCGAATGGGTAGTACTTCCACGTTCCAACCACCCAAATCGCGGCGGCTGCCAGTGTCCACATCCAGATCCGATTCCAGCGTCGACACCCGATGATGACAGCAACGGCAACCCACAGGACGACGGCGTCGATGTTGCCACGCTCTAACAGCAGCAGCCAGGGTGCGCCAAGCGCCGTAGCAAGCAGAACAAATACTCCCGGGCCCTTGGTCATGCGCGCCAGCCACAGCAAGCACAGGCTTGACACGCACAGCATCACCAGCCCGAGTGCCTCAAGGTGCGCTGAGCTAAACGGGTGTCCGGGGAGTTTGGCCCACCACAGCACGCCGGGGCCATAGATCGCCGGCTGCGCAAGACAGCCATTGTGCTGCGCGAAGACATCGAAGCCGAATCGATGGCAATCCAGACTCTCCAGGACCAGGCTCAAGTCCCAAAAGCGCACTTGACCCTGCGGTACATGTGTGCCGTGATACACCCACGACGCCAGATTGCTATTCCCGGTTTGCAGGGCAAGCCAGGGGATGAAGGCAAGGGCGAACGATACGGCGCCGATGATCCAGGCAATCGCCGGAGCCACTGAAATCTCAAAACTCCGAAGAACGGCCGGGATGCCGAATGCAAGGACGAAGACTGCGGCAGCCGTGGTGGCCGCTGGGACATAGAACTGCGCCGACGCATTGGCTGGATCAGCTGCGGTGCGCAGGACCTGAGTCTCGATCACCACCAGCAGGGCCAAAGTCAGGCTCAGGCCGATTACCTGGCCCCGAAATGCATTGAGTTGCCGCACCAGCGGATACTAACGCTCGTGAGTGCGCTGGTCTCTATCGTCGTGCCCGTCTTTAACGGAATGCCCCACCTGCCGGCCGCTGCGGAGTCACTCCTGGGCCAGGACTACGGCAACATCGAAATCATCTTCAGCGATGGCGGCTCAAGTGACTCATCGCGGGAATACCTTTTCGCCCTTTCCGATCCTCGCGTGCGCGTGGTTGATGGACCAGTCGGAGCATCGGCCAACTGGACATTTGCGACCAAGCAAGCCCGTGGGGCGTTCATCAAGCTGGTGTGCCAGGACGACGTGCTCAATGCAGACGCCGTTGGCAAGCAGGTGCAGGATCTGGAGCGGCACCCGACAGCAGTGATGGCGATCGCCCAGCGAGACATTATCGATGCCCGCGGCAACGTGCTCTACCGACGTCGTGGACTTGCGGGGCTTCATGCACCCCTGTTATCCGGAGATGAAGTCATCCGGCGCTGCTATCTCGCCGGGACCAACGTGATCGGCGAGCCACTGGCGGTGCTCTTTCGCGCTGACGTCCTTGATTCCCGTCTTCCATGGGATGACAGCAATCCGCTGATGCTGGATCTGTCCATGTACGAGCGACTGGCTCCAGCCGGTGACATCGTCCTCCGACATGAATCAGTGGGCGGATTTCGCGTGAGTGCCAGTTCCTGGTCCACCCGTCTGGTCAAGGTACAACTTCAACAAACGAAGCAATGGCAGAGGCAATATGCCGACAGGCAGATCACCGCGCCGGGAATGGGTCAGCGTGCGATGGCCTTCGCAGGGCGGCATCGCCAAACCGCCCTGCGTCGAGTGGCTTACCGCGTGCTGCAAATGAAAGGCGCCTTTGAATCGAGCGAGGGCACCGGCAGCCTGCGCGCAGCAGGCCAGGACTGACATGACACGGTGGCTGGTCATTGGTGCCAACGGATTCCTGGGGCACAACGCTCTGCACGCATTGCCCGGGGAGGTACATGCGGCCACCAGAGGTGGCAGGCATGCGATCGCCCATGGCTCCACCATTGAGGTTGATCTGTGCAACCCACGTGCTGCTGCCGGTGCCATCGAGGCACTTCAGCCACAAGTCGTGCTGAACACTGCGGCACTGGCCAATCATGAGGAGTGCGAACTTCATCCGGAACTGGCGCAGCAAATCAACGCAACTGCTCCCGGCGTCCTTGCCGGAATCGCACACCAGATCGGTGCGCGATTCATTCACATCTCGACCGACGCTGTGTTCGACGGACGCAGCGGGAACTATCGAGAAACTGATGAGCCTGAGCCGTTCTCTGTATACGGGCAAACGAAACTGGCCGGTGAGCACGCCGTGTTGCAGTACGCCAGCGCACTGGTCGTCCGTACCAACTTCTTCGGTTGGAGCCCCGGTGGTCAACGCTCGATCTTGGAATTTTTCGTCAATAACTTGCGTGCTGGTATCGAAGTCAATGGATACTCCGACTTCACGGTGACCTCGTTATACGTCGGTTACCTGCTCTCCGCGCTTGATCAGCTAGCACGGCAGGGTGCGACTGGCTTACTCCATGTGGCTTCGCGCGATCCGCTGACCAAGCTCGCCTTCGGCCAACAAGTTGCACACGAATTCGGCCTCAACGCCGAGCTCATCAGGCCGGCCAGTGCAGCAATCGGCGCTCACGCCACATCACGAGTGCTGAACTTGTCCTTGAATTGCGACTTGGCTGCTCAGACACTCGGTGAGCACCTCCCAACACAAGCACAGGGCATTGCGCAGGCACATCGTGATCAGCCACCACAGCCCACGACGCAATGATGGAGCCGGGTCGATTCGCTCCTAGGATGAAAGCACCCAATCGCAAGGAGTAGCCGTGGCAGCCTTTCAGCTCGGAAATCGACGCATCGGTTCTGAGGAGCCGACGTACTTCATTGCAGATATCGCTGCCAATCACGACGGTAGTCTGGATCGCGCATGTGAGTTGATGACCCTGGCCAAGGCAGCCGGTGCCGACTGCGCCAAGTTTCAGCACTTCCGCGCACCGCACATCGTGTCGGACTACGGCTTCCGCTCGCTGGGGACGCAGCAGTCCCACCAGGCATCCTGGAGTAAATCGGTGTTCGAGGTCTACTCCGAGGCTTCCTTGCCATGGGAGTGGACCGCCTCACTGGCTGAGCATGCTCACGCGATCGGCATTGAGTTCATGTCAGCACCATACGACTTGGAGGCAGTTGCGCACCTTGACCCATACGTCAATGCATTCAAGGTCGGTTCTGGCGATGTGAACTGGCTCGAGGAACTGCACGTCATTGCAGAGCTCGGCAAGCCCGTTTTGCTGGCTACGGGAGCTGCTGGGATTGATGATGTCGATCGGGCGATGGGAGTGCTGCAGGATGCTGGAGTTGACATCGTGCTCATGCAATGCAATACCAATTACACGGGCTCCTTGGAGAACGCCCATTTTGTGAATCTTCGTGTCCTGCAGCAGTACAGCCAGCGATTTCCCCACGTCACCCTCGGCCTGTCCGATCACACCCCCGCCCACGTGACCGTGCTTGGCGCTGTCGCGCTAGGTGCCCGGGTGGTGGAGAAACACTTCACGGACGACATCAAGCGCCCCGGGCCCGACCATGGCTTTTCGATGGATCCGATCACCTGGAAGGCAATGGTCGAGGATGTCCGACTCCTGGAGGCCGCGCTGGGAAGCGGTGACAAGAAAGTCGAGGACAATGAGGCCGAGACCGTAGTGCTCCAGCGTCGTTGCGTGCGCAGCGCGCGAGATCTTGCAGCCGGTACCGTGATTCGCAGGTCCGATGTCGAGGTACTGCGACCTGCCCCCATCGATGCAGTGCCTGCTCATGAAGTCACTGCAGTGATCGGCAGGACCGTGACGACGGCCTTGCCTGCTGGAGAGGCAATCAGGTGGACCGACCTGGCATAGGGCTCAACTGCTTCTATCTGTCGGAGACCGACGGCATCCATGACCAACGGTGGCTGAATGCGCTGCGAAGCGGTGGACTCGAACCCATGCACCTGAAGGTGCAGCAGGATGCCGCAGACATTCAGCGCGTCGTTGGTGTGATCAGTGCTGCTCCGCAGGTGCCGGTGTTCCTGGGACCGCTTCGCCCGATGTACGCGCCAATCGCCCGGGTGGGGAATCGCGTAGTGGGACTGTCCTGGGGCTATGACTTGGCTGAGCAGGGACGACACCTCGATGACGCCTCGTGGCTCTTGGCGCTTGACGCGGTGATTGTGGACTGCAACGCCAGCCGAGACTTGCTCTCGACGATCGGCATGAGCGAGCTCCAGATTCATCAAATGCCGTGGGGCATTGACCTTCGCGTGTTCGACCCGGACCGCTTCAGTCCACGATTGGCGTCGAGCATTCTGACGTTACGCGGTCACGAGTCGATGTATCACGTGACGGATGTCGTCCACGCATTCGCGCAAATCTCGAGCGAATTTCCCGGCACGCAACTGGTGATTGGAAACGATGGCTCGCAAACACAATCACTAAAGAGGCTCGTGCAAGACCTGGGTATGGCATCGCGCGTGGACTTCATCGGACGCGTGGACGAGGACGTGCTTCCATCATTGCTTGCGAACGCACGTGCCTACGTCACCGCAAGTGAGGTTGACGGAACTTCAGTCACTTTGCTTCAGGCCATGGCAATGCGGTGCCCAGTCATCGCATCCGACATCACCGGGAACCGCCAGTGGACACATGGCAATCGCGCCCTTTCCTTTCCCAGTGGGGATGTGCAGGGGTTAGCCCAATGCATGGCCGATGTGCTCACGGGACGGACCATGCCTGACATTGATGCCGCCCGCCAAGCAGTGCTCGCCGAAGCCGACTGGTTTGCGAACATCCGCCGGCTACCACAGATCATCACCGGGTAACGCCAACTGCCGCGGTAGAAGGTACAACCAGAAGTCAGCGCACCCTCCGAAGGCCTGCGAAGGCGTGCGAGGGAATACGTGCGAGTGCTGATGCGGTGAACACATAGCCGGTTCCCCGTTTTGCTCCGGTTTCCCGTTCGGACGGTTGAGCTGGCACCCAGATCTGCACATCGGGAATATCGGGGACGATGCCCGGTCCTATGACCACGTCTCCGTACTGGTCAAACCCGAAACCCTCATCACCGTCCACCTTGAAGTCATCGATGATGGCCATCCAGCAGCCACCCCAGGATTCGAGAGCCAGCAATTCAGACGTCGTGGGAATTTGATCGAGCCAATGCGCATCCAAGTAGGCCAGTACCGCGCTGTCCTGAGCAGGGATCCGCTGCAGCACATTGACGATCTGGCGCGCGGAATCACCCAGGACTAATTCAATCTGAAGTGCCGGGTGATTGTCCTCGAACCTCCGCCGCGCACGCGTTGCGAAGTGCTCTTCTATCTCGATGGTGTAGGTCGGCCCATCGGCAACACTGGCCAGGTACGGAGTGGATGACCCAAGGTAGGTTCCCGTCTCGATCACGTGGGTGGGCGCAAATGCATCCGCAAGGGCGAAGATTGAGCTAATGCGCCGAGCTTGACCATTGAAGGGCTGAACCGACCAGTGGTCCATGTAGACAGCAGGCTCGATGTGATCGAGGATCACGGGCGAGAAATCACGGTTCAAGTAGAACTTGGGCGAGTGATCCCGAATCCACTCGTTGCCGAGTTTCCACATACTCACTTGCGACAGGATACCTGAGGGCCCTGCGCAGACCCGTCATTCAGTCGACTCACCTGCCTGGGGTCACCCTCCCACGTCATCGGTGTTCGGCATCTACACTTCGGGTGTGGCGTCCGCAGATCCAGCACCGCTGAGTGTGAGTGTGGTCATCCCCGTCTATCGCGGGGAGGCAACCCTTCCCGCCCTGATCGCAGAACTCGCCGAACTGATCGATCCGCTGCTCACTCCCAATGGCCGTCGGTTTCGCATCGGTGAGGTCCTTTTAGTCTGGGACCGGGGCACAGCGGCCTCGCACGACGTTATTCGAGAGTTGGCTGATCGCTACCCCTGGGTCAAGCCCATTTGGCTGTCACGCAACTTCGGTCAGCACGCGGCGACGCTTGCTGGCATGACCTCCAGTGGTGGTGACTGGATCGTGACCATGGATGAAGATGGTCAAATGGATCCGCAGTACGTGGGCGCGATGCTCGACCGTGCATATGCCAGCGGATCGCAACTGGTGTACGCGGCCCCCGACAGCCTTCCACACTCGTCGATGCGCAATACCGGCTCACGTCTGGCCAAATGGCTCTTCACCCGATTTCTGGCCGATCAACAGTTCGCCAAGTTCAACAGTTACCGCCTGGTCTTGGGGGAAGTGGGGCGAAGTGTTGCTGCATACACCGGAACTGGGGTGTATCTCGACGTCGCTTTGAGCTGGGTGGTCTCGGATTCCACGACCTGTCCGGTCCGCGGTCGTCAGGAAGGTCGACCTGCGGGCGGATACAACTACCGGCGCCTTGCCTCGCATTTCGGTCGCCTGGTGGTATCAAGCGGTACGCGACCACTGGTCTTTGTGTCCTGGCTCGGCATTGCATTCGTGGTTATCGGAGCACTGACCAGCATCTATGTGCTTTTCGAGCGAGTGACCGGAGGACTACCCGTCACGGGCTGGGCATCCTTGCTCGTGGCTGTGCTCGTGATCGGGGGGGCGATCCTGCTGAGTTTGGGAATCATCGCCCAGTACGTCGGAGCTTCGACGAATATGAGTCTGGGTAAGCCGCTGTACGTGATCGTTCGTGATCCAGCGCTCACGTTTGATCCTCACGTTGAGTCTTCCACTGACCCGACTGAGTGAGTTCCTGTGCTGATTTGGATCGTCGGCAGGGGCGGACTCCTTGGTTCAGCTGTAGCGCGACGCATGGAGATGCGCCCTGACATCAGCGAATACCTGGCTTTGCCACTGCCGTGGAACGATCGCGAAGGTCTTGAGATGGCGTTTCAGGCAAGCGCTGCAGATTTTGCTCGGGCAGCCGCGCATCAACCCTGGGCGATTGTCTGGGCAGCCGGGCACGCCTCCGTGTCCACACCGCACGCCGAGGCATTTGCCGAACTTGAGGCACTTGACCTGCTGGTTTCGGCCGTTACCGTGCACCGACCATCTGGTGTCGGGCGATTCTTCCTGAGCTCATCCGCTGGCGGGGTATTTGCCGGATCACACCATCCCCCGTTCACGCTCAACACCTCAGTGGCACCACTCAGTGCATACGGTGAACTCAAACTTGCCCAGGAGTCACTGGTGCGCACGCGTTTGGATGGTGTTTGCGAAGTGGATATCGGGCGACTGAGCAACCTGTACGGTCCCGGCCAAGATCTGGTCAAGCTGCAAGGCTTGATCTCGGCGCTGATCAAGGCGGTGATCACTCGGACGCCGATTAACGTGTTTGTCTCGCTGGACACGCTACGCGACTATCTGTTCGTTGATGACGCAGCGGACGCCATTCTCGATATTTGCTTGCGACCTTCCTCGCCACTCCACGCGGCCTGGGCAATGCATCTCCTGGCTTCGGGTCAACCTGTATCACTGGGGCATTTGATCAACCTTGTGCAGGACATCAGTCGGGCGAGGGTACCCCTGGCCCTTGGTGTGCATGCGAGCGCTGCAGGACAGTCCCGAGATCTGCGCATCATTCCCGCTCCGCTGGCCACCTATGCCACGACGAGCCTGCCGCAGGGAGTCAAGCTGGTGTACCTGGATCTTCTCCAACGATTGCAAGCCAACAGCTTGGCCTAGCCGTCTAGAGGTTCCTCAGGGGCTTTCCGCACGAGCGAAGGGCAGGCTCAGCGACCACCGAAGGCATTCATTCGGCTACGAGGTGGCCGGTGAAGTACCAGAGGTCGTACTGGTCACTGCGGTGGGAGCATTGGCGGCCGTCGCGCTGTCCGCCGGGTAGCGCTCAAGCAGGTACCGAATGGTGTCCAGGCCGATCACGTTGCTTCCATCGTCAAGCAAGATCATCTGCTTGTCCTTGACCGAATCCGGAAGGCCCTGCAGATAGCCGTATACATCAGACCAGGCACCCTTGTTCCCGAGCCACTCTCGGCGCAACCAATCCACCACTGGTTGAGCCTGGGCATCCTGGCCGGACAGACCGGACAGGATACGTGTGCACGCATATACCCGTTGCGCATCTGATAACTGGCTCACCAGCAGCGCCGACGGTACCTTGGCCTCCTGCGGGAGGTACACACAACCGATCGGATTGCCGGCGATCGACTGGCTGCCTGTCCCATTGACTTCTGCAGGCCACCAGTAACTCTGCGGATTGTTGAACGGGATCGACGGACTCCACTGCTGAGGTCGAGCTGCACTCACCGCACGCGGCAGAAAGCTATCGATAGTCATCAGGTAAATGACCGCCACGATGGCGATCCAGCGAACGGCGCTCATGCGACCGTCCGCTGCGACCGAGAGATTCATCAGAGCGAACGGTGTGCAACTGGCGAACGCGACAATACTGACCATGAACGTGAACTTCATGGATCCGTAATGCGGGCCACCGCCAGTCGACCAGAAGTCCAGGAAATAGATCAGTAGAGCGAAGCAGGCCAGCAAGGCAATCGGTGCAAAGCGCTTGTACATCGACCATCTCGTGGCGATCGACTGCCTGGACAGATACACCGCGGCGGCAATCACGGCAACCGCAGCAAGCATCGCCAGAAGCGGTTCGGTCTGCTCAGTTCCGCCATTGCTACTGAACAGTCCCGAGTTGTCCAACCCCATCGAAATCAATTGCCGAATCGGCGTTGACGCGGCAATTGCACCGCCCACCCCGGATCGACCGGCTGCAGTAGGAGCCGGGCTCATCAAGTACGCCAATGAACTGCGAACTGGCTCCCAAACGCAAATGGCGAACAGGAGCCAAGCCAGCATGCCTGGGATGTCCATGTGAGATCGACCGAAGCGAACCGGGCGGGAAACCAGAACCACCAGTGAAATCGCCAGAATCACCACTGCGAGCACGTTCAACGGCAACCAGACCGTCATGGCACCGGCGACGATCAGGCTAGTCATCAGGCGCGCACGGCGAATCGGGATCTGCGTTAGGAAGGTCACGGCCCACAGGCTGCACACCAGCAACGTGAATTGCAGGGTCATGTGACCGTATTCAGTTACCAGGAGCACGGTTGCTGCCAGAATCACCGTTGATAGCCATATGAATGGGGCGGGGATCCTGGCTTTAAAGCGGCCCGACTGCGCGCGAACTCGGGCTTCGGCCAACGGTGCCAGGAACAAAGGTGAAATAACGACGAAGAAGTACTCACCGAATACCACCGAGTTCGCAGCGACGGCGACCTGGTTGTAGCCGTGCCAGAAGAACTGGGACACAGCTCCCATGGCTGTCCCGATGAACGTCAGATACAACTCAAGCGGCCCGCCCATGGTGACCGCCTGGTGAATGGGGACACCGGAAGCGTACTGAGAGGTGAAGTCAAGCCACTTGGCATTGTCCTCTGCTGACTCGTGCCCGACCAGATAGGCAACGGGGTGCAGGTATGCCGGTTGCGGCACCCACACGACGGTGATCAGGTATAGCGCAATCAACAAGATGAGGATCGGGAGCACGGTTGTGAGCAGTTGGCGCCGGAAGGAGGCAAGTCCGGCTTGGCCCCGCTTGAGCGCGAAACCAAGGACTGCCAGGAGTGCAATCAACAGGACCACTTGCAGCTGCGGCCGTGTCCATCCATGGCCGAGATCGTCTCCGAGTGAGACCAGGACCCCGAACGCAGAAATGGAGAAGGCAAGCGCGATGGCCATCCAGGCCATGCTTCGTACCCGCACGTAGGACATGACGACGATCGCTACATACGCAATCAGATAGGCGATGTCCACTCGCGACCTCTCGATGTGTCCCTACCAGCGCAGGGTGTCTTACATTTTAGGTGAGCCGAACTGCCAGGGACACCGCCGCCTGTTCATTATCTAGTCGATCTCGTGGCCCATGCCTGCCATCAGCCACTGCTGCATCGCAAGCTGGACCTCCGCCAGGCTGAGTGTCGCTTTCCATCCCGCCGCGACCAGGGCGCCTGGCGGGGCCAATTGGAAGGGATCGGTGTCAGCGCCAAAACTCATGGTGGGCCGTGCCTTGCCGATCATTTCGACCGCGCCGGCTGCCGCTTCCGCAAGCTCACGAAGCGTCATCGGACAACCCGGGTTGGTCGATACGGTCCTGCCGGTCCAGCCCTGACGACAAATGGTCAATGCAGCTTGCGCTGCGTCCAGGGCAGATACGAACTCTTTGGTCGCGCTCGGTCCGGACCGCACCTGTATCGACGAGCAAGCCACGGCCTCGGTGAGCAGGGACCACGGCAGCAGTTGCACCTGTGGCGACTCAGCATGGAGCGGGGTCGTGAAGAAATTGGCGATCCGGAGCACTGAGCCCTGACCGTGAGTTTGGCGAAGCCATGCTTCCTCGTTCTCAGCGTTTGCTCTGGCGTACTCAGTGGTGGGTCGGGGGGGCGAGTCTTCACTTGCCTGTCCCTCATAACCCTCGAGAACTCTGGTGGTGGAAATTAGAACTGCAGGAACACCAGCTTCGCTGACGTGCCCGGCCAGTGCTTGTGTTGCCTCCCGACCACTGCGCACGCTGGCACGTCGATCCCCTCTGCCTGAGGCATTGATCAGCAGATCAACTTCACCCCTACCGATCACCTGCTCGGCGAGCGCGAAGTCGATGCAGTGCCCGTCAGGTGAGACTGGCTGTGCTGAACTGACGGAAATTGTCGTGTGTCCCAGGGACTCAAAGGACGCGCATAGCGCTGATCCCACCTCGCCACGTGCTCCCACAATCATGACCTGCACCTTGATACCTTCTCATGGTGAGCGGACCGTTACAGCCGATCCTGGTACTGCCGGTGTATCGGGGTGGCGCAAAATTCGAGCGGGCCCTTCGATCGATTCGAAACGCCGAGCAGCACTTCAGTCGAATCCTGATAAGCCTGAACAGCGAGCGGGATTCCCCAGACTCGCAGGCAGTCCAGGCCTATCTCTCCCACGCAGATTCCAAGATCGAGTTCATCCAATCTGGAACCGAACTTCCCTGGATGTCACACCAGTACTTCTGGCTCGAGCATCTCGAACGCACCGGAGCCACCGGCGACCAGTGGGTGTACTGGTTCGCCCATGATGACGAGGTCAAGGCAAGTGGGATCACGGCCATCACTGATGCTGACGGCAATTGGCCCCTGCAGCCCGGCACGATCTACCTAGGTCCGTGGGCCATGCGCCCGGACGAGCCGGATCGCATGTATGACGGTCCGACCGACATCGCACTGGAGTCTTGGACGAGTTTTCCGATACAAGGTCCGCTCGAGCTCCCTGTTGCCGAGTGGATTGCTGAGCAATTCATCCAGCCGACGTACATCAACATGAGTGGATGCATCACCCAGTTGCGAAGCTTCCAACAACTCCGTGACTTTCGCAGACAAAAGCCCGGCGGCATGCGAATCGAGATGGCAACCGCCGCAGCGCGATTCAATCTGAACGTCGCTGAATTTCCTGAGCCGGTTGTGATCACGTACAGTTGCGCAGCCTCCGACCGCACGAAATACGCAAAGGTGGCGCGGCAAGACGATCGCCACCTGGTCTTCTGGCTGCTTCGTTATGTCGCTGCTCACCCTCGTGCTGCATTGCCCCTGGCGCGCGCTTGCGCCATCGTGCTCAATTACCATCTGCGGTACCGGCTCACCGGAACCGGACTGCAGAGTGAGGACTGGCGATACCGAACGACGGTCAATCCCTAGGACTTCCGTTCACCCGTCCTCGACGGTCGCGTCTTCGGATTCTTGAGACTTTGGGAGCCGCATTAGACTGATTTCGCGGCCAACAGTGCCTGAGCAATCACATCAGGGTCTACCGCGGAATGATCCGACTCCTGCGGAATGACGACGTACCTTTGCCCGCATGCTGTGGCGAGATCCTGGAAAATGCGCACAGTATTGCTCTGGCGCGGAGGCTGGATTTCAATGACTAAGCCTCCACGAGGCATCCAGATGAGGTTGGCCAATCCCGCGCCATGCTGACCGATGAGCGTTCGCGTGCCCGAAAATTGAAGTACTTGCTCTCTCGGTGAAAGTGCTGAGGCGTCGAGCATGGCCACATTGCCAGCAGAACCCAGTCTCTCGCGCACCTGGTGCAGGTTCGGTATCGATCTGCGCTCGGCACCGGACTGGCGTGCCTCAGATGCTGCTGAGTTGTAGTACGGATCAGCATAGGTGCGATCCAGGATCATGGTTGTGGTCGCCAATGCCTGACTCGACGGAACTTCCACGAGCTCTCGATACAGGTGAGTAAAGCGCTCCAAATCACGGGTCAGGAAGGTTCGAGGATCATCCATGGGGCGAAGGACGACACTGCGCTTGTGCTTTCCGGCAAAGTCACGCAGTACCGAGCCTGTCGACATCATTTCCAGGTTGACGAACTGACGGATCGGCTCAAACCATCGGTTCATGGGGCTGCAATCACGAACTCCAACACTGCTGATTGTTCCCTTGTCCACGAGCAGTGTGAGCGGCATCAGGTATCCGAGCAGGAAGTGGTAAAAATGCTGAACCGACCCATCCCACTGGTTGGGAATCATCAGGACTGGGGATTCAGACTTTTTTCGCCACGGGATGTGCACCGCTTCAGCCCGACACGGCGTCAAAGGTGAACGGCGATCGGAACTCGTCCAGCGTCGGGAACTCCAGGTCCCGCGGCATGATGATGGGATTGGACGATCGCGGCACAATGCCAGCCGACGCGCACAGGATGCCGGCATAGGTATCCGCACTAGAGAACGGAACGTCCTGCGCGTAACACACGATGGTGTCATCGGTGAGCGCCTCGTAGGCATGGGCACACCCAACGGGAACCAACAGCCCGCCGACACGTGGATTGAGCTCTATCTCGAAGACTGTTCGCTCAGTCGGGCTTCCTACTCGAAGGTCGACGACGAAATCTCGGATCGCTCCGTTGGCGACGTAAACCAGTTTGCGAGTGGACTGCGGAGGCAACTGGAAGTGCAGCCCTCGCATCACACCAGCAGTCGATCGAGTCCAGTACAGCTCACGTCCGATGAATCCATCGATGGCCTCGTCATCGCCGGAAAGCACCTTCGTAAACGACCCTCGCTCATCGACGACAGCAGCCCCCTCAGAGAGCAGCAATCCCGGTACCGACAGTTCAGTCCATGTTACCTTCACTGCTTCACCAGGTCTTCCACGGAGCGTGGCCGGAGTCCCACAGCTCGCTGAGCATGAGGTACTCGCGATAGGTGTCCATTGGCTGCCAGAAGCCTTCGTGGCGGAACGCATTGAGCTGTCCACTTGCCGCGAGCTGGGTGAGGCAGTCCTCCTCGAGGCCACCGTTTTCGTCCAGCACGTCCAGTACATCCGGTTCGAAGATGAAGTACCCGATGCTGACCCAGTCCTTCATCTTCGGCTTTTCCCGAAAATGAGTGACCCGACCTGAAGCATCGATGTCCATGAGTCCGAAGCGACTTGTCGGCTGCACTGCGGTCAGCGTGGCGTGCGCTCCGTGCCCCTGATGAAAGCGAAGAAGTTCTGTCACGTTCACGTCAGCCAAGCCATCGCCGTATGTCACGAAGAAGGGCTTTCCTGCAAGATACGGAGCGCATCGAGCCACGCGGCCTCCGGTTCCGGTGGTGTCGCCGGTGAAGGCCAATGTCACCTGCCAGGGCTGGCCGCCGCTGCGTTGATACCGAGGAGCTTCACCTTCGGCATTCTCGATCCGCTGCCATTGGACATGGTCGTCAAAGTAAGCGTCAATCACTTCACGCTTATACCCGGTGGCAATCACAAATTCGGTAATCCCGTGCTGAGCTAGGTTCGACATGATGTGCCAAACAATCGGTTGACCGCCGATCTGCACCATTGGCTTGGGACGAAAGTCGGTTTCCTCGCGCATACGAGTGCCCAGTCCGCCAGCAAGCAAGACCGCCCTCACGCCAGCAAGACTACTGAAGGGTGCTGATCCTGCCGGCGTCAACCACTTCCTAGGCGGGGAGTTCCATGAAATGCTGCAGTTGATCGACCATGACCGACTCAGGATGCTCACCACGGCGAACGCGCTTGTCCCACGCCACCGTGAGCTCGACCGCCTGCTCGAATGTGAGCCTGTCCTTCCAGCCCAGTTCCGTGCGCGCGCGTGATGAGTCAAGGACCAACAGGCTCGCCTCATGCAAGTCGCTTTGGCTACCGGTCGTCCATGTCGCTTCCGGACTCCAGTGCCTGGCTGCGGTGTCGGCGAGTTCGGCGACGGTGCGGACTGCATCGGCATCAGGACCAAAGTTCCATTCGCCTCGACCAGAGCCCTCGACGAGGGCGTCAACCAGCGTCACATAGCCCTGGAGGCAATCCAGGACATGCTGCCATGGCCGAACTGCTGAAGGCATCCGGACAATCGCAGATTTTCCATCAGCGAAAGCATTGAGCAGATCGGGCATGATTCTGTCGCGAGATGTGTCCCCACCACCAATGACGTTTCCGGCTCGGGCGACGGCAGTGGGCGTGCTCGGGAACGAGGACACCCAGGATTGGACGAGCAAGTCCGCCATGGCTTTTGACGCTGAGTACGGATCGTGACCGCCCAGGCAATCGCTTTCCCGATAGCCGAAGGACTGGCCGACATTGCGATATACCTTGTCGGTAGTGACCGCAACCAGCGCCGATACCGAGGGAACGGCAGACACCGCCTCGAGGACAGACAGTGTTCCCATGACGTTGGTCTGCACAGTCCATCTCGGGCGGACGTAGGAATCTCGAACGAGCGCTTGTGCTGCTAGATGAATGACAACATCTGGCTGAGCCTGGTCGATGCGTTGGCGGACCAGATCGGGATCGCTGATATCTCCCCGAGCATCCATCGTGAAGCGACGGCCCAGACCCGCGCGCTCAAACAGGCCATCGGAATCCGGATCCAGCGCGAGTCCGAATACCTGATGTCCGCACTCGCTGAGCATCACACTGAGCCAAGACCCCTTGAAGCCCGTATGCCCGGTTATGAAGAACTTCACTTAGGAAGTCTATCCATCAGCTGGCTGCCTCAGCCGGAGTTGTTCACACCGCTGCAGGCCTCCGGGTGCACGCTTTTGACCGTTTACGTCCACGCCCGACGGAAGCTCGGACAGGATGGGCCGCCTTGAAGGATGGTCAATGACCGAGGCCACAACTGGATGGATTCAGGCGCAGGATGATGGCTGATGCGTTGCGATACACGATTGTTGCTTGTGGCTCCCATTGACGTATCGGCGTTTGCGTTGGGTCAACCCACACCCATGACACTGACGATGCGCATAGTGGCTGGACTGTCTGGGCAGAGGGCATCCGCAGGAATTGCCAGATCTGATCATCATGGACAAGCAACTGCGGTGCGGTACTCGGACGACCATAGGGTGCCTGGTACTGGATCCCGGAAACGAACGACTGGAGCCCGGTGACAGCAGGAATCAGCGGACCAAAGGTGAGATTCGTTGCCAGGACATCAGACTGGCCGGCATGCGCCCGCAGCCAGTTTCCCGCTTCGATCACGTCCCAAGGAATATTTCCGATCAGTACCGTGTCGTGGCCGCGCACGATCGGCGCTATTCCCATGCTGAACGTGTCGGGACGCAGTCCCGGCGGGCGGCCGATCATTCCTGTGCCAACGCCAAGGAGTCGTCCCGGCACGGCAACAAGGACAAGCACCACCGTGCATCCGGCAAGGATGGCTAACCGTCTTGGTGGTGCGGCAGCGGTCCTCGGATCAGCGACCGATCCCCCGCCTTCGGCAAATCTGGATACCAGCCCACCGGCAAGCAGGCCGAGCACGAGGGCAAGGATTGGGCCTGTCCAGCGCCAGGTGCTCTGCCAGACACTGCCGCCAGCTGGACCGGTTTGCCAGACGACCCAAACCGCGCCATAGATGCACACCGCGAGCGCCAGAGACACCCAGATCACCGATGCCGAACTGCGCCGGTGCAGCCTCGTCAGCGCATCTAGGGCGGATTCGAACCCCTCCGTGGAAATAACGGCCAATGGGGCGCTGGCTGCTGAGGCGAACCAGATTTCGTTGAATCCGGTGAACGCAATCAACAGCAGCAGGCTGGACAGGGCGAGCCCGACGGCAAACAGCCATTCCGGACTCCGGCGATGCTGACGCTGTGTCGCGAGCCACACCACACCAGACCAACGCAACGCCACAGCCAGCGCCAACAGGCCAGTCCCTAAGGCAATCCCCAGTGATCCCTCAATTGGGTTCATTCCCTGCTGGCTGGAACTGCGGTCGATCAGCGAACCTAGAGAAAGTCCGCCGCCGCCATTTGCCCCGGACAGAATCAGGACATAGGCCAACGCACCACCGAGCCAAAGCGCGGCAGTGGCCATCGCCGCCCGACGCGTCCACGCCGCCCGCATGAGGCACCCTGCACCTGTCATGACACCGGCTCCGACCAGTGCCGGAATTGCCGCGCTGATCTTTCCTCCGGTCGTCGCAAAGCCAAGCATGGCGATGAGTCCAACCCACGCCATTGCCGTCACGCGAGATTGGACTGCCCGCCCTTGAACGAAGGTCAAGATCGCGATCGCAGTGGCCAGGAGCCACACCACGCCCATGGACTGCGATGGTGAGTCAAAGTTCAGGATTCCACCGTAGGTGGCCCCGACATAGCCACCAGTCAGTAGCAGTAACACCGCCAAGGTCGGAGCCAGCACATGGCGTGTCACTCGGCGGGTCCAGGAAATCACCAGCAGCGAGCTGGCCATGACGACCACGAGCTGAAAGCCTCGGGTGAGCATGACGAATTCCTGGGCACTGGAAGCAGCAGAGACCTGACCGGACCACGCATAGGACAGCCAGTGGTATCGGATTTGTGCACCCGGCATGAAGATGCTGTGCAGTGGACCGAACTTTGCCAGCGACGTCGACAGTGCCTCGAAGAACGGCATGTCAGGGTGATACAGGCTCCAGCTTCCCTGCCAGCTCAATGGATAGTGGCTGATATTCGCGACGAGGGATGCGCCACCTGCAATGACTGCGACTATCGCCGCGATGATCGATGCCCGGTCCGGTGCGACAACGCGCGAGGCATTGCTGCCATTGCGTAGTCGTCGCCCGATGGCCAGTATCACCAAAAGTGCGGTCGGAACCCACCAACCCCAGTTCTGATTCAGGATGACCTTGACTGCCAATCCGGCTATGACCGACAGTGACGTGCCTACGGCAAGGGCCATGCCGCCCAGTTCGAACACCTGACACCCCGGACGCACAAATCGCCAGGCGATGGCACCACCAATGGCCTGGACGATCACCACCGCCACGATGGCAAGGCTTGTACGAGCATCGACGCCGACGCAGGCCAGGAATCCCACTGAGGCCGCGGCGAGTACCACCGTGAATATCAGGAGCGTGAGCGCTGAGCTCGTGCCCCGTGAGCGGTGCCACGCCAGAACATTCATTATTCAACGATCATAGAGTGCTGAGCATGGATGCCGATGGCTCAGCAGGCCGCGGCACGCAGGCACCATGGCCACGCAAACCGCGTGTATTCACACGGGCATAGGCCTATGGATCTGTACTGCCGGCGGGCCGAAATCTGACATCGCCCGATCATTCGGATGCTGCACCTCGACGTCAGTCCCACCGTCGCGGATCCAACAGCTCCTCGTCCCTGGATGCCCACTTCGCCCAATCGTGATGGACAAGCACTTTCGTCCAGGCGGACCAAAAAGCCTCTAGCTCAGATTGATTCGTAAAGCCAGCGACCACCTCATCGATGGCATCCACTGATCGCACGAAGGACACCGCTGCCGTCACGGGATCTACATCGATGCCATCGAGTCCTTCATGCAGTCTGACAACGTCAATGTGACTGGAATGCCGACTGAGGCGCGACTGGTCAAGCATGACGCCCTGGAGGAAGATGCTCCGCGCCTGAATGCTTGCGCCCTGCTCCCGCAGTTCAGACAGTTCAACACAGTTCAGCAGACGTTGATCCAGGATGCTCATTGGCACTTGCACGACATCGATCGGCAGATCTAGCTCCAACAGCAGCTGAAGGTCTTGAGTTTCATACACGGAAACCCCGATTTGCCCAACAACTCCGCCAGACCGCAGATCCGCCAATTCCTCGATGGCCGAGCGTGCCGACTTCGCATCCAAGCTCGGCCAGTCGTGAACGAGCACTCTCCAGATGTGCGAGCGACGCAGCCTGCCCAGGCTTTTTCGCACCTGATCGTGGATGGAGTCACCCACGATCCCACTGGCTTGCACCTTGCTCTGGACGAGGAATTCTGGCGCCAACATCCCGATGCGGGATTCTGCATCTCCGTATCCCGGTGCCGTATCAAGGCAGTTGATGCCCAGGTCATTGGCAACGCGAATTACTGCACGGAGTTCGACGTCGGTGACTCGTCCTGATGCATTGGTGATCCCGTAGTCCAAACCCCACTGTGCCGTTCCAAGAATGAGTGTCTGACTCATCCGCAACAAGATCCTGTCCGGGCCACGCCAGCAGCCTACCGATACCTGTTTGGTCCACCGGTTACATTCCATCGGCCCTTCACGGGCATGACGATTCCACGATTCAGATTCCGGCTCTGGAGCCGTCATTGGTTGACTGGATTCCGCAAGACTTCGCGTGATGCTCCGCCGTGCTCTCGGTCCAGGCGCCTACACTGATCTGGTGCAAGTGGCCTTCGACGAGCAGATCTTTGCACTCCAGGAATACGGCGGAATATCGCGGCTGTTCACCGAATTGGCGCGACAGTACCTCCAGGATCCGTCATTGGACGTGGAACTGCTTCCGCTGAACGCACCGGTGATCAATCGCTATGCGCTCGACGATCGACAGATCTCGACCGCTTTGGGCTTGCGGCAGACTCGACACGAGTATTACTCACTGCTGCGTTACCTGTGTCGCCTCATGCCACGCCCGGGCAACGACATCGTCCACAACACCTTCTACCTACCACACGGCTTATCGGGTTATCCTGGCGCTAAACGAGTGATCACCGTCTACGACATGATCCCTGAGCGCCTTCCGCAGACTCGTCGCCGGCTAGACCTCCTCACGCTCAAGCACCGATACGTGATGAATGCCGATCACGTGATCTGCATTTCCGATGCCACCAAGGCAGACTTACTTGCTACATACGGGGACATCGATGTGCCGATCAGCGTGGTGCATCTGGGCGTGGACGCACGGTTTCGGCCGGGAGTCCCCAGATTCACGACTCTGCCTGACAACTACATCCTGTTCGTTGGAAACCGCGGCCAGTACAAGGATGCTGAAGTTCTGCTACGCGCATTTTCTGAACTCGCCAAAGCGCACCCCGACATTACGTTGCTGTTTGTTGGCGGTGGCTCCTTCACGGCGGCCGAAGAGCGCCAGCTGGCTGAACGCGGGATCGTTGACCGAGTGGAGCAGCTTGCCCTTACCGATGATGCGATGCCCGCTGCGTACGGCAACGCGCTCATGACGGTCTTTCCCTCGCGATTTGAGGGATTTGGACTACCCGCGCTTGAATCAATGGCGTGTGGGGTTCCCACGATCTTGGCGAGAGCGACGAGTCTTCCGGAGGTCGGTGGTAACGCCGCTGTGTACTTCACACCCGGCGTTGTACACGAACTTGTCGAAGTCATTTCGATGCTTCTCACCGATCCGTCTGCGCGAAGTCAGCGCTCATCGGCAGGTATCGAGCGAGCCTCAGCATTCACCTGGCACAAGTGTGCGCAGGAAACCGCGGACGTGTATTCAGCGGTGTTGAACGAATCATGAGCTAACGAGTCATACGGTGTGACCAGCTATTGCGCAGCTTTGCCGCGACAAGCCGACCCAGCTCTTGGTAGGAAAGGTATGGCGCTAGCGACTGTGGCTTGCCGTCGGATGTGGCCAGCATTCCCATGCCACGTGAGTAGTTCGAATTCACGACAACGGCAAAGTATCCCCGAGCGATATCACGCTCGGTGATGCCGCTCAGGATGGCGGATAAGTGTTGATCCTCATTGTGGAACACCTTCACTAATGGCTCACGCTGGTAGATCGGGATACATGCGGACTTCTGGAGCCACATGGCATACCAGCTGAATTCGTAGGGGCTACGCGAGATTGCATCGGCATACGTCCACGATCGAGATGTCAAGAAGTCATCACGAAAACTCTGCAAGACCCGACTACTGAAGACCTGATGCCCATGGCATGTGCGCATGATCGGATCGTCAAGGCCCACTTCCTGCATGATCGTGCGGATCGCTGCTTCCCTGCCCTGCCAGTGCGCATTGAAGTACCCGGGTTCAATCCTGAGATCGTTGTCTTCAACAAGGACGGTGTATGGCGATGTTGCATCCCGCATGAACTCACCTGCACCGAACGGTCGGAGAATGAATGCATCGGAGTCGATGCAGAAGTAGTTGGATGAGAGGCCGGTCTCCCAAAAGGCAAGCTTGATGATTTCCTGATTTGCATACCCGGGGCTCAATCCCGCAATCGGTTCATGCACTAGATGCTGGCCAAGCACATCCTCTTCGCAGTGCACATGAACCGTCGAACTTGCCAAGCCGGCGAACAATGCTGCATCCGCCGCTGGAACGACGCAGTGGAGTAGCAGGTTTTCCACGTTGTGCCGGTTGAAGGAATCGATCAAGCGCCTGGCGTACGCGATGTCGGGTCCATATGACTTCAGGAGCAGGGCAATTTGATCCATGACTCACTTCGACGGCTGATTACTGGATGGCTTCCTTGCCGATAACGATAGCCGCGGCCGTATCTCCCGATGCGCAAACACCAGGAAGTACTGCCGGCAGGTGTTCCAACGCTCTTTCACGGCACGTACCCCTACAGGGTGCAATATTGACCGACGAGCGCGGTGGAACTCGCGAAAGGATTTTTGCCATTGACTCGTGGAGATTCCGCCTTCTGGAAACTTCGCCACGACAAAAGGCAATGTCAACGGGTCGGCAAGTTGTGACAGGCGCAGACATGCCGCGTAATCAGCAGCAATCTGGTACGACAAGTCAAAGCCGCCGATACTGCGTAGCGTCTGCGCGTGAACAATCGTTCCCTGGTGGGGCGGGAAGTGACCCCTGCTGAACAGCTGGGCCTGCTCGTGGCGATAGTCCCACTGGGGAGTGATGACCGCGGTGCCGGTTGGACTGATGATCGCCACCGGACCGAATGCCCATACTGGCTCCGGCGCAAGGGCATCTCGCACGCGCTGCAAGACATCAGCAGCGTAAAACTCATCTCCCGCATTCAAGAAGTAGACATATAGCCCGTGCGCCATCGCCAGCGCCTGGTTCATAGCCGAGTACACCCCCGATGGAGGCTGATGCGCGTAGTTGACCGAAAGCCGGTCGGCTGCAGCTTCCACGAGCGGCGGAATCGCTCCGGTATCTGACGACCCATCAACGACGATCCACTCGCATGCACTGAGCTCCTGCGCCAGCATGGAATCCCGGGTCGCAAGAAATCCCGTGACATCATCTTTCACGACCGTAACAATGC
This sequence comes from uncultured Actinomycetes bacterium, assembly GCA_903832025.1. Lineage (GTDB taxonomy): Bacteria > Actinomycetota > Actinomycetes > S36-B12 > S36-B12 > CAIKZY01. The sequence goes on from CAIKZY010000058.1 coordinate 27,029, forward strand.
TGATGAGCATCAACCGAGACACCTCATAGCCAAGGCACAGTGACGATGGATCCCGGGTGAGTATCGAGAACACCACACGGCTGGGGTGAAGGCAGATTCGGCCACGTCATGTTCACGGGACCTCGCCACGATGTGGACCCCGCGCTCAGCCATGTGCCGCCTCCATAATTCAACGGGCCTGTCACTCACGCCTTAGCCTACGGCGCAACCTGGCCACAGATGTGTGCCGTGTGCGGAATATGCTGGTGACAAATGGAAGAGTCCACCGTGAGCGCTCGCCGCACCGTGGTACCGGTGCGCTCAACTGTCGCTTATCTGTCGGTACTGGTCGTCGGCATCACGATGGCAACATACGCCCAATACCTGTTTCAATATTTCCAGTACCGCATTCCCGTGGTGAAAGGGCAACCGCCGATCATTTGGGGCGCAGGACTCACTGTTGCCGTTGCCGCCGTGCTGTGGCTCTTTGCGGCCAGGCACATCCAGGCGGGGCTCTGGGCTCAGGCATTCCTTGGAGTTCTGGCCGTGGGCTGGATGATCCGAATGTGCTTGGTCTATGTCCGCGGCGATTCATACGACTACCTGACCTGGCTCACTCCAGCAATCTTGGTCATGGTTTGGTTGAAGTCACCCACTGCCCGTGATGCGCGAACGGTCATGGGAGTCCTGGGGTGGACCGGTGCAGTGCTCTTGGTCTGGACTCGTCTTTCCGAGCTCCTTCACCTCATACCGATGCCGCAGGTCGGAAGGGATCTCCTGAAGTATGAGATCCACTCGTATTGGCTTCCGTTATCAGGGTGGCTCGGTCCGCAGGGCCGCTGGCCTGGTCCCCTCGGCGGAACCGCATACACCGGTGTACTCGCCGCATTCCTGGTTGTCCTGTCCGTCAGCCTCAGGAATCGATCGTCATGGGTGTTTGCCAGCGTTGGCGCGGTGGCCCTACTCCTGACCTCCTCCCGTGGTGCCTACGTTGCCACCGCTATCGGTGTCGGGCTCGCGCTCCTCTTCAGTGCCTGGCCAGCTCTGCGTGCTATCAGTTTTCGATGGCGGCTCGTGCTGGCGTCAGTCGTGGGCGCTCTGGCCATCGGCTTGAGTTTGCGGTCATCACCGGACCTCACTGGTCGGACGGATTTGATCTGGCCCGACTTCCTGCACTTATGGGAGCGGTCACCCATTACCGGCGTTGGCGAAGCTGGTTACGCGAATGGAACTGAGCTCACGCGCACCGCAACACAGGCACACAGTTTTTTCATTGATGAACTGGCGCGCAATGGTCTCGTAGGATTCGCGGTGCTGCTGGCGACCTTTCTGCTTGCCCTGACTCTTGGCGTCATGGCCGCCAAGCGCCAGTGTGGAGGTCCACTCGCCCTTGTCGCCACCACGATTGTTCTTGGTGTCGCAAACACCCCATTCTCCTGGCTTGGTCCATCACTGCTGTCCATTTTTTTCTTGCTCACAGTCCTGTGGGCCGCTGCCATCATCGCGGAGCCTGCGCCCAATTCGACGAGCCAGCAGTCGAGTCCGCCAGCATGACCGCTGACCGGTGCAATCGCCATGTCCAGCCAGTATTCGCACGAATCAAGAACTGACTGGCCGTACCGACTGCTCCGCAACTTCTCGGTGGGACAACAGGTGGGCCCCGACTACAACTGCATTGCCCCGGTGTCCAGGCCCGTTAACGCAGCGTTGCGCGGCAAGTCAGCACTGGTTCGATTGAGTGATGGATCTTGCTCAATGAGCCGCAAGACATCCCATATCTCGAACTCCGGGTTTTCCGAGTACAACCGTTCGTAGATGGTTCGCACGAATTCCAGGTCCGCTGTGGTATCGACAGTCCATCGAAGGGCCGAGAGGTCCTCACTCCCGAGCACATTCAGCAGCGAAAATACTTCTGGCCGCCGATACACACCGAGGGTGACGTGCTCACGCTCATGCGGATCGACCGTCTGCTCTGCCAGCCACGTCAGCGCCTGTGCGGTTACGACTTCAACATCCAGGCCATCTGGAAAACTCGGCGTCAACGTGTTGGACACATAGTCGTACTCACCCGAGTGAAACCGCTCAATGACCAAGTCTGCGACCGACGGACTAACCAGCGGGCAGTCAGCGGTTAGGCGAACAACCACGTCGGGGCCATAGTCCCTGATGACCTGCGCAAACCGACCGAGCACATCGTCAAGTGGCCCACGAACCACTGGCCAGCCGTGAGCCGTAACGACGTCGACTAACGCATCGTCTGAACTATCCACCGAGGTTGCAACCACTACCTCGGTCATTCCTTTCACTCGATCCAGCCGCTGAAGTTGGCGCACGATCATGGGCTCTCCGTTGAGCGGTGCAAGCACCTTCCCCGGCAACCGCGAAGAAGTCATGCGCGCCTGGAGCACTCCCAACGTCATCACACCCCAAGTATCCCCCATTCAACCCCTCATTCCAGTCGGAAGTCAGCAAGTTCAGCTCCGCCCGGCAACGAGCACGGTGATCAGTTCCTGAGATCGGCTATTCGGCGCTGATCCAAATGACTGTCGCTATCCAGCGGAGAACTGGTTCTTGGAGCCTTGACGAGTTCAACGTCCATGAGACCGCGTGGGCTATCATGAAGGACCTCTTGGAAGGAAGTTTCGCCGTGTCCATGCTTGATGGTGCGTCAATTCTCGTCACGGGTGGAACCGGATCCTTCGGCAAAGCCTTCCTGTCACGAGTCCTGCAGACACGATCACCTGAACGAGTGGCGATTTACTCGCGAGATGAACTCAAGCAGTACGAGATGAAGCAGACGTACGGCGATGATCCCAGAGTTCGCTTTTTCCTCGGAGACGTTCGAGATCGTGATCGACTCAAGATTGCCCTCCACGGCGTTGACTATGTCGTTCATGCTGCGGCCTTGAAGCAGGTCGATACGGCCGAGTACAACCCCATGGAATATGTGAAGACCAATATCCTCGGCTCGGAGAATGTCATGCTCGCGAGCATGGATGCCGGCGTCAAGAAGGTCATCGCTCTATCGACCGACAAGGCGTCTTCTCCGGTCAATCTCTATGGGGCCACAAAACTCACCGCCGACAAACTCTTCATTTCGAGTAATCACTACGCGCACAATTTTGGGACTGCGTTTGCAGTCGTCCGCTACGGCAATGTCATGGGCAGTCGTGGCTCGGTCATACCGCACTTCCAAGATCTCGCTGCACGCGGTATGACCCTGCCGATCACAGATGCACGAATGACACGGTTCTGGATCACCCTTCCCCAAGCCGTCGACTTCGTCCTGAACAGTTTTGAATCCATGGCCGGTGGAGAGTTATACGTCCCGCGTATTCCGAGCATGCGTGTCGTTGACCTGGCGCAGGCGATTTCGCCGGGTGGAGAGATCGTCGAGGTTGGCATCCGTCCCGGGGAAAAACTTCATGAGGAGATGATTTCGGTCGAAGACTCCCGGCGCACGATCGAGCTGTCAGATCGATACATCGTCACCCCAACCCTTGCCGAGTGGGGCTATACGCCTCCTGAGGGAAAGCCTGTTCCTGATGGCTTCTCCTACACATCCGACACGAATGACCTGTGGCTCTCGGTGGAGGATCTTCGTGACCTGCTCAAAGCGGACATTGACTACGTGATTTGATCACCCGCGTGGGAGGGTTCCCGCCCACGTGCAGCCCCACCGAGGTGTGCCGGCTGACATGCACTTGGCTTCACGGCCGGAATTCGACTATCGCTTGAATGATCCTTGCCTGGTCTGACTCAGAAAGTCCAACGAACAGCGGCAAACGCACGAGCCCGTCGGAAGCTGCGTCCGAATTTGGACACCACCGTGCTTGCTCACCCAGTCGCTGACCCATGGGTGAGGAGTGCAGGGACTGATAGTGGAACACTGTCATAACTCCGCGATCCTTCATGTGACTGATGAATCGATCTCGGGATGCTCGGTCAGCCAGGCGCAAGTAGTACATATGCCCGGTGTGTTCTGCACCATTGGGGATATGCGGTTGAATCACCGAGTTCGTTCCCGACCAGTCTTGCAATGCATCGTGGTAGACCTGCCATATTCGTCGACGCTCCTGGTCAATCTGCGGAAATCGATCAAGTTGGGCGACCAAGATGCCTGCAAGGAGATCAGAAAGCACCCAACTGGACCCTGAGTCAACCCAGGTGTACTTGTCGACCTGCCCTCTGACGAACTTCGACCGGTCTGTCCCCTTCTCCCGCAATATCTCAGCGCGGTCGATCAGCGGGGCAGCATTCACCACTAAGGCGCCGCCTTCACCGCAGGTGATGTTCTTGGTCTCATGAAAACTCAAAGTCGACAATGCGCCAAAGGTTCCCAGCCGTTGGCACTGATAGGTGCCACCCAGACCGTGGGCGTTGTCTTCGATCAGCATGAGTCCATGTCGCTCGGCCATGGCAGCGAAGACTTCGGGATCGGCACCCACGCCTGCATAGTGGACGATGCATATTGCTCTCGTCCGATCGTTGATCAATGACTCCGCGGACTCCGGATCCATCGTTAAGGTATCGGCCCGCACATCAGCGAAGACCGGGCGTGCTCCGTTCCACAAGAACGCACTGGCCGTAGATACGAACGTATAAGAGGGAACGATCACCTCGTCGCCTGGCTGAAGATCCAGCAGCCTGGCGCTCATCTCCAGTGCGTGAGTGCATGAAGTCGTGAGCAGCGATCGTCCGTGCCCTTGAATCTGCTCCAGTTGTGCCTCAGCGCGTGCGGTGAATGGGCCATTCCCTGAAGTGTGCCCACCGCGCAGCGCCTGACTCAGCATTTCAACTTCGGCGTCGGCGAACCACGGGCGATTGAACGGGATCACTCAGGCACTCCATGAGTTGGTAGATCAGTCCCCGCTGTCGCGCTCACGATGTACGTGGGCTTGCCCATAATCCGAAAGTGCATGCGCGCCAAGTACTCGCCGATAATCCCCAGCGTGACCAACTGCACCCCTGAAAAGATCGCAATAGTTGCTGCCAAGAAAGGGAAACCTGGTACCGAATCACCGGTGAGGAGTGGGCGAGCGACGACGAAAATCAGCACGGCAAGCCCGAATGCTGCCGTCGCGAATCCCAAAATACTTGCGGCCTGAAGTGGCAGCGTGCTGTACCCCGTCGTGGTGTCGATCGCAAATCGCATGAGCTTTACGAACGTGAAATTCGATGTGCCTTCTCCTCGAGCATCATGCTGGACAGCAACACTGCCGAATCTGGCACCTCCCCATGTCAGCAAGGCATCCAGCGACACATTTGATCCGAGATCATTCGCGAAGGCATCGCGCAGACGTGTGCGAAATGCACGAAACGAGCTCACATTTGGAGCAACGTCTACCCCAAGACCGCTCTTCAGGGCTGAGCGAGTCAGCCGTCCGGCTACGCGGCGGTGGACTGACTGCTCCACCCGTCGAGGCACGCCATAGACCAGGTCGAGATCCTCGGCCTGGAGCATCCCGATGAGGTTTGGTATCTCTTCGGGCGGGTTCTGGAGATCGTCATCGAGAGTGACTGTGATCGGGAATGTCGCACTTCGGATTCCAGCAACCAAGGCGCTGTGCTGGCCGAAATTCCGACTCAGTCGTAGCCCGCGCACCTTCACGTTGTCTTCGCAGATCTGTGTCACAACGCGCCAGGTCTCTGCCGGACTGCCATCGTCGACGAGGATGACTTCGTAGTCAGTCCCTGCGGCAAACGTTTTGTCTATTCGTCGAACGAGTTCGAACAGGGAGTTGGTGCTCCTGTAGACAGGAACGACAATCGAGATTCCATGCAGATCCACGTTGTTCAGCTCCTGACATCGTCTTGTTCGTGGCCGAACTCAGGCGACACATCTCGTGCAGCTCATGACACCGAAAAAGTACATTCTGGGCAGATCTTCACTTCGGCGCAACCTCCGTCTGCGGCTCAGAACCTTACCAAAGGTCCACGCGAATATTCGACCCTCCGCCTGAGCTGATCAGGAGCACCTTGGTGTGCGGTCTACCGGAGAAACTTCACTTGAGGGCATGCCGCAGGGGGACCCTGCGGCTCTCAGTGGAAACTGCCCGTTTTCCGCACTACGTGAAACGTATTGATAGCCCGGGTAGGGACGAATCCGAGACGACACCAGGTGCGCATGACCGAGACATTGGCCGCCTGCGTAGAGATCACGATGCGCTGAATACTCATTGACGATGCGCGCAGGGCGACAGCACGGACCATGTCTGAGTACAGCCCCATTCGTCGTTGACTCGGGACAATGCCGGCTAGGACAATCTCGTGACAGTTCTCCTGTGACTCATCCAGGACGCAAATGCCGACTGGTTCAGTGTTCGGATTTCTCGCGACCCAAACCGATCCAGATTCCGATTCCAGGAAATTTGCGGTCCAATCCTGATAGGCATCCACGAGGTCGATTTTCGCCAACTGAATATTTGTCGAGTAATGATTGCGGTAGTCGGCAAATATTTCAGCCACAAGTTGATCTGCCAATTGACGATCATCCTTATGGAGTTGCCGCATTTCAACACTGTCAGCTGACGACTGCTCACGCTCGGAGCTCAACTCGAAGTACAACAGCGTGTCAGCCTGCCAGGACATAAATTCAGAACATTGCAGGTCTGCACCGAAGCTCATGTTTGAAGCATCTGCCCGGATAATCACCACGTCATAGTCTGAGTGCGAAATGATGCGCCGAATGGCTTCAGCGCTTGCTGCACCTGATGACCAGACATTGAGTCGACCAACGTGAACTCCGCTTGCGCGTGACTCCGCCTGCGATTCCACAATGCATAGGTCGGCTGACGATGAACGAAATGTCTCTAACACGTACAACCTCCATCCAGATCGCCCACGTCGTTGTTCCAGGAGACTCTGTCCCGAGCGCGCCCGCCACAGTCTAAAACGCAATGAGGGGCTCGTGCGAGGTCGATGTCAATCCGCGTTGCTTGAATCGGATGGCAGACCGCGAGTCCGATTCAATCGTGCCGACAGTGCACACGCACGACACTATCTACCGGCCTGCCGAGCAAGAGGGGAAGGCGGAGAATCCCGAGTGGTACCACCATCAGCCGCAGGTATTCGGTCTCGGTGGCTGGAATCTGAGGTCCGCGCACGGTGACGATGCCGTATAGGGGTGCGATACTTTGATCGCACATACTGACCTGCCACCGTTCGAGTGCACCCAGCGCACTCAGGTGCCGATCACGGGGATGGACCGTCCATGAGTCACGCGAGGGCCGGCGAGCTACTGGCGCTTCGAAATACCTTTCTTCTCGCGATGCTCGTCTTCGCGACCGCGGAAGCATTCCTGCTTTTCGGGGGAGGAAGCACCGAAACCAACTTCCTGTCCGCATGTGCAATTGCCGCGCAGGCATTTGGTGGTGTCCTGATCGTCAGTAGCCTGACCAGAAATCCAGTCAGCACGGCTTACGCACTGTCTATCGGCTTGCCCGTCGGCATGTGCACGGCACTTCTCAGCGCAACCCTCCTGCTCCACGCACTGTCTTGGGTGTCCAGTTGCGTCGTTCCGCTAGCTCTTGGCGTTCTGTCCGTGGTGTTCAGCCGGCGAACCGCCGCAATCCGCCTTCCGAGGCCGATGCAGTTCCCGATTGCCGCGGGCTTGGCAGCACCGCTGATCATCAGCGCAGGACAGATTTGGAAACTGTACCCGCTCTCAGGGAACCCATGGTGGCGGGTGAATCTCGATGATCCACTCCACGCGTCCTTTGCCGCAACTATGGCTGCTGTTGGCCCACTGCATAACCTGGCTGCCATCGCCGGGGGTGGCATCCGTTACCACTGGTTTGCCGACGCCTGGATTGCCAACATCGCCCAGATGAGCACATCGAACGTCTACTGGGCGATGTCTCGACCGTTGCTCATCGTCACGATGATCGTCGTGGTAAACGGACTGTGGGCATTGAGTGGCTTGGTGACTCAATCGGTGCCAGCGCGTTGCTTCGGGGTGTTTCTCGGGACGTGTGGATCGATTCTTACCGTGCGGTACGGGGAGTTCTCGCCTTTCACCCTGGATGCCTCCCGACCGACTTTTCAATTTGGCTTGATGCTCTTCCTCGCCCTGTCCGTGATGTTTTTGCGACTCGCGAAGGAACCGCCGAGCCTTCGGGGTGACATCCTCATTGCTTTCCTAGCCTTCGCCAGTATCGGAAGCCGGATCACGAATGTCCTGCTCATCGGGCTTTGCACGATCACGGTCGTGGGTGTTGCACTCGCGAGCAAGGGTTACGTCCGGGAGATCTGCCGTCTGGCATGTGCTGTGTCTATCGGTTCGGTCGCAGGGCTCATTCTGCTCATCTTGCCTCCCGCGGGTTCCTCGTACGGGAATGCTTGGCTGTTCGGCTACTCCCATCGATTTGCTGACCTGATGGGAATGACACCGTTCTACTCCAGCAGCGGTTTTGCCATCGGGGTCATTGCCAGCCTTGTCGCGGCGTGCCTCGGGGGATACGGCCTCATCTTCTTCTTCTTGCAACGCAGCCGTCGAAATCTCCTCATCTACTGGCTCCTAGCGATCGCGGTGGCGGGCATCATCGGCGTGACATTCACACACCAGAACGGTGATTCGCAGGAGACGTTCATCCAGGAAGTGCAACCGTTCATCCTGCTGGGTGGCGGCCTAGGCGGTGCCTGCGCAATCGAATTCCTGGCCACCCGGTATCGGGCAGTTCCGGGCTTCCGTAAATTTGTTCTGCTGCTGACCGTCGTCGCATGCGCAATCGGCGGGATCTCCGTGTGGGCGTGGCCTCACCTGTTCGGTTTTCGATTTGACGGAATCGCTCGCACGCTCTTTCCATTCGCATTTCTTGGTGCCGGCGTACTCCTGAGTGTTGCGGCACGCACTGCGTGCCTTCCAGATCTGTCTGTGCGCCGGACCATCATGGCGACTTCGTGGACGGTCAGTTGCATGGTCCTCGCAGCAAGCGTGCTCGGCACTGCCTTTCATGTCATGACGCCCGCTGACCAGCCGAATATCACCGACGATTACGTCATGAGTGACGCAGCGCTGAACGCGGGGCAGTGGGTGAAGGATCACACTCCAATAGACACTGTCATGGCAACGAACCGCCAGTGCACGGCTCCTGGGGCCTTGCCCCCAAATTGCCCCTCCACTGCGTTCACGGTCTCGGCACTTGCATCCCGGCAGGCACTGTTTGAGGGTCGATCCTTCAGCGTGACGCAGGAGGTCGACATCAGTGCTCCAAGATTCCAATGGGCGCGCGATCTGATGCTGAACAGCTATGAGTTTGGACTGCACCCGACGAAGTCCGAACTGAACTTTCTCTGGTCGCGGGGTGTTCGGTACTTCTGGGTCGATCACCTTGTCCCGCATGCCGCAACTTGGTCGCCGTACGCAAGTGTGGTCTACGAGAATTCAGCCGCAACGATCCTGAAACTGCATCCACCAAGCCCCTGACCGATCGAGCTCGAGCCTGCATCGACCAGGGATGTCACATCGCCAATCGCTGGCAGCAGGTGAGTCCGCCGGAGCCAGGACTTATGCCTGCGGCGGGGGGGCCTGGGTTGGACCGGTTACCGGCTCATGGGTCAGCGCCTTGAACAACCAGTGAACGACGACAAGGTGCACATTCTCAAGAACCTGCATATCGGTGGAGTCAACTCGCAACTCAATATCGGCGAAGTTCGAGATTTGACCTCCGTTGCGCCCAACAAGCACTGCGACGGGATATCCGTTGGCCTGTGCCCAGGAGGCTGCATTGACCACATTCGGCGAGTTACCACTTCCCGATATGGCCAGGACCGCGTCTCCGGGACGAACGAGCTGCTGGAGTTGATTGCGCATCGCGTCGTCAAACCCGAAGTCATTCGCCCACGCGGACTGGGTGATCGCCTGCTCATTGATGGACAGCGCTCGAATCGGCGAATCCAAGCTCGAGCCGATGCCCTTGCCCACATCGCAGGCCAAATGCGAGCCCGTTGACGAGGAACCGCCATTTCCCATGATCCACAGAATTCCATCGGTCTGTTGAAGGCCGAGAATCAGATGCGCCAATTGCTCGAGGACGGATTGATTCAAGGACGCAATAGCAGACATAGTGTCGTCAAGGCTCTGCTGCGCTCGCGCGATATCAAGACTCATGGATGACGCCCGCTCCTTGGCTACTGATTCGGAAATCCAGTCGCTGAGGAAAGCTCTCGTGGAATTGCTCCTGAGCATGCGCTGGCACGTAAAACGCAATATAGCCACTTCCGCCTGCCCCGAGGAGCTTGCCACCCGTAGCGCCACTGGACATGCCGCGTTGGTATTGCTGATCCACGTCCGGATTGGTCACATCCGGGGCCACCTCCCGCTTCAGTTGCCATGCCTCGTGCAGCAGTGGGCCGATATCATCCATGTTCCATGACAGGGCATGCTGACCTTGTTTCACAAGGGCTACCATTCGTCGTGTCAGATTCTCCGCACTTGACCCAGCAGCCAATGATTGGGACTGCTTGGCAAGCAGGTCACTGGCGCTTCGTGGTTTGCCAACCGGCACGAGATGAAGTCGGGATTCCAGGGAGGCGACATCCGCTGCCCGCAGACCGAGCTGTTCAACATGCACGGCACCGCCGCCGAATCGAAGAACATTGATCCCGCCAAGGGCACTCGCCCACTGATCTTGAAACCCAATGGGCTCACGGAGCACATCAATTTCAATCTCGCACGCCTCACGCGCAAGGTCGGCCGGCGTGGAGACTTGGCCACACACATGACGGACAAATGCCAGGAACGCGACAGTAAACGATGATGAGCTACCAAGTCCTGTGCCTGCAGGCACATCGGACATCACGGCAAGGTCAATATCGCTCACGCCGTAGCGGGCGAGGACTTCCCGTGCTATCGGATGGCGTAGCAAGCCGGGATGTTCGACGTCCTCGCTGATCGAGTACTTCAGGACGATCCCAGTTCGGTGCGTGAACGGATGCCCGACGATGAAGACCCGGCGATCGATCGCAAACGACAGCACAGCACCATCGTTGTGCTCAAGGAAGGCAGGCAGATCACTGCCGCCTCCGAACAGACTTACCCTGAGCGGGGCCTGCGCTATCAGCATCCCAGGATCTCCAATGCTCGGGCGATGGCTGTCTGCGCATCTGCATAACAGTCTTCACGTTCCAACTCGTGGCAGTCTGGCGATACGTGCACAAATTGCATACCCGTCGCTTCGGCCAGGCCGCGATCGCGGTCGGAATCACCGACCAGGACGCTCTGACTGAGATCCAGTCGATGCGCTGCAGCTGCGCCCCGAGCCAAACCGGGTGACGGCTTTCGGCATTGGCACTGCACTTTGAGTTCAGGGACCTCATCGGTGAATCCCATATCCGGATGATGCGGGCAAAACCAGTAGTCATCGACGAAAGCGCCCTGCAGTGCCAGCAATTCATCCATTCGCGCACGTACGGACTCATGTGCTGCAAAGGTCAGCCAACCCTTTGCGATCGCCGGTTGATTCGTCACTACTATCACGGGAATTCCCCGATCATTTGCGCGGGCAATCTGCCGTGCAACGCCAGGAAGCAAGTGATAGGTGTCAGCGGAGGCCGCCGTGGAGTCATCGGGGTTGAGCACACCGTCTCGGTCAAGGAGCAGGGCCGGGCGATCTTGCAAGGCTCCGCGACGGGCGAATGCTCCCGAGTTCACATCGTCACGTGCATCGTGGAGCCGAGAGGCAGTACCCGTATCCTTGAAGTAATGACTTGATACGAACGCAAAAAGGTCATCGGAATCTGCAGCAGCCGGCAGGACATCTGATCCGAAGTCTTTCAAATGCGCATACTTACGCAGGCCAGTCTGGCTAATGGCAAAAATCCCAGCTGAAGACATGTTCGGCAGATGCTGCCGTGGCAAGGACTTGGAGACGACATCGACCTGCCCGGAGTGACGTCGAACCACTGCATCACTGTCCTCCGGATGCCGACTGGGGTGGACGACAACGGCGACACTGCGATCGCTGGCCCGCCATTGGTTTATGAAATCCTGCACAGGAAATGCCATGAGAATGTCACCGAGCACGATCAGCAGATCATTGTCAGTCTGCTCGGCAGCCAAAACGGCCGCTGACACCGTACCTTGCTGCTCAGCCTCAGTTACGACCTGAAGTTCAAGACCAGCAGGATCCACCTGACTACAGATGTGCTGCACCTGCTCCGAGAGATGTCCTGCGATCACGAGCACGTGCTGAATACCGGATTGGTGCAGTGTTTGCAGGTGCCACTCCAAAAGTGACTTCCCGTCAATCACCTGGGCCAGCTTGGCCTGTTCAGGATTTGCAGACCGAGTTCCCTTGCCACCGGCCAGGATGGCGGCTGAAACAGTCACGAAGTCGCCCACTCCTTGATCAGATCCTCAGCAGCACGGCGAACCGCCTGTTGAGAGGTACTGTCAATCACAAAGCCAGCCGAGCGCATCGCGGCGGTGTCGAATTCGTATCGAGGAACATCACCTGGCCACCCAAAGGGAGAGTTCTCATACGTGATGGTCGGATCCACTCCCAGCGCACTGCACACCTCAGCAGCAATTGTGCGCACGCTGACCAGATCCGGCGGACCGATATTGATTCGCGTTACTCCTGAGTCCAGATTTCGCTGGAAGAATTGAATGCCGTCGATCAGGTCGTGGACGTGAACGTACGGCTTGGTCTGGTGGCCATCGCCCAGGACTGCAAGATGGGAGGGGTCGGCCTGGAGCTTTCTGATGAAGTCAAAAACAACACCATGGGTGGCAAGTGGGCCCACCACGTTCGGGAAGCGCACGAACAACATGGAAAGTTCGGGTTGACTCACCTGCAGTGATTCCAGCACGTATTCGCTGGCAAGCTTGGCCTTTCCGTACCAGCTCACCGGGCTGGGAGGGGTGCTGGGGGACTCGGGGATCGCGCCCTGGATTGGGCCGAAAATCGCTGACGACGAAGCGAACACCAGCCGATCCACTGTGGTGCGATCCAGCGCGATTCGCAATGCGATCGTCGTCATCAAGGTATCGCCGAAGTCCAAGCTCGCATCAGCAACGCCAGCCGAGATGTCGCTGTTTGCTGCCAAGTGATAGATCACTTCGGGTCGAATTCGACCGATGACATCGCTGAGCACATGAGCATCCTGCGCATCCGCTTCGATGAAAGCTCCAGTGAAGGCACGTGTGGCGTCCGGCCGCCGGTCCACGACGACGACGTCCCTGCCCTGGGCCATCAGTCGTCGGGCAAGATTTCTCCCCACGAACCCAGATCCGCCGATGATCAAATCGTGCACTGGCGCAGTGTACCGCTACTGAATACCGCTTCCCGATCCCTGATAATGGCATTGTGCCCTTACCCGTCTCCGTTCAGATCTGCACATTGAACGAGGAACTGAACATCGGTCCCTGCCTTGAAGCTGTGCTCGCGAACGACCCGGCTGAGATGATCGTCATCGATGGCGGATCCACCGATCGCACAGTGGAGATCGCGCAGTCCATGGGTGCAATTGTCCTGCAGCCAGGTCGACTGGGTCTGGGACCTTCACGACGACTGGGATACCTGACAACAACCAGGACCTACACCGCATTTGTCGATGCAGACGACAGGCTGCCAAGTGCATGGCTGTCGACGATGCTCTCGGAGTTGGAATCCGGCCAGTACTCCGCACTGCAAAGTTCCTTGCGCGCAGTCGTCAACGGGAGCTTCTGGAGTCGGGGCTGGGATCAGTACTTCCGCGAAAGCGTCCGTCCGGTTGCCGACACCAACATTGTGGGCCGTCCCGCGCTCTTCGTCACGTCAGCCTTGCAGTCGGACTCCGCTGAACTGACGTCCTTGGATGAGGACACCCATCTTTCGCGACGCTTTGAACTCGCTGGACTGCGTCAAGGCATCGGAACTGCTGTTGCACATCGCATTTGCGAGGACACATGGTCAGAGAACGCGCGCAAATGGAAGTCGTACGGGCGCGGATATCGAGGATTCGTGGCTGAGCATCCTGAACGACATCGCGCGATCGTCAAGCACATGGTCTATACGATCCCCTTTGCACGAGGGTGGCGGCCCGTCCTGCGGGGCGCATACTGGCAACCGGCATTCGCCGCTTTGATGTCTGCGAACGTCATATACGGATGGTTTCGCGCAGGTGGCAGCGAAACACCGAAGCTCTCGATGAGCACACCGCCAGAGAGCTAGCGTCTGAGCACTCGCTTCCGTCGAACGATCCTCACAGGGATCGGCATGACACGTCACCGGATTGACCGCACACCAGTCATACCTGTTCCAGCACTGCATGCTTCGAGACAATGGCCCCGGTGTGCTTTACAGTCGTGGCCGTGAAGGAAACCGTCCACGCGTCATGGCCGCCTCGGTGGATCTTGTGGCTGGCTGCTGTTCTGATCATCACGTGCACTGTCATGATGTTTGTGGGGGCCTGGGCCGTCGGCAGCACCTGGGATGAGCACAGCCAGACCGTGTTCTTGCAGACCTACTTCAATAGCGGCTGGTTCGTTGCTCCCGGAGCAGTGGTACACGGTGTCGCCGACCCTCACTACATGTTCGGAATCTATGTGTACGGGCCGGTCGCCGATTTGATTGCCCACGGGTTCACTGCCCTCATCGGCCTGGAACCGTGGAAGTCGCAGTCAACCAGTGCAGCTGCGTACGGCGCTCGACACACGGCCATAGCCGGGATTGCACTTGCTGGAGTGGCCGCATCAGCCGTGACGGTCAAAGTCATCACCAGGTCATGGCGTTGGGCACTACTGGCCGCAGCCGTGCTCGCCGTGACTCCACTGTGGCTGGGGCATGGCATGTTCAACAACAAGGACATCCCGTGCGCCACCGGATACACCATCGCCACGCTCGGAATTGTGGCTCTGTGCAGACTCGACTACTTCGCACACCGTGCAGTGCGCATCACGTGTCTGGTCGCACTGGTCGCCGGGGCTGTCCTTGCCTCGGGCACCCGGCCGGTACTCGGGTTGCCGATCGCATTCAGTGGCGTGGTGTGCATGGTGTATCTCGCCGTCGTTCGAACGCGCGTCGCGGATCCTTCGGCGATGATTCGTTGGCGCCTGTGGCGACGATCCGCCGAGGGATTGGGAGCCCTCGTGGTCGCGTACCTGGCGCTGATCGCCATCTACCCCAAGGCGTACCTCAATCCGATACAACTCGGGGTCAACGCGATTATCGAATCTGGGCAATTCCCCATGAATGAAGCGCAGCTCACAGCCGGTACCTGGATGGTGCAACCCGTCTCCCCCACGTACCTCCCCCTGTGGTTCGCGGCTCAGCTGCCACTCCTGGTGTCCATCGCCGCGATTCTGGGCGTGTGCGGATGGCTATGGATCTCGACTCGCGGCCTCCTACGTGGCTTTGGCACGGTTCAATCCGCCGAGTCCAGTGCGATGCAACTGGCTGTGGTCCTCCAATTGCTCCTGCTGCCAATGGCGGCGATCGCCGGTCATTCGGTGATGTACAACGCCGAGCGCCAGATGCTCTTTGTGGTCTCGGCTGCTGCCATCCTGGCCACCATTTGTCTGTATGAAGTCGCCAATCGACTCCAGCATCGGCCATCGGGATCAAGCCGACGCTGGTCGATGCTCCTGTGGGCGACCGTCGTCCTCGGCCTGCTCGGCCCAGTTATCGGCCAGATTCGCCTCTTTCCCTATAACTACGTGTACTTCAACATCGCGGCCACCGCGTGGCCCATTGATGGCAATTGGTCCACGGACTACTGGCGTGCCAGCGGGCCTGAATTGCTGGCACACACCCCACGTGGTGGTCCAGACAGTTGTGGGTACGACCAACTCCAGCACGGAGGTTTTCCTCCATGCACCACCCAGTCGATGTTCTCCCCATACCTGTCGCTTCGCGGCACTGCCACCACACCGCACACGCTCCTGCCGACGCAGTACTGGTTCATTCGGGAAAACAACGGTGACCTCGTGCTCCCCCGGGGGTGCACTCCGTACGACACGATCACCCGACATCTGTTCTTCCGAACGATCACGATCGGTCAGATTGCTATCTGCGACAAGCGCCTTGCCGTGCCCGTGCGCAATGTCGTTGATCCGAGCAAGCCCCTACCACCCGGATGACAGGTCCGTGCGAAGCGGCGGCTGCTTGGGTCGACTAGCGAACAGGCGTGCGGAACCATTCGCCGATCGCGGACGTGCAGAACTTCACGAATCGTGAGCTGGGAAGTCGACTGCCCTTGCCCCACGTCGTTCCCACGGTGCTCGCGCCCAACCGGGGCCTGGCCTGAACCACTATCTCGCCGAATCGAAATCCGCCTCGACGCGTCATGACGGAAATCAGCAAGTTGGGCGTCATGCTCTCGTCGGGCAAGTGCTGCACGATACGCGACAGCGCCTCGCGGCGATACGCCCGCAATGGAGTGTTGGCATCGGCTGGCCAACCGTGTGCTCGAGTCCACACCAACAGCCGCGTGCTGAATGACACGAACTTGCGGTAACCGGGGTCATCACGGGAGGTGCGGATGCCCTCGATGATTTCCAGATCAGAATTCACCAACATCGTGATGACCTTGGCAACATCTGCTCCAACGAACTGTCCATCGCCATCCATGGCGACAAAGATGTCGGCCCCGTGTTCAAGACCGGCTCGAAGCGCCCGCATGGTGCTCGGGCCGTGCCCTCGATTGCGGTCATTGGTCAATACCTGTACGCGGCCTTCGGTATTCAACGCCCGGCGTGCCGCTAATCCGGTTTCATCACCGGATGCGTCATCAACCACGATGAAGGTGTGCGGCCATGGGCTTACCGCTGAATCCAGTTCAGTCAGGAATTGCGCTATTCCCTCGGACTCATTCCACGCCGGCATGACCAGGCATACCGTGGTCATGGATTCACCGATCGGGCCTGAACCATGGGAATGACCTCTGTTTTATAGCACTGCAATGCGCTGGCGATCGCCATGTGCATGTCCAGGTACAGGTACGAGCCAAGACGTCCGCCGAACACCACTGAGTCCAGTCGCTTTGCGTCCTGGCGGTACGCCATCAGCCGTTGGCGATCCTCGGACGTGTTCACCGGGTAATACGGTTCGTCCCTAACGTCGGCCGCGCGACTGAATTCACGCATGATCACCGTGGCTCCGCCCGTGACCGTGCGTTCGGGATGCAGATGCTTGAATTCGTGAATTCGAGTGAACGGAACATCCGCATCCGCGTAGTTCATCACTGATGTCCCTTGATAGTCGTCGACCGGGACGACTTCCGTTTCCAGATCAAGTGTGCGCCAGCCCAATTGGCCGTGTCGATAATCGAAGAAGCGATCAATGGGTCCGGTATACACGATCGGCTTGCCTGTAGTCAGTTCCCTGACATCAAAGAAGTCAACATTCAGGTGGACAGAGATCATCGGGCTTTCGACCATCGCCTGGAGCCAGGCGGTGTAGCCGTCCAGGGGTAAGCCCTCCCACGTGTCGGAGAAATACCGAGCGTCATACGTGTACCGAACTGGCAGCCTGCCGAATATCTCTCCGGGAAGCTTGCGCGGATCAGTCTGCCACTGCTTGTGCGTGTAACCGCGTATGAATGCGTTGTACAGCTCGGTTCCGATGGCAGCGATGGCTCGCTCCTCGAAACTCGCTTCCTGGACGTTGGACAGTTCCATCGTCTGGGCCTTCACAAATTCACGAGCCTGCGCGGGTGAGAGTGCGGTGCCGAAGAAGGAGTTAATGGTCTGCAAGTTAATTGGCATCGGATACACGTGTCCGTCATGGATGGTCATGACATGGTGTCGATATGCGTTGAACCTGGTGAATCTGTTCGCGTAGTTCCAGACCTCTTCATTTGACGTATGAAACAGGTGGGATCCGTACTGATGAACTTCGATGCCAGTGGTCGGCTCTGTGTACGAATACGCATTTCCACCAATGTGAGGCCTTCGATCAAGCACCACCACGCGCTTGCCCAGATCCTGCGCGACTCGCTCGGCAATGGTCAGGCCGAAGAATCCTGAGCCAACGATGACAAGGTCACAGTGATCCAGAGCCAGGGACAACGACTCCTTCACGCTGGCTCCTTACGGGCTAGGACACTGATCGATCCGAACAGCGACGATCGTAGTTGCCTGGATACCGACTCACCTGCGTGCCACGGCCACGGTCAGAATCCAGCTGCTCAGGTGCGGCTTCAATCTCCTAGGCGAAGCAGCGGGATTCTGAGCGTCAGGGGACGGTCGCGGCGCATGCTGCCAGTGCTGAACGCGCTGGGAAGTCCACTCCTAGCTCTTGGTCGCCTCGATGACTCCAGCGGAGCACAAGAACATGCCGCGCCAGTCGTCACTTCCCTCGCAGGCAATGCCGGCGGTCCGGAAATCCGATCCGATGGACGCAGCCAGCATCGGCGGGGCGACGTGGTAGTTGTACCAATGGAATCGCACATCAGTGAAACCCCGGCTGCGAACCAGTGACTCCAGTTCGAAGGGATTATGGAACTTTGCCAGGATCTCGTCGTACCCAGGTGCCTGCTGGGTGCCGGTTCGCTTCGGCGGCAGATCCATGGCCAGTCGCGGCCGCAGCTCGGCCTCCACGACGGTCCTGATTGACTCCGGCTGGCCGGCCAAGAGCTCACCCGTAATGAACTCCATCGTCAGTCGGTTGAATGAGTACAGGGACAGCATCGAGTTCCGGAATTGGAGGAACATCGTGCCGCCGCTGGGGATGAAGGCAGCCATGTTGTCGATGACCTGACCTTCATCTCGGACATGTGGCAATACGCCCAGGGCCATCACCGCGTCGTATGGACCGGACGCGATCGCCTCCTGCAACGTTTCGCGATCCTGGATGTCTCCCCAGGTCAGGACACTTGGATCGAATCCCTTCGCCCGGAACTGCGCTCTGGCAACTTCCAGCATGCCCTCAGAGAAGTCACTGCCACCCACGCGAAGTCCGAGCTCGGCCATCGCGGCGATGGGGGAGCCGTCGCCGATGCCTAATTCATACACGCTGGTCAGGCCGAGTTCAGTGATGCGTTGCTTGATCTTCTTCAGCCTGAAGAAGTTCGCAGGATAGTCAGCTGACGTCAAGATCTTGTCCGGATCGTACTGCTCGGAATATGTGGGGGCACTGGCGTTGTAGTGCTCAACGACTTCAGCCATTAGCTTCTCTCTCCTGGGTGGTTACGTGTGCTCTGGTGCGCAGTGCGAATGAGCCCATGATCAATGAGTTCGTTCACCATTGGCGTCAAGGATTGCACGGTTGTGCCGAACAATTCGGCCATGTCCGTGATCGCATGCTGGCCATCGGCGTACGCAAGGATGTTCGTTCGTAGCATCACATCCGCTGGCGTCGATTTCTCCATGAGCGTGTGATACAACCCCCGCCGTCCCAACTGGGGCTCCCCGAGCTGATTGCCGATGAGCACCATTTCCGACTCAAGAGTCTGGATGCATTCGCGAACAGCATCCAGGCCGCCTTGCAGGCCTGTCGGCGTGACGACATGCTCTAGGTCATCCAGGCTGGTGTGGTACTCGGGATAGTCCGCATAGCGCGAGCGCATGATCGAGACAAGCGGCAGGTCCACTCCCGGTGAACAGTATTGGCGCTCATCACTGCCACGCGCCAGGTATGAGTAATGGACCACGTTGTCCCTGCTGGCCAAGACGCGCTTGGCGATGCGGTCGATTCGACGATTCCCGTGACGAGAAGCCAGGTATGTGTACCTGCGATCATCGCCGATACAGGTGAGCTGGAACCCGGCAATCACGCGCTCACGAAGCTCTTCACGATGATGTGCGATGTAGGTGACTGCACCGATTGTTTCGGGCACGAATGCAAAACGATAGGTGTAGTGCCGATGCTCAAGACGTTGCAGCCACTGAAACAGCCCCGTGGCGACCATTGGCCCGGACAGTTCATTGTTGGCCATCGACGGATGGCATATGTACGTGGAGATGAAGATTTCGTCCTGACTGTCTCCCGGGAGGACGACATCTGCGTAGGTCAGACTTCCTGGAGCAAGGGTTGAGTCGATTCGTGCGTGATAGGTGCCGGGCTGCAGTTCGTCGCGGACACGCTGAGACAGGCAAAATCCCCAGCGTCGGTTGTAGTAACTGGTGACGTAGGGGATAGCCGTGGGCTGATCGGGAATCGAATGCAGATGGGACTGCAACTGGTCCAGCTCAAGGTGCTGATCCACCGGCTCGGAGTACCCGACCACGTGGAGATTGTTCAGTGCGAAGTCGGCGATGACTGAGCCATCCGGTGCCGTCAACGTGGCTGAGCGGATACTCCACTCATCGGGGACGACCCAGTCCAGCACCGCCGTGCCTGAGGGAACCTCGTGGACGGTCAGTCCGGGGATTTCCTCTTGGAGCATGAGGCAGGTCCGGCGCACACCGTCCCCGGTGATACTTCGCGCAATGGGCCACAGTTGACGCGCGAGGGCATGCATCGCACGGCCCTCGGCGAGATCGTCGGCTGCAGCCATTGCACGAGGATACCGTCACCTCTTCGGCATGCATTGGCAATTGGATGCCGGCTGGGCCCAAGACACGCGACTCATCGTCATGGCCGATGCATCGATGCCTGGATGATGGGCGCTGGGCTCAATGTCCAGCAGTCACCTGCCCCGATATTTCCCTGGGCTGACAGTTGCATCAAGGCCTCGTTGAGTTTCCAGTCGATGGGGATCACTGGAGACAGCGGAATCTGCGACAGCACTCGGACAAGGTCGGGCAGGAAGGTTCCCCGATATAGCACCGCGCACACAGTGTTCGTGATCGGTCGATCGGACTCCATGATGCGAGTCTGGTCCTGATTCATGGGCAGCCCCCCAATATCCCGCAGGTGTCCGTTCAGCCCAAGCTCGGATTCGGAGAATGAGCGAGAGACATTGACGTAGAGCGGTTGTTGGTTCGGACCTTGGGAAGTACCGGTGATCAGCGCGTCGATGAGTTCTGCGGTGTGCTGCGCATCAGCGGTGGCATCATCTTCCACAATCAATGCCCAGTCGCAGCCGGCTTGGCTGGCCTGTCGTAGCAAGGACAAATGTGCGCTCTCGATGTTCACGAGTCGGCGGACCATGCGAACGCCAGGATGCTGGTCGTTGATGGCTATGCCACGGGGCAGGAACTTGCGCTTTCGATAGACCTTCCGCGCCGCCATCAGGGCACTGCGTCGTGCTGGCGAAGGCCGGCCTGAGAGAAACGCACGCCAGCGTGCTTCAACGTCAAGCTCCGCTGTTACCGAGGCCTTGATCTGGTTCTCATCAATTCGCAGCAGTGTCGGTGACCACACGTTGGTGTCATGAATGGAAACGTTCACACGATGACCCCGCTGTTCCAAGGCCGCGGCCAGTTGGCGGCTGAGTCCGGTGTCTGCCGAGCTCTCGGGAAATCTCGTACCGGGATACGTGACCAGTCCAATCAGCAGATCCAAGGCGCGCTCACCATCACTTGACTGTTGGACTCACGTAGACCAGTAGATTAGTCGCATGAGCGAAGAACCCTTGACTACGGTTGAGGAATTCGCAGATCGTGGTGGTAAGGGAGTCCAGGACTTCACCTCCCAGGGAGCCTGGCCTTCGGTGAAGCGCTCGATGCGGCTGCTCCCACCCAGTCGCCGGCGGTTGTTTGTCCTGGCGACCGCAGCCCAGGTTTCACTCGGCCTCCTGGATCTGCTTGGCATCGCGCTGGTGGGCCTCCTGGCCGCAACTGCGGTGTCCGCCAGCGGGCTCAGTGCAGTTCCCGCTGGTGAGAAGTCATTCCTTTCCGCGGTGGGTCTGGGCAATCTCACCGTCACGCAATTGTCGGTGCTCCTCGCAGCTTCTGCGGTGGCCATCCTGATCGCCAAGACTGTGCTGGCCGCCTTGGTCTCCAGACGTATCTTCCGCTTCCTCGCCAATCGGCAAGCAGAGGTAGCAGCCGGCCTCGCGCGACGCTTCCTGCGAATGCCGCTTCTGGAAGTGCAGCGCTGGACCACACCTGAGGCGATTTACGCGCTGGGGAGCGGGGTGGGCTATGCCACTGTCGGTGTCCTGGGTGCCAGCGTCACCATCGCCGCAGAGACGTTCCTGTTCCTCATCGTGGGCGTGTCGCTGCTGGTGGTGGATCCGCTGGTGACCGGCGCCGCGATCGTGCTGTTCGCCATTGTCATCTACCTGAGCAATCGAGTGCTGACGAAGTGGGGTGCGCGCAATTCGCAGGTCCTGACCGAGTCATCGATTTCCACGTTATCCGCTGTTTCGGAGGCTTTGGACACCTACCGAGAGACCACTGTCCTCAACCGCAGGGACTTGTACATCAATCGCTACGAGCGCTTGGTCGGACGATTCGCAACGGCCACTGCCAATCAGCAGTACATGATGGAGATACCCAAGTACCTGCTGGAGGCAACCCTCTACATCGGCATCTTGCTACTGGCTGTGGCCCAGTTCCTGACCAAGGACATCGCTGCTGCAGCAGCAACCGTCGCGATCTTCCTCGCTGCCGGTTCACGAGTGGTACCCGCACTCTTGCGGCTACAGGGAGCCGCCATCACCATTAGAAATAGCGCAGTGCAGGCAATGCCCACGTACTACCTCGCAGATTTTCTCGAGCACCATCATGCTGATGTCCCCCAATTGCAGCATGTGCACGGAGCCGGGGTCACCGAGCGCATTCGTCAGGGACACGAGGGATTTCAGGCGACCTTGGTGGTCGAGCACGCCAAAGTGACCTACATCGATGCCAGTGAGCCGGCATTGCAGGATGTCTCGTTCTCGGTACTGGCCGGACAATCAGTGGCGCTGGTCGGAGCCACGGGAGCCGGGAAGTCAACGCTGGCCGATGTCATCTTGGGAGTCCTGGAATGCCAAGGGGGCTCGGTGCAGATCAGCGGACTGAGCCCACGTGCTGCCATCGATCGCTGGCCGGGCGCGATCTCCTACGTGCCACAAACCGTGGCCTTAGTAGCCGGCACCGTTCGGGACAACGTCGCATTAGGGCTTCCCCGAGAGGCAATCGATGATGACCTGGTGTGGGAAGCGCTGGAACGTGCCTACATCGCTGACTTCTTGCGTGAAAGCCGGGAAGGCCTTGACACCTTCATCGGCGAGCGCGGAGTCCGACTCTCCGGCGGACAACGCCAGCGCCTGGGCATCGCACGAGCCCTCTACACCCGACCGCTGCTTGTCGTCCTGGACGAAGCCACTAGTGCTCTGGATGCGGAAACCGAGCAGTCCATCGTTCGCACGCTAGATGCCCTCGAGGGCAACGTCACGACGATCACCGTCGCACACCGCTTGGCAACCGTCCGACGCGCTGATCTGCTGCTGTACCTGGAAGGAGGCCAGATCGTGAGCAGAGGAAACTTCGAACAGGTGCGCTCATCAGTGGCCGACTTCGACCGGCAGGCTTCCCTGCTCGGACTGTGACAGGCTGAGCACCGTGAGCCATTCGTCCGGAAGAAGGAGATGAAGTGGGCGAGAGTCGCTTCGCGGAACCGTTCCTGCGCCGTCGTCGGTTCACCAGGACACTTCACGCAGCCCGGAACTTTGATGAGCGATTCACCCCTGGTGCCTCCGCTGACGGCCAGGAGTTTTTTGACATGCGTTCAGCCATGGATCTGCGCCCCACTGCAGGCAAGGAGATGTCCCGAAAGGCGCTGATCCACTCCCGCGGAGGCGTTCCGACCGAGGATCTTGCGCGCACGAGCACATTCGTGGCCTTCGACGAGATCGATGCCTGCGTGACCGGACTTGAGCAGGATGGGGTGTACGTCTTTCGTCAACTGATGCCATCGACGATGGTTCACCCCATGCTGGAAAGTGCGCTGACAGTACCCGCGGCTCCGCGCGGACGTGATGCCGTGGCGTCACCGTTTCCTCGTTCGTCACCGACAGTCGGTCGATATGACATCGATGAGAACGACACGATGGCCAGTCCGCAGATGCAGGACTTTTGCAGCGATCCGGCGCTGGCACTGATCGCCGCGCGGTACCTGGGTCAGCCGGTTATCCAGGACCAGACGGCACTGTGGTGGACGACGACGCAGGGCGCCGCAGACGCTTCAATGAATGCGTGGCTGTTTCATCAGGACCGTGATCGGCTGTCATTCGTGAAGTTCTTCTGCTACCTCACCGACGTCGGACCGGAGAACGGCCCGCACACCATGGTTCGCGGCACGCACAAGCGTGTTCCCCGTGCCATGTCGCGAGACGGCCGAAAGACCGATGAGGCAGTGCGAGCTGCGGGCCTGTGGGACCAGGTCACCGAGCTGACCGGCCCGGCCGGGACTGTCCTGGCAGTGGACACCGTCGGCCTGCACAAGGGACAACCGCCGATCAGTGGAGACCGCTGTGTCTTGCAGGTCGAATTCGCCACTTCGCTGTTCGGAGCGCACGTGGACTATCCACGGTTTGACCCGACTGACCTGTCCCGTGAGCGCTTTGCTCAGGAACCGCAATTGCTTCAGCGCTGGTATCGCTCGTTCACCGACGAGTAAGCCACCAGGTTCTGACCTTGCGCCAGGCATCGCTGGCTTTCTGAGCATTCTGGCTCGCCTCAGCGATGGGCTGTCCGTGCAACATCAACACATCATCGTCTTGTCGTTGGACATGCGCGTACGAAAAGCCACGTCGCTGCATCATCAATCCGTAAGGGATGGCTGCGGTGGGCTGCACCTGCGGCGGTGTATCGATCGCCGCTCCGATCTGGTCTTCGGTGGTGATGCGACGTGCGCAGCCGAGTTCGTCGTACGCCGACGGGCCCATCACCACAACAGGCCGGCCGAAGAATGCAGCCTCGACACCCGCGGTAGATCCATAGGTGAAGACCACATCGGCTCGGTCCATCAACGCGTAGGAGTCCACCGAGGAGAACGGATCCAGATGCAGATCCGGGGCTGCCGCGGCCACCGCGGCCATCCAGTCCTGAAGGTCACCGGCCGGCTTCAGGCGCATGTGGGGATGCGTTCTGACCACAAGTCGCACGCCGGGTCGATCACGACACTGCTTGGCTAAGGCGCTCAGTGCCGCTTCCTGCGACTGGAGATACTGCTACCAGTCCAGGTCAAGCTCAGCGATCTCATCACCAGATGACGAGAAAAAGACAACCAGCGTCTGTGCCGGCGGAAGTTCGGTGACCAAACCCGGCTGCTGGATTCCCACGAAGCGAGCGTTGTGCTCGTCACTGTGCGACTTTCGGCTCGTGAACCAGCCGGAGCCGATGGCGTCGCGCTCGACCGGATCCCAGTGCTCGTACATGTCCATCATGCGATGCTGCAGGTCGGCCCAATCATGGGTCGTGGCGTCCGTCAGGTCGAAATCGGTCTCATACCCGCCGGTGTCGTAGTACAGGACGCGGATGCCCGCCTGCTCGGCCGCCGCAACGACAGCTTGATCATGGGTGAAGCGCCCGTTGTACACCACCACTGTGGTCAACCCACGTTCACGGATGAGCTCGCTGGCCTGGTCAAATGCCCAGGCGTAGCTCCGACACGCCGCACTCACCCACCGGCGCGGCCACCGATAGTCCTCGCGAATTGGCGTGTTGTCATCGGGGTGCACCTGAAGAACGGACCGGCCCATCGTGGACCCCCGATAGGTGAGCGCTCGAATGGCAGAACGGGTGAGCACCGCAGGCATTGCGGGCATGTGCTCGGCAGACCACGATCGAATTGGCGGCGAGACGAAGACCTGCCCGGGCACCCCGATGGCTTCCATGGCGTGCTGAGCCTGTTCGTCTCGGGTCCGCGATCCCACCAGGTGGGCCAATGCCCTGCTCGAACGCCAGCCCACGTCCGGAAGGGGCGTCTTGTCGGCCCAGAAGCCAATGAACACCTCACAGCCCAGTGCGCGTGCTTCCAACGTCATCTCGATCACGGTGCCGACGGCGAACGACCAGTGATTGAAGGTGATGATGCCAATGCGGGCTCGCTCGGCTTCTGTGGTCTTCGCCTGCAAGTGCGCGCGCAGCGAATCATGCTCTGCCCGCCTATCCATGCTGACTCTCGATCATCCTTCGGGCACGCCGCTGCAACTCCCAGGCCGCCATCCGAGTGGCTCCGCGCACCGGTCGCTCCCACATCCAGGCAACTCTGCGAGCAAACGGCGTCAGCGCCCGACGACGCGCAACCTCAGATTCGCGCAAGGACGTGCTGCGATCTCCCACCGTCAGGGAGTCATCGTGCCAACGGAACGACGAGACCACTTGGCCGATATCCACGAAGCTGCCGAGCGGCTGCAACTTCAGCAGGAGATCCAGGTCGAACGCGAATCGCATGGACTCGTCAACGCCGCCGACGCGCTCCCAGGCTGATCGACGCATCAGCATTCCCGGTTGCGGAATCAGGTCCGGCCCCCACTTCAGGATGCGAGGGGCCCACTTGCCAGCTCGACTGATCCACAACTGACGGCCCTGGCTATCGATATATCGACAGGCACCGTACGTCAGCACTGCATCGGGAAGCCTGTCCAATACCGCAACGCTGCGGCGGACCGAATCCGGCTCCAGCAGGTCATCGTCACCGATCCAGTTCACGAATTCCGTACCGTCTCCCGCCGCAGCAACACCGGCATTGATGGCTGCCGGCAGATTGCCCGGATCAGGGATCAAGATCGCCCCGAACTGCTCACGAAGTCGCTGCACCTCCGGGGAATTCACCGGCGCAACGATGACGATGTCAATATCGACCTGTTGCGCGGCAATCGAGTGCAGGCAGCGCTCCAGAAGGGCCGGGCGAGAGCCGAGAGTCGGAACAACGATCATGGTTCGGGCATGGGTCATGTCAGCAGTGCCTGACTCAGCCATGCGTCAACGGCTACCTCATACCGCTCCGGTTCCCCGGCAACCCATTCGCGGTACTCAGCCTGGTCACGTCTGGATTGTTCGGGATCTGCCAGCACAGCCCTGATCACCGGCACCATCCGATCTGCCCAGTCTGCCTGGAACGGCACTCGGTACTGCATCGGAACCGGCGCATCGTCCCAGCAGTATGCCGATCCTCGAGCGACAAAAGCGACGGGGGTGCCCAGATGAGCCGCTTCACGAGGCAAGCGATCGCGACCATGCAGGAGTCCGAGCTCGACATACATGCTGGCTCGTGAGAGCAACTCGCACACCTGGGCGTAGCTCATTGACTGTATTGGTACGAAGTTGACATCCGGCATGCGCTCGCGAAGTGCCGGAACCAGCCATTGGCCTTTCGAGCCGTTGTAGGCCACGAGATTGCTGTCACGTGCGGTCGGTGGGACCGAGATCGTGCGAATCGGGTCGGTGATCAGGTGCGAATCGCGGCCGAAAGTCTGTCTGAGAAACCCCTGGCCGTAATACGACTGCGTGATGAAATTGGCATGCGAGTTATAGATCCTGCGCGCGTAGTGGATCGAGATATCTTCGGTGAGCACCGCGCGTATGCGGCGGGCACTTCCCACGCGGGCAATCGATTCACGCAGCGTGGCAAACGGCCCAGTTGACACCGGGCCAGGCAGTTCATAGTCCGCAGGGACCGGTTCGTACGGCAGAGGAATGTCACCTCGGTAGTACTCCGGTGGGAATGTCCTGCAGTTCGGCTCACTGGGACGGAAGTAGCGGGCACGTGGGTCGGGGGAGAAATTGATACTCAGCCATGCGATCCACGTTCGCTCTTGAGGAATCTGACGGAGCTCTCGAAATGACTCGATGGGGCTGACCTCAGTCATGACGAAATAGGCATCGGTGGCATCGGGGATGCGTTCAACCACGTCGAAGTCGTAGATGTCGTATTCGGGGTCATTGCGTCGGCCGCGGAAGTTATACATGGGGATCAGATGCGCTTCGATTCCGCGGCGACGAATCGCGTCCACCAGTTGTGTCAGCGCCTCCGGACCGGCGGTTCGGTCACCAAGCGGGGATGCCACGTAGAACTTCGGCGATCCCATGGGTTTCCTCAATGTGCGCACGGATAGGCGGGCACAACTTTACGGGAGAAAGCCCTGCTGGAGGTCGGTGCCGCGCATGCGCAGTGTCTTGGAAGGTTGCGGTGTGCACAGCGGGAAATGAAGCCAGCATTGATCTGTTCCCACAGGAACCGTGACCACGACCCCAGATGCCAATCGCTGAGCGCTGACTGGCACCTGCTGCACCGGGCTCACCGCGTACGGAATCGACACGCCAAGTGTCCAGCGCTGGGCCTGGGTACGGGTGGATAGGTGGCTGCGGGCGATGAATGAGATCAGGACGACCAGCACGATTGCTGCCATTGCCGGAATCTCGGCGCTTCGTGGCCAGGCGATGCGCCGTCTTGGGTCCGCGCTGAGCACCCACAGGCACCAGCCGATTGGCACTGCAAACAGCATGAACAACGGTCCCCAGGCAAAGCGGAAGGACGGCGGCGTGAACAGCCACCAGAAGGCCACCGTGACCACGCACGGGATGCTGGCGAGGACCACACCGCGCAGGTTCCTTGTGTCCTGGACCGACCGCGCCTCGAGTGCTGTCCGTGCGTTGCCGGACCGGTCACGGCAGACCAGGAGAAGGCAGATCATCACCAAGGCCAGGACCAGGATTTCGAAGGTTTCCCACTGATGCGGTAGCCGAGAGATCCACGCCGGTATCCATGCCCATCCATGGGCTGACTGCCACATGTTGGCGGGATCTCGAGCAAAGCCCAGCGTTACCTCGCGCAGCGAAGTCGGGTTCGGTGCCAGCCAGGGGACGTTGAATGCATGAATGGACAGTGGGTATTGCAGCCAGCCGCTGAGTCGGTAATCACGCATGCCCGAGACTGCGACAGCAAGCAGGCCGGCCCCGGCAACTCCGATGGCCGCCACACGTGGCCTGTGCTGCACCCCGCGTCGCGTTTGGATGAAGAAGATCGCAAGACACACGGCGATCACGCAGGCGACAAAGATTGCCATCGTGGGCCTGATCATCCACGTGGTGATGGCGACAATGCACGCGATCGACGCATCGGCGGTCCAATTCCGTGCAGCTGCGATCGCATCCGACAGATAGGAGATCGCAACCACCGTCAGCACGAGCACTGCTGAGTCCTGCGACGGGCTGGTAACCCAGAAGTCGCTCAGCGCAATCATCGGGACCCAGGCTGCAGTGAGGCCTACCAGCATGATGTACGTGCCCACCGACCAACGTCGTCGGAAGATGCGTAAGCAGAAGTCAGCGGCAACAAGGCCGAGCAGCAGGCCGTTGAACAGCCGATAGCCCTGGTCTGACCAGGGCCCGTTGTCCAAGAGTGCCGCCAAGGGAAACTGCATCGATCCGTACCCAAGCGGAGCGTAGAGATTGGCAAGCCCGGGGATCGCGGCAAAGTTCGCTGAATACTTCACTGCCCCCAGGTGATACAAACCGGTGTCATACCCGGTGACCGGGCCAAGCGCGGCCAAGGCCAGGTACACCTGCGCCAAACCCAGGGACACCAGGGCCACCACCGCAGGTCGAGCCTCGGCACCCGCTGCGCGCGATCGCCGCCGAAGCGACGGATAGCCCAACACCCCACCAGCACACGCCACGATCACCAGGGCCCACGCGGCAACGGGCGAGCGCATGGGCACAAGAACACTCAGCACGCCGACCATCAGTGCGGCAATCAGCGCGCCCCACCACAGAGCCCGGCGAACAAGTTGCTGCCGATCGGCCTCCGGTGCCGTCCACGACGCCACGGGAAGTCCCAGGGCAACCACCACGCAAGCCGCAAATGCCCACGTGACCAGCACCAGGGCGATTCCCGTGAGCGTTATCATTGCGGCTCCAGACTAGATCAGCGGCGCAGATCCCGGATGGCAACCAACACGTGTCCGCACAGGTTCCGCCGGACGACTGGACCGCGCATCGGGGAACTCGCCATGGACGCGGTGCTGATCACCAAGAGCCAGGAAGGCTCCCGATGGCGCGCCGGCGATCGCGCGCGGCTAGGAGATGGTTTGGCGGAAGTACTCGATAGTTCGAGCAAGACCTTCGGCAAGCGGCACCGAGGGCTGCCAGCCCAAGGTTGACATCGCACGAGTGATGTCCGGTTGCCGGCGTACCGGGTCATCTTGCGGCAGCGGAAGATACTCGATGCCCGCGCTGGTCCCGGTCTGCTCGATGACCAGGTCCGCGAGATCGGAGATCGTGAATTCACCCGGATTGCCCAGGTTGATCGGACCGGTGACCTCCGGCTGGGAACCCATCATCTTCAGCAGGCCCTCAATGAGGTCGTCGATGTAGCAGAACGACCGCGTCTGCTGGCCTTGACCGTAGACCGTCAGCGGCAGTTCCTTCAGCGCGCTGACAACGAAGTTGGACACCACCCGTCCGTCATGCGGATGCATCCTGGGACCGTAGGTGTTGAACAATCGAACCACCTTGATCTGGAGGCCATGCTGTCGGTGATAGTCGAAGAACAGAGTTTCGGCGGCCCGCTTGCCCTCGTCGTAGCACGCCCTGGGCCCGATCGGGTTCACGTTTCCCCAATAGTCCTCAGACTGCGGATGCACCAATGGATCCCCGTACACCTCAGAGGTAGACGTCAACAGGATCTTGGCACCGGTCCGCTTGGCCAGGCCCAGCATGTTGATCGATCCGTGCACGGCAGTCTTGGTGGTTTGCACCGGGTCACGCTGATAATGAATCGGGCTCGCTGGGCAGGCAAGGTGATAGATCTCGTCAACCTCGACGTACAGGGGGAACGTGACATCGTGGCGAATGGCCTCAAAGCGCGGATTGTCAAGAAGGTGCGCGATGTTGTCCTTGGTGGACGAGTAATAATTGTCGACGCACAACACGTGGAAACCGTCATTGAGTAGCCGCTCGCACAGGTGGGAACCAATAAACCCCACACCGCCGGTCACCAGGACTCTGCCTCGAGCGATGGTCATGGCGCTGTCCTCCGATTCGTCACATGTGCCCGGAAGCGATCCAGGCCTCCAAGTACCGTTGCACGATAGTGGTGGCGCAATTCCCACTGGTCGGCACGTCGGTTTCGGTGCACGGGCACGATCGGCAATTCACCGACCAAGGCACCTTGCTGCGGAAGTCCGGAATCTCCCTGCTGCGTATGCGTGGCATCGTCACCAAACCCGACATTGGAGACCATGTTGACATTGGGAACGACCGCCAGCTGATTGCTGCGCATCGCGGCAAAGCTCCACTGCCAGTCCCAAGTGTCGACCTCACCGCGCGCGGTGAATTCCAGATTTGCCGCCCAATACAAGATTGCCGACGGTGAGTAGTTGCACGCACTGACAAAGCGAGCCGGGCTGATCGTGCGCCACCAGCCGCGCGCATCGAGCTGATGCAACTGCCACGAGCGTCGCCAGCAGGCCCAGCCCCAGACGTGCATGTACTGCGAGAAGCGATAGCGATCATCACTTGGCCACAGCGAAGTATCGGCAACCGTGTTGCATCCGGTGATTGCGAAGATTCGCTCATCATCTTGGTAGCGATCAAGCATCGTGGTGCAGAAGGGGAAGAAACTGGGATCGGGGCGAATATCGTCTTCCAGGATGATGCCACGCTCAACGTTGTCGAAGAACCACGTGATCGCAGTGGTGACGCCAAGGCCGCAGCCCAGATTGGAATCCTGGAAATTGGTATGAACCTCATCGGTCCAATCAATGGATGCCACCAGCTCCCGACATGCCTGGACACGGTCTGCCTCACCCGCCCGATCTGGACGCGCGCCATCAACGGCGACATAGACGCAGGCGGGCCGCACGTCACGAAGGAGCGAGATGAGTCCTTCCAGCAGATCAGGACGATTGAACGCGATGAGCAGGACCGGTTCATTCACCGTCAGGACGCTCCTGTGCTTGCGCATTCAGGTCGGTAATCCTCCGGTCCAGGAGCGCGATTTCCTCGGCGAGGCGCCGAATGCGCGCCTCGTGCCTGCTCAACTCGTAACTCAACTGGACGCTGACCATCACCAGCATCACGATGGTGACGAAGAACAGCAGGTTCACCGGCTGGGAGACTCCCAGCCGGAAACTGATCCATTCCAGGACCTGAGGAACCAGCGCGAAGAACAACGCCGCACCGGCAAACAGCAGCCACAGCACCGCGTACTTTTCCTTCAGGACGCCACGGCGCAGCAGATCCAGGATGAAGATGAACGTGATGATCGCGGTAATCGCAGCCAGGATGTTGGGAGTCATCAGGCACCGTCCCCCCTGCTCTGATTGGGTCGCTTGAGGACCGTGGCCACCAGCGCCAGGCCAGCCCGACCCAGGTACAGGGCCGACCACAGGGCATTCTTGCTTGGCCGGCCGATCGCCCGGTAGTACATCGTGACCGGGGCCTCGTGAATGGTCAGACCGTGCCGGATCGCAATCGACAATGAGCCGACCGTGTCACCGAGATACTCCGCGGGATAGTTCACGGCAAACAGCTCGATCGCCCTTGGTCCAGCGGAACGAAAGCCCGATGTGGGATCGCTGATCGTGGCATGGTTCATCCGACTCAGGGCATGGGACAGCAGCACCATCGCCCAGCGACGAGGGCCACCGACGAAGTACATCGAATCTGGATGGAATCTGGTGCCCACCACGATGTCGGCGGTTGCCAGGCCCTGTAGGAGCTTGTCCAGATCCGCCGGATCGTGCTGGCCATCGGCGTCGACCTGGACCAGGCCCTGGTACCCCTCCCGCTGGGCATACAGGAAGGCCGTGCGCATCGCACCACCGACGCCGACATTGAACGGCAGGGACACCACGGTTGCGCCGGCTTGCGCGGCGACCAGGGCCGTGCGGTCGGTTGAGCCGTCGTTGACCACCAGGATCCCTGCGGCCGGCAGATGCTGGCGAACCTTGCCAATCACCTCGCCAATGGCGCCGGCCTCGTTCCACGCGGGGATCGCGATGAGCACCCGATCGGAATCCACGCCCCCACGGTAGTCCAGCAGGGCGCTCGATTCCGAAGCCGCGGCCTGAAATGGCTAGGAGATCCACTGTCCTTGGGTGTAGCGAATGGAAACCAGAATCAGGATGGGTAGGCAGCAGATCACGTAGGCCCAGCGCAGCCAGCGCCGGTGCGTCATCCACACCCCCAG
Organism: uncultured Actinomycetes bacterium; assembly: GCA_903832025.1. Classification (GTDB taxonomy): domain Bacteria; phylum Actinomycetota; class Actinomycetes; order S36-B12; family S36-B12; genus CAIKZY01. Next base: position 59,944 of record CAIKZY010000058.1, read on the forward strand.
CACCATCCAGATGGGGAAGAGCACCACGAGCGTGCGGGGAACCGAGTGGTACATGGTGCTGGTTCCCAGCGAGATCATGGTGACCAGCAGGTAGATCGACTCGGGCCACCACCGGCGGCGAACCAGCACGATCGTGAAGATGGCGATGACCGCCATCGCCATGATCTCGGTGATCATGCGCGAGGAGGGCTGACCATTGGGGGCAAAGGTGTAAATCAGGTGGTACGTGTTGAGCAAGGACGTCACCGGATCAACAAGGTTCCGATGCCAGAAGTCTCGCTCGGCGTGCGACCATGCCAGCCAATCGCCGGTGATCGCCCGGAGATAGGCCGAGTACCCCACGACAGCGATGAATGGGATGAGCAAGGCCCAGGCACGGCTCCACATTCGCGGCCGGGTGAGCGCGAACATGACGACCAGCGCGATTGCCAGGAACAGGCCTTCGGTCGAACGACGGCAGCCCCGCCAGCGAGCAATCCGGCCCACACCCAATCCTGGCGACGGGCAAAGATCCATGCCCACACGGCCAGGGCGCAGAACAGAGCCTCGGTGTACGGAGCTGTCACGAACAGCGCTGTCGGCGCGACAAAGAAGGCCATGGCCCCGTACGGTCCCGTTCCGCCCACCTCCTGGGTCAGGCGTGAGATGCCGAATCCGGCGATCAGGCTCGCGACCAGGGACACGATCAATCCGGTTCCGGTCGCTGACAGCCCCAAGCCCATGCCGACCTTCATCAGCGCGGGTAGGCCGGGGAAGAACGCCACGTTGTAGTGGAAGTCTTGGAACGCACTTACATATGGACCCACGTATCCGTATGTGGCGATCGACTCGTACCAGGCGGTATCCCATTGGCGCCAGATGCCGACGTATGCGCGAAGTCCGCCGTGCGCAGAGATGGCAGTCCAGCTCCCCACCGCTGCTGCACCGAGCACGATCACGCGAGTGATCAGCCATATACCGACGATCTCCCACCGTTGCCGCGTGCGTTGCGCGGCGTGAACTTCCGAGCCCATCACGGCCGAGCCGCTGCCGCCGCCCCCACTTGGGCCGCAAAGTTCTGCCATGTCGGGATATCGGCGCTATCGATCGTGGCAGCCAGTTCCGCCACCGCCAACGGATCGGCGAGCTGGGTGAACACCGCGGACAATCCATCGGAGGAGATCTCATCCACGCTGACTGCGCCATGGCCTCGCATCAGCTCACCGGCGGGCTGAATCCCCTCGAACACCACCGGAGTGTGCAGTTGCAGCGCCTCCAGCACCGGAATGCCGTATCCCTCGATTCCCACGGAGAGGAAGATATCGGCGCGATGCAGCTGGTCGTAAACCACCGCATCGTCTGCATGGCGGATCCATTCGATTGGCAGGCCCTGGGCAATTGCCTCCTCGATGCCGTCATTGATACCGGCGTCTGAGGCGGACGGCTTGCCAACGAACACCAACTCCGCGTTCGCGCCCTCGGCAATGGCCTGCGCAAACCCTGCCACGATTTCCAGGGGCTGCTTCCTGGCTTCCATAGTGCCCACGCGCAGGAATCGAATCGGCATGCCAACCCCGCGGGCGATCGCCGGGCGAGCTTGGATGTGATCACCGCCGGGGTGCGCAATGACCGTGGACAGGTGCCGGTCCCTGCGGAGCCTGGTCATGACCTCCTGCGCGGCGTAGTCACTGATGCAGATCACGGTGTCGACGCATGCAAGGAGACGGAAATACTCGCTAACCCATGCCGATGTGCCCGGAGCGAAGCGATAGTTGGCCGGCTGGGTCATCGGCAGTGCGTCATATCCGATCATTGATGTCGGCATGCACCGGGCGAATGTGTTCAAGCGCTGCAGCACGCTGGGAAGGTACGTCACCTCCGGCAGCAGCCAACGATCATGAATCGCCAACAGGTCCCCGAAGCCAACCGTCGGTGCCGGCAGGCCTATGAGGTATTCGCTCACCAGGTCTCGTATGTCGGTATCAGCAGGTCGAGCTGCGAATGGCAGCGCCAGCAGGCCATCGGCCATCTGTGGGGTCAGGAGCAAGAAGCGATCACCGCGGGGCACGATGAATGTGGCCGGGATGTCGTCCGGCCAGTTGCGTGCGAGCTGCCACAGCACCCGCTGAATGCCTGATCCATATGGATCGGTCACGAATTGCTCGATATCGATGCCGACGTTCATGACAGCCGTTCCAGGATGGACAGCAGTTGCTCTGCGTACACCGCAGGGGACTTCTCCTGCAGATACTTGCGGCGCATGGCCTCCCGATCGTCCAGCGGCACCGGCTGCGCGAGTCGATGCTCAATGGCCTCGGCCACCAGCAGTGAGCTGACATCGTCCGGTATTGCGTCGATGAAATCCGGGGTGTCAACATCCACGGCAAGGCCTCGGCTCCCAATACCCGGGGTCCCATACGCAGCCATATCGGCAAGGGGACCGCTGACGCCAAGGAATGGGCTCACGCGCAGTTGAATGCCCAGGTCGACACCCATGATGTAGTCGCGGTACTGGGCATCGGTGACGAACCCGGTGATCGCGAAATGCGCCAGGCCTGCGGCTTTGGCCTGCTCATTGAGCATCTGAGCAATAGCAGGCTCAGCTGCACCGACGAGGTGGAGATGAACGCGGTAACCCCATTGCGTCAGCCAGGCCCCGGCCTCAACGATCACATCAACGAGTTTGGTGCGCACGTCGACGAACCCGAAACTTGCAAGATGAATCTCGCCACTTGCCATGCCCAGGCGTTCACGCGCGGCTGTGCGTGCTGACTCGGTGATCTGCTCGAAAGCCGGTGCGCGGTACGCAGCGAAGGGCAGTTGCCACGGCCTGACGCCAGTCTGCCGCTCGATCATGGCTGCACTGGTCGGTGAATGCATCACCAGCGCCTTGGCCAGGTGGGCAACCTCCCACATTCCCGCATTCTGCAACAGCCGCATGTCGTCCAGTTGCTCGTCAAACGCTGGGATGATCGCTCGATCACGCTGGCCTCGCGTCATCACCTGTTCCGCACCTCCACGGCCGCGTAAGGCGGCGTAGAACTCGATCATGCGGGTGTCATGAGCAATAGCGACGCTGTCCGTGGACCGCAGGACGTCCAGGAATGGGATGTGAAAGTGACTGTTGCCCAGGATCGAGACGACAACATCTTCGGTACTGGGGCCGCACAGCAACGCATCGACCGGGCGCGATGAGTACTGACTGTCCACGCGGGCATCCGCCGTGGTGTACAGGGTCAAATCGCAGATCTGTCGCAACTCGTGGCCGATGGCTGCACTGAAATCCGCGATTCCTGAGCGTTGCGGTGGCCACGGCGTCGCCATGCCGACTCGAAGGGCAGGTGCTGACAGGTGTACCTGTGCTGGGGGTACTGCGAATGGCTTATCCGCGGGCCGGTCCCCGAGCTGCTGCGACCGAGCCTGATGTGGCGATGACTGTTGGGGTGGTTCCTGCTGCGGCGAAGCCTGATGTGCATCGACGCTATGGGTCACACCCTGTCGGGCAACGACCAGCTGTGCCAAGACCGACTCCAACTGATGGTGTTGGTGCTGCAGGAGCCTGGTGCGCTGCCGGATGTATCCCCGTCGTGTTCCGGCGTATCGGCGGATCGCCTTGGCAACGTGTTGGAGGTTCGCCGGGTTGACCAGGTATGACCCGCCACCAAGGAGCTCTCGATGTGCCGGAATGTCCGATGCCACCACGTTGGCACCGCTGGCGATCGCCTCGATCACCGGAAGGCTCAGCCCCTCATCAAAGCTGGGGACCAGCACCACCGATGCCCGGCGCAGTGTGTCGCGCAGCTCCTGGTCGGTGAGTCGGCCAGCCGTTCGGCACTCACCCGGTCGCATCGCCGCGTGGATGCTCCAGTGATGGACCCTGGTGTCCTGCCCTGCCATCCCGATGACCAGCACATCGCGTGGATCGGAACTGCCTGCGGTGGCCAATGCGATCGCTGCGAGGGCTCCATAGGTGTTCTTGCGTGCTTCGTCGCCGGTCATCACCACGATCGGGCCGTCTGGGACACCTGCTGAACTGGCAAGCTCGGATGCGAGGTCTGCGGGCCACGCCACCGTGGATTGCACCGTGGGACGCTGCAGGACTTCAGCAAGCTCACGTTCGACTCCCTGGGAGATGCACACGTATTCGTCGTACCGGCGCAGGGCATCTAGGGCAGAGGCATATTCCGCGCACGCACCTGCTTGAGCGAGGTACACGCTGGGAAAGTGCCGGGGAATGAAGTCATACACGATCGCGACCTTGTGGGCGTTGCTGTCCAGGATCGACAGCAGCGGTTGCATCGTGGCGGTCATGGGCGAAGGCTCGATCAAGACCGCGTACTGCGGCACGCTGGATGCAGGGATGTGCGCGACCTGTGCGCAGTCACCGACCAGGTCAGCCGGCAATTCCTCAAGGCGCGGATCGATCAGCAGCGTGATGTCGTGGTCTGCAACCGACGTTCGGATGCCCCGCAAGGCAGCGTTGGCAAAGCGGCCGATGCCTCTGCTCCCAAATGCCGGAATCTGCAGGCACCGTGCATCCACCAGCACTTTGCTGCCGGTGATCGGTGGCGCTGATGCGTGCGTGGTGGCCAACTGTGTGCGCACGCGCAGTGCCGCGATCGTCCGGCCCAACTCATCGTCATGATTATCCATCCGACGGCGCAACAGGTCATCAGTGTCATACGGCTCGGCATCCAGCCACTGCTCAACCTGGCCGACCTGTTCTGATGACAGTGGTTGAAGCTCGAATCCGGTCCTGGGCAACGAGGGCATAGCCTCGGCATTGACCCAGCCCACCGAATATTCCCTGGGCTCACCCAGGAATGCCTGATCCACCAAGTTCGCGTAGTTTGCCGTGACGTGCCGGCCGTGGCGGGCGCGAATAACTCGACGCTGAATGGGTCCAGGCAGTGTGGCGGCCGCTCGGCGAGCCATGTGCTGACCCCTGCGGGCCACCTTGGCCACCACTCGGGTGTACTTCCACGAGCGTGAACCTTCCACCCCGATCAACGCTGCGCGCAATTCAGCGATCTGCCGCTCGTACTCGCTGACAGGAACCGCGGTGACAACATCATGCAGGATGAGCTCACGCTGCCAGGCGTTCTTGTGATCGGCCGCGTTGGACTGGCGCACCAGATTCGCCGTCGCCTCCTGGGTCCAGCCGTGGACCCCGATGTCCAAGGCATGCAGCCCCAGGGCGATCGAATCCATGAGCTCGGCATGCTCGCTGGCGACATACCAGCGATTGATGCCATCAAACGTGGCCAATGCATACCCCTTGGCAAGGAGATCGCCCTCCCACTGCGCATGACTGGGAATCTGAGTGCCGGGAAACACCGCCTCGATGCACAGCACCCACGGCCGATGGCGCTGCAGTGACAGGCCCGACAGCACCTGCGCCTCAGCGCCTTCGACATCAATGGACATGAAGTGAATCTCAGTCAGGTGGGCCCGGTCGAGCATGTCATCCAGCGGCCGAGTCGGTACTGACTGGGCGATGACCTCAAAGCCTCGCTCGCGCGCGGCGTGGGCCTCGGTTGCGTCCATGGTTCCCAGACCGGTTCCCGGAACCCGATAGAACGTCAGTTCACCGACATCTGCCGAGGCCGCCTCCTCGATCACGGTGTCCAATGGACGAAAGCGACGCAGCTCGGCGGCCAGCTGAGGATCAGCCTCGATAAGCAGTCCCCGCCACCCCATGTCATACAGACTTGCCGTGATCGATAGATGCTGCGGCTCATTGGCACCGACGTCGACATAGGTGAGTCGGGCTCCGGGCTGCTCACTGAGTTCGGCAAAGGCTCGCCAGACGCGAATATCCTCCGCGTTCTGCGCATAGGAGACCTTTTCCCGCATCCCACAAGGGTAGGGGGCATCACCGCTCACCCGGCACGGACACGTGGCGGGACAAGGCAATGGCCTAGAAGTCCGTCCACAAGGCGTCGGGGTCATCCAGTAACCGGAGGTCTTGCTGCACCATGCGGCTTGCCATCGCGTCGAAATCAACCGTGTGACGCCATCCGAGATCCAACATCGCGGCCCGACTGTCGCCCACCAGCAGATTGGTGTCGGCCTGGCGAGCGTTTTCACTGGTGCTGACCACCAGATCCGCCCAATCCACAATCCCGGCAGCCTCAAACGCCTTGCTGATGAAGTACGACAGCCGATGGGAGATACCGGTAGCCAGCAGGTAGTCCCGTGGTTCATCAGCAGCCATCATCAACGTGGCTGCGCGAACGTAGTCCGGCGCCCATCCCCAGTCGCGGGCCACCTCGATATCGCCGAGGGTGACGTGCTCCTGCTGGCCCGCCGCGATCCGCGCCACCGCCATGGTGATCTTGCGCGTCACGAAATTCGATCCGCGCAGTGGCGACTCGTGGTTGTAGAAGATCCCGGAGGCCGCGAACAGCCCGTCATGCTCACGAGCCTGCCGCACCAGTTCCATCGCTTCAGCCTTGGAGTGCGCGTACGGGCTCTTCGGTGCAGTTTCCATGCTCTCGGTCTGGGGTGAGCGATCCACGCCTTCGAAGACCAACGCCGATGACGCCTGGAACAGGCGCGCTGTCGGCGCTGCGGCCTTCATCGCGGCGATGATGGTGCTCACCGCACCGACATTGATTGCTCGCACCTCATCAACGTGATCCCACGAGTCCCCCGGTGCGGTGAAACCGCCAAGGTTGTAGATGAACTCCGGGCAATTGGCACCGATGACATCGAACAGGGTTCGGTGGTCAGCCAGGTCGCATGGCACCACCGCGACACGTGGGGCATACCTGGTCAACGCGGTCGTGTCGGTACCCGGCTTGACCAGGCCGATGACGTCCAACCCTTGCTCAGTGAGCATTCGGGACAGGATCAAGCCATCCTGTCCCGCTGAACCGGTGATGAGGGCTGAAGGCATAGGAGCACAGTTCCTTAGAACTGACCTTCCTTGGCGCCCTCGAGCCGAGCGATATCGGCATCCACCATGATGCGGGCGAGCTCGGGCGGATGGACAGTCGCCTGCCAGCCCAGCTTTGCCTGCGCCTTGCTGGCATCACCGATGAGCTCGTCAACCTCGGTCGGGCGCAAGAACTTGGGGTCGAACTTCACGTAGTCCTCCCACTTCAATCCCACATGGTCGAAGGCCAAGGCCAGGAAGTCACGGATGGTGTAGGCAGTGCCGGTGGCCAGCACGAAGTCATCAGGGGTGTCGGCCTGAAGCATCCGCCACATGCCGTCGGTGTACTCCGGGGCGTAGCCCCAGTCACGCACTGAATCCAGGTTGCCCATCCACAATTCGGTTTGCAATCCTTTGACGATATTGGCGACCGCCAGGGTGATCTTGCGGGTCACGAATGTCTCCCCGCGGCGTGGCGACTCGTGATTGAACAACTGCCCGTTCACCGCGAACATGTCATACGCCTCGCGATAGTTCTTGGTGATCCAATAGCTGTAGACCTTCGCCGCACCGTAAGGGCTGCGCGGGTAGAACGGGGTTGTCTCGTTCTGCGGTGGGGGGCTGGCACCGAACATCTCTGAGGTGCTGGCCTGATAGAAGCGAATTGAGGTATCGGTAGTGCGGATGGCCTCAAGCAGATTCAAGGTGCTCACGCCAGTGGCCTCGGCGGTGTACAAGGGCTCGTCAAAGCTCACGCGGACATGGGACTGTGCCGCCAGGTTGTACACCTCATGCGGGTGCAGCTCGCGGATCAGCTGCTGCATTCGGGCTGCATCGGTCACGTCACCGTAATGCAGGTGCAAGTTCTTGCCGGGGATGTGCTCGTCATGATGCAGGTGATCGATCCGGCTGCGATTGAACGTGGAGGAGCGCCGCACGACGCCGTGGACCTCGTAGCCCTTTTCCAACAGCTGGCCCGCCATGTACGAGCCATCTTGACCGGTGACACCGGTGATAAGGGCGCGCTTGGTCTCAGTCAAAATTCCTCCGATACCCATTAAGTCCTGCGAGCAGCAAGCGTACAGGCTTACCCAGATCTGCCTGCCGTATTGCGCGCGCGCACCGTCCTGCCAGCAAGGCTGCGTGCTCATGCCAGGATGGCTCAGTGCTGACATCCTGGAAAGACACGCGCGCCTTGAAGGCTGTGCGCACAGCGAATCAACTCGTCATCGCCGCCCATCCCGATGATGAAACCTTCTGGGCGGGCATGACGCTTGCAACGGGCGAATGGGCCGCGGTGTGCCTGACACACCGCTCCACTAGATGGCGAAGATCAGCATTTCAGCAGGCGATGGCAGCACTTGGGTGCATCGGAGTGCAATTCGATCTGCCCGACCGTGGTTGGGATGATCTGGACCCGTCCACCATGCGCCGCATGCGCACGCTGGTTGCCCGCATCCTGGGCCAGCCTCAAATTACCCACGTCCTGACTCATAGCCCTGACGGTGAAACCGGGCATCCATTTCACAAGCTGATTTCCTCGCTCGTCACGCAACTGTGCCCGGCTCACGTGGAGCTGCTGTATTTCACCTTCGATCCCGACTTCGATGCACCGCGTGATTCCCAGGAGCTGTGGGGACGAAAGGAACGTGCCATCAAGGCGTACTTCGATGCGGTCCCCGGCGAATTTGGCAACGACGTGCTCCATGCCCGATTGAGCCGACATGAGGCCCGGGTTGCCGCTTCGGGGTATCACAGGCAGGCGGCACTGCTTCGTCAGATCTACGCAGGATCCTCGGTGCCCGATGCAGATATTCCCGATGCAACCACCTCGTCATAGGTCCGGCGCAAATCCTGCAGCCTGTCCGACCCCAGCCAGGTGATGACCTCCTGGCGTACCTGGGCCAGTTCGGCCGAGCGCGCGGGATCGGGCACATTTGACTGCCTACTGCTGCTGGTATCCCCTTTGCCCTTGGCATCCATCAGGGTCTGGTAATCCCACGTCGGGTCGATCTCCTGCTCAGGCTCAACGTCCACGGCCCGACGCAGGTGTTCGGCCAGGGCCCGGGGTCGAAGTGCGGTGATCGTCTCAAACGGCAGGCAGGTAACGCTGCCGCCTTGGCACAGTTGCGCCCAGGCGTTCCAGCGCTGCACCTTCAACGGGAGGTCAACCAGGTTCAGTGATCCCCTGCCCACTGCCAATGACGCAACCGCGTCCTCGAATCGGCGGATGGCAACGATGACGCGTACATCCGCTGCGGGCATGGATGCAAGGGTCACCGCGGTTTGGACATCGTGCTTGGGATATTCCCAGAGCGAGAATCGTTGATGTGCCGAGGGAATCTCAGGAACATGCGAGGCGAAGGCATATCGCAGGACTGCTTGGACTGAGGTGGTGCCGGACCTGGGAAATCCGCACAGCATCAGCAACGGGGCGCGAAATTGTCCGTCGATGACCGCTTTGTACTCCGACTCGGTCACACCGCCGCCCACGAGACCTTCATATCGACGCTCACGATGCTGGTAGCCATCACCGGTCATGCTTCGCAGCAGGCAATTGATCGTCAGCCACGGTTCCGGCGAGCGGTGCGCGAACACCGCATGCACCTGCCGCCGCATGAGCGCCGGATACATTCGCGAGCGCCACACCCCGAGCAGACCGCCACCGGCGGGCGGGAACGCCGGCGGGATGAGCATGGCATCCCACAAGGTGTCCGCGAGCACGTGCCGCGCGGCTGCAGAGGTCACTCTGCATTCTGGCATGCCGGGCCCGTGAGCACTCGCCAGAACGTGAACCCAGCGCAGGCGTCCTAGACTCAGGATGTGCCTGACGTGGTGGCGGTGATTGCGGCCTACCGGCCTGAACTTGCATCCGTGCGCTCCCTGGCCCGAGGTCTTCAGGAGTGCGGAATTGACGTGCTGGTGGCTGATGATGCAAGCCCGGTCACCTTTGATCGGACCCTTGCTGAGCTCGAACACGAGCCTATCCGCATCAAGCGCTTTGCGACCAATCGCGGAATCGCCCGCAGCCTGAACGCGGGGCTGGCCTTTGCCAACGAACGTGGGGCGAGCTGGCTCCTGACGATGGATCAGGATTCAGCCCTTCAGGACGACTATGTGCAGGACTTGCTCAGTTCGTTGCCTGAGGGCGAATCCGATGCCGGTGATCGGCAGGCACCGCGCGTTGGGGCGATCGGTGCAGCGCACATTCATGACGCCCGCGCAGGCTTCGGGTATCCGGTACGCCGTCGGGGTCCATTCACGGTCACCGACGAGGTGATGCAAAGTGGCACCTTGTGGTCAGTGACCGCCCTCAACGAGGTCGGCGGATTCGACGAAGTACTGGCGATCGATGCCGTGGATGCGGCGGCCTGCCTGGCGCTGCGCAAATCCGGATATCTGATCACCGTGGCGCCCGGGACGCGACTGACCCACCATCTTGGCCACACCCGTCCGGTCACCGTGCTCGGCCGACAGGTTCTGTCAACCGGCCATGGCCCGTCCCGGCGGGAGACCATGATGCGAAACCGGCTTCGCCTGCTTCCTGCAGAGTTCAGTCAGTCACCGACTCAGGCATTTCGCACGATGCGCCGGCTCGCGCTCAACACCGCACTGGCCGTGACCGTGGAGGAAGGTCGCTGGGCCAATGCCAAGGGGAGCCTGCGTGGGCTGTTTCCCAGACAGCGCCGCACCTGATTTGCCATAGTTCCCTCCAGCCTGACACCGAGTCAGACCCGAAGACTTGGACAGGTGATTGCACTGG
>CAIKZY010000059.1 GCA_903832025.1 uncultured Actinomycetes bacterium
CGCATCTGCTGGTTGGGGTACGGAGAGCGCGACAAGGCCGGCCTGGCGTTCAACGAGATGGTGGCCAGCGGTCAGATCAGTGCTCCCATCGTGATCGGCCGAGATCACCTGGACTGCGGCTCAGTGGCCTCGCCGTATCGCGAATCCGAGGGGATGCTCGACGGATCGGATGCGATCGCGGACTGGCCGCTGCTCAATGCCATGGTGAACATTTCGTCCGGGGCCTCATGGGTGTCAATTCATCACGGAGGCGGCGTGGGCATCGGTCGATCGATTCACGCCGGCCAGGTGTCGGTTGCCGATGGCACTGCACTTGCCGCGCAAAAACTCGCCCGAGTGCTGACCAACGACCCGGGCATGGGAGTCATTCGCCATGTTGACGCCGGGTATGACGAGGCAGAAGTAGTGGCCCGAGACAAGCATGTACGCATTCCCATGATGGAGTCATCGACCACATGATCCACGCTCACGAGCCATTTGCCGTGACGAACATCGGCGAACTGGTCACCAATGACCCAACGTTCGGCGATGGGCTTCTCGGCGTGCTCTCGAACGCGGCTGTCATCATCGACCACGGGCTCATCACGTGGGTGGGCAGCAGTAGCGACGTGGACCGGACAATCCCGCGCGTGGACATGCAAGGCCGAGCCATGCTTCCGGGCTTCGTTGATTCCCACGCACATCTGGTCTTCGCCGGTGATCGGGCCGGAGAGTTCGCCGCCCGCATGCAAGGACAGCCATACACCGCTGGCGGAATTGCCAGCACCGTCGAGGCAACCCGCGCGGCGACCACCGACCACCTGCGGATGAATCTGGCCAGGCGCATGCAGGAAATGCGCGCCTGCGGCGTCACGACAGTGGAAACCAAGAGTGGCTATGGGTTAACCATCGCCGATGAGGTTCGACTCCTGGAACTTTCTGGAGAAGTCAGCCAGGAAACCACCTTCCTTGGGGCGCACGTGGTTCCTGCGGGAATCACTGTCGATGATTACGTGGAACAGGTATGCGGACCGATGCTTGCTGCCTGTGCGCCCCTGGCTCGTTGGATCGACGTGTTCTGCGAGACCGGTGCCTTCGACGTCGATCAGTCGGCACAGGTACTGCAGGCCGGTGCCGAGGCTGGATTGGGGCTTCGCGTCCATGCCAACCAACTCCGACATGGTCCAGGAGTGCAGTTGGCAGTATCGATGGGGGCCGCATCCGCAGATCACTGCACGCACCTTGACGATCGGGACATCCAAGCGCTCGCGGCAAGTTCCACGGTGGCGACGTTGCTGCCGGCAGCCGAGTTCTCCACCCGCTCCGCATATCCGGACGCGCGACGACTCTGGCAGGCCGGTGCCACGGTGGCCTTGGCCACCGATTGCAATCCCGGCACGAGTTTCACGACCAGCATGCCGCTGGTCATTGCCCTGGCCGTTCGGGAGATGCACTTCACCGTTGAGCAGGCGGTCTGGTCGGCAACCGCCGGTGGAGCAGCCGCATTACGACGCACCGATGTGGGGCGGGTCACTCCCGGCGCACGAGCCGACTTGATTAGCCTGAATGCGCCAAGTTATCAGCATCTGGCCTACCGACCGGGTGTCCCATTGATCGACCAAGTATTCATCGCGGGAGTGGCATGACCATCCAGATCGGCACCTCAGGTGTGACCCTTGACGATGTTGTGGCCGTTGCGCGACACGATGCCCGCGTGATGCTGACGACCCAGGCACTGGAGGCGATGGCCCACTCCCGCACCCAGATTGACCAGTTGGCGGCATCCCCTGAACCGGTCTACGGCGTGTCTACCGGCTTTGGTGCCCTGGCCAACCGACATATTCCCAGCCAACAGCGAGTTCAATTGCAGCGCTCGTTGGTCAGATCGCACGCCGCCGGCACCGGACCGGCTGTCGAGCGAGAGGTCGTGCGGGCCATGATGTTGTTGCGCTTGAAGACACTTGCCTCCGGTCGCACGGGCGCACGTCCCGAAGTCGCGCAGACGATGGCATCACTGCTCAATGCCGGCATCACCCCGATCGTGCATGAATTTGGCTCACTGGGCTGCAGCGGGGACCTGGCTCCGCTGGCCCATTGCGCAATGGTCCTGATGGGCGAGGGCCGTGCGTGCGGACCTGACGGCGTGGAGGTGCCGGTCCCGCAACTCCTCGCCGCCGCCGGTATCGAACCGGTGGAACTGGCAGAAAAAGAGGGACTTGCACTGATCAACGGCACCGACGGCATGCTCGGGATGTTGATCCTGGCGGTGCATGATCTCCGGGCACTGTGCGACACCGCTGACATCATCGCCGCGATGAGCGTTGAGGCGCTCCTGGGAACCGATCAAGTGTTCCGCCCAGAACTGCACGAACCACTTCGCCCCCCCCCGGGCCAAGTGCGAAGTGCGGCGAATATGTTCGCCGCACTTCGGGATTCTGAGATTGTGGCTTCACACGCGATCGGCGATACCAAAGTGCAGGATGCCTATTCCCTGCGCTGCGCACCGCAGGTAACCGGTGGACTTCGCGACACGATTGATTACGCCACGCTTGTCGCACATCGTGAACTGGCTGCCGCTATCGACAATCCCGTTGTCCTGGCCGATGGATCGGTGTCCAGCAATGGCAACTTCCACGGCGCACCAATTGCCTACGTCCTGGACTTCCTGGCCATTCCAGCCACCGACCTTGGCTCGATGTCCGAGCGCCGCACTGACCGCATGCTTGACAAGAATAGGTCGCACGGTCTGCCCCCATTCCTTGCCGATGATGCAGGCGTGGATTCCGGGCTGATGATCGCCCAGTACACCCAGGCCGGGCTGGTCTCGGACAGCAAACGACTTGCTGTGCCAGCCAGTGTGGACTCCATTCCCAGTTCTGCCATGCAGGAGGACCACGTCTCAATGGGCTGGCATGCTGGACGCAAGTTGCGCAAGGTTGTCGACAACCTGGTACAGATTCTGGCCATTGAACTCATGTCGGCGGCCCGCGCCATTGACCTGCGGGCACCCTTGAAGCCGGCCCCGATCACCGCAGAGCTCATTGCCCTCCTGCGCCAGAGCGTTCCAGGCCCCGGACCGGACCGTTTCCTCGCTCCGGAACTCAGTGCCGCCGCGAACGTGGTTCGGACGGTGTCGTTTTCTGCTAGCCGGTGACCACGGGCTGCTCACGGCGAGTCCGTGAGCCGGCCACCCAGAAGAGCACACCGACCACGACGAAGATCACCAGCGGAATCAGCTCTGCCCCAAGGTAGGTCCACTTCTCCGACGCCGCCCATCCGCTGGGTCGATACGCATCAGAGAACCAACCGTCCCCCAATCCGGGCATCAGCAGCTCAATCGTTGCGAACAAGATCCAGGCAGTCAGCAGGACCGACAGGAAGCGCGGGAATGGCGCCTTGTAGGGACGCTCATGATCTGGATGGGTCACCCGCAGGCGCCACAGCGCAGGAAAGACCGCCAGGTAGGAGATCAATGTCGTCGAGATCGCAATTCCCAGCACGACACCGAAGTACTTCGCGGCATTACCCCCACTGATCTGATGGGCGGCAATCAGCGTGGCGGTGGCAACCAACCCGGACAGGATGTTCACTCGCACGGGAGTGCCGAATCGGGCCGAAATGACCCCAAGCGACCGAGGCGCGGCCCCGTCATATCCGGAGACCGCAAGGGCACGATCGGAGCCCATGATCCAGGCAACACCGCTGGACAGCAGGCACAAGATGAATAGCAGTGCGGTGATGACTCCCAGTAGCTCGCCGGCGCCGCTCAAGGTGACAGTTCCGTCGCTGGAGACAGAACCGCCGTACACGGTGAACACTGCTCGCATCGCATCGACGAATCCGCCAAGTCCGGTCACCTGGGATTGCGGCAGGATGACCAAAATGCACAGCACCGGAATGCTGTAGAGAAGGATCGCGGCGATCGCGGATAGGAAGATTGAGAACGGCACGTCCTTCTTGGGGTTCTTCATCTCATCACCGGCGGCGTTGGGCAATTCGAAACCGACGTAATTGAACAGGATCAGACCGCTGAGCAGGAAGAAGCCTGATTTCGATACGCCAAAATCAGGCACCGTGACACCGTGCACGCCGTGCATGATTGCGTACACGATCGTGGACAGGGTGAAAAAACCCAAGACGATGAAGCGCGCCCAGGCACCCAGAATCGGGATCCACTTGCCGACGCGAAAACTCAATACCGCAGCCAGCACTCCGATCCAGATGAATACGATCGTGAAGACGTAGAAGACTGGCGTGGACATATCGTTGCCATTGAGGAAGAACACCGAGACCGTTGTTGCGGCCACGATGGCCAGAGTTCCGCCCAGCCAGACTGGGTTGGTCACCCAGTACAGGACATTGTTGATGGCTGCTGGCAGACGCCCGAATGCCATGCGAGCCCACAAGTACGGACCGCCTTCTTGCGGAAACGTGGTGCCCAACTCCGCGAACAGCAAGGCGCTGGGAATGAAGAATCCGAGCGCGATGATGACATTCCAGGTGAAGGCTTGGGCACCGTGGGACGCCAGCTGACCGATTGTGTCCACTCCGACCAACGTGCAGATCGTGAAGTACAAGATCTCTCGCCGACCAAAGTTCTTCTGAAGGTGCCGTGTCTCAACCAAAGCTGCCGCGGTCAGATCGAGTTCTTCAATCTCACTTGCCGAGGGCAGGTCAGGTGTCATCGTCATCTGGACTCCAAACGTGTGGGTGGTCACACTGTAATCAGAAACGATTCGCTTGTACGGAAATTCGGACGCAAATTCTTGTCGTCTAGTTGCTCGATGAATCGACATGGCGCATGTATCGGGGCCTCGGCAAAAATGCCTCGGCACGCAGGTACGCAGTCGTCACACGGGCCAGGTCACGGGTGCTAGGAAACAGCAAATAGCGTGGTACCCATTGCGGGGCGAACTTGTCGTTGAAGCGATACATGGATTCGATTTGCGCCCAGCGGGATGCGAACAGCAGCACTGCGCGCCAGGCCCGACTGATCGGCCCGGCCCCGATTCGCTCCCCCTTGTCCAGCGCCGATCGAAACGGAGCAAAGTTCAACGAGATATGTCGGCGTCCTGCTCGCGCTTGCTCTTGGGCAACGGTACTGATGATGAGATCCATCACCCCTGAAGGGGCATGCGGATCTCGACGCATGATATCCAATGACCATCCGTCCTGACCCCACGGAACAAATTGAATGAAGCCGCATATCTGGCCTTCGCGCACCGCCCAAGCAATCAGCGCACCCGGATCGATGTCCGCGCACACTCGCCCGAGCGCCATCGAGAATCCCCGCTCGATCGCACCCTTTCGCCAACGATCAGCGCACTGCTGGAAGACGATGCGTTGCTGGCTGCTCACGTCAGAAACCAAAGCCATATCGACAGTGATATTCGCTCGATGCATCCGATTCACGACATGACGCAGGTTCCGCATTCGCCTTCCGACAAGGGTGAAGGACTCGGTGTCCAGCACCGCTTCATCACCGAACTCCAGAGCGCTCAGGTCGATCGTTCGACTCCACATCTGCGCAGCCGGCTCCGAGCAACCGGCCACTGCCAGCAGCCAGGAGTGCTCCAAGCAGATACTCCGGCACTGACGCATGACCGTCGCCCACTCGCCGCGATCACCCAAGGGATCACCGCTGACCAGCATGACGCCACCGACAACCGCATAGGCGATGGCAGCACGGCCCGAAGGTGCCCAGACAACGGACTTATCCCCGCGCAAAGCAAAGTAATCCAATGAACCGCATCCGGCATCCGTGCTCAGGAGTTGTGCGAGGTCAGCCAGATCCGCACCGTGATCCTCTTGACGGTGCGATGGCGCTCTGAGCAACATGTACAGCACGACAATGCCAATGCCGATTCCCAATCCCAGGAGTGCGTAGTAGGTGATGTCATCGGCCGGAGCATCACCGGACGTGTAGGCAGTTGGGATGCCGACAAGTCCCAACCAGGTATCAAGCAGTCGCTGCGTTGGTCCCATCGCCAGCATCAAAGTTCGATCACGGACCGAAATGAACACGTACCCAAATGCCGTAGCCACGATAGCCATCACCAAGAGGTTCAGCAGCGCTCCGCGAAGCCTGATCTTTGCAGGGCGTGCGTAGAAGTCCTTGCGGAACATCACGAGGAGGAGCAAGAGCACGCTGGAGACCAGCATGGGGAGCAACGCTCGCAGGTGCAGGTGCTGCAGGGCCAGAATTCGGGCGATGAGGGAGACAGCAATCAGCACTGTCAGCAGTTGCCAAGCCCTGCGCTTGCGCGCAGCCAGGGCGCCGGCCAGCGGCCACATCATGATGCCGGCCATTGCGGTACCCAGCACCGCAGAGTTCGCGAATACGCCAGGGACAAAATCCAGGTACCCCACCAGACGGCGATGCAGTCCGGGCGCGGCGAGCGCGAGCAGGTTGATGCAGCTCACCAGCAGGCACAGGCCTCCAGCACACCGCGGAATCCATGATCGCTGCGTGGCGATTGGTGGAACCGACACGGTGCGTTCTCCCTCAGAGCGGTGTGACCGTCGAACAAGGTGGATTCCACCACTGAAGAGCCCAGTCCGTGTCCATCACGAGGCCTCCTTCAGCACAGCCTCAGGGTGGCAACATTGGCGCCGCAGGGGTGTCGGCTATGGCCTCCCGGTAGATGCCGCCTCCAGCACGGAAATCTCCAGCTTGGTCATCTGCATCATGGCCTCCTGGACTCGACCTGCCGCGTCTTGGTCCCCTTGACCGAGTAACCGGCCGAGCGCTTCGGGCACTACCTGCCAGGAGAAGCCGAATTGATCGGTCAGCCATCCACACCTGCCATGCGTGCCGCCGCGCGCAAGGCGATCCCACAGGAGATCAACTTGCTCCTGGGTCTGGCATTGCACGAACAGAGACATTGCCGGAGAGAATGAAAACATCGGGCCTCCGTCGAACGCCATGTAGGTCTGGCCGGTGATCGTGAAGGTGCCCGATTGCCAGGCACCGTCTGCCCCTGGCTGATGGGACACGATCTGGCTGTCGGGCAGAATTGAGGTGTAAAACTCCATCGCCTGACGAACATTGCCCGCGAACCACAAGAACGGAATGGCCTTCAGCCCCCGAACCACGTCAGGGGTTTTTCCGACTTCAGCAGCGTTCATGCTTTCATTCATCGAGGCTCCTTGACTGGTGAGGCGCGTGTGCACGGCTCATCGAAGTCTAGGCCCGGCGGTGGACGCGGACGCTCCGCTCAACGTCCCCAGCTCGTGACTACGGACTCAACGGGCGTTTGGGAAGGAAGGTCCCGGATGCGAACCCGGTGGCAAGGAGACATATCGCCATGATGGCGCCGGTCACCAACCCAATCATGACTTGTTCAGGAGTGATCACGTAATGCATGAACACCCCCACCACAGCAAGTGCAAGTGTGGTCAGAACCAGGATCGTCAGCAGGCGAATGGGTCGCCGAGTGGGAGCGACAACCAGGCACATGCCCAGATATGTCGTCGCCATCGATGACGCGAGCATCAAGGCAAGGGTCTGCGTGCTCAGCGGATGGTGTGTCTGCAATGCGACCTGTGTCAACGCAACCGCCGATGACCCAATCCCCAGGACTAACAAGGCATGGCCGAGGAAGTACAGGTCCAGGCGAACGCCACTACTGCGAAACTCCAAGGGATTGACCACGTAGATGTACTGCCACCATACGATCGCCACCGTGATCAAGACCAAGATGACACCGAATGTCCGCGGTGACGCACCGTTATTGAACAAGACCGCGAGCTCGAGGAACGTTTCTCCCAGCATGATGAGTACCAACTGACCCATGCGCTCGGCAAGGTGACTTGCCACAAACGTCACCGAGTGACGAATCTGAGGGACGTACACCACGAAGACCGGCAGGAGCCCAATGAGCGCTCCGATGGCGAAGATCCACTCGTTGTAGCGATCCGGGAGCAGCGCTGACGACGTCAGGAATGCACCGCCTACCAGTGCCCAGATGGCCGGAAGCCGATCTTGCACCACGTGAATGGGGGCGTGCCGATAGGTCTGCCACCACGCTAAGGACAGCACCAGCAGCGAGAGGCCAAGGGCAACGATGCCGCTATCGCCATCCACCTCCGGTGTGCGCTCCATTGAAGCCACGGCATACACCAGCAAGATCATCAAGGCGATTGCCAGGAGCCTCCTACTCCAAGTATCGCTCGGCAGGCGATTGCTGATCAGGACCATCGATGTCCATATGGCGAACACCATCAGCGAGACTCCGCCGTACCACAGGAGGTTTCCCCAGCTGACATGCTTGGCCAAGCCGCCATAGATGAGCAACATGGCGCAGGCGACGACGAGGTCGAAAAACAGCTCGCTCCACACCACCGGAACGTGCAGGCGCTGACTGATCTGGCTCATAGCCCCAGCAGTCTAGAACGAAGTCCGTTACCTGCGCGGACCGGGCAGCCCACCAGGTCGAACTGCCGCCGGTGAACGGTGCCAACAGTTGATACCGGCTGCGCAGACAGCTACCTAGCCCAGAAATCGCAAGGCCGCTCGAACCGAGCGACGCTGTCCAAGATCGCCGAAGGTGCTTGCGCCCGAACTCAGGTGCTGAAACGCACCCCAACCTCGTCCGGTTCGCTGCAACGCCTTGGCAATCAATTTCGGATGCTTGCTGTACGCCCGCAGGGCCATGGCGCCTACGCGCATCTCTTCACCCAGTAGGTCATGCAACGCACTGGTGTAGGTGGCGGTCGGTTGCGTGTTGGCTGTGGCCGCTGCAGTGCGACCAGCAAGCCTGCCGCTGCGCAAGGCAAATGAGATGCCCTCGCGCGTCCACGGTTCAAGCAGGCCGGCCGCGTCCCCGCACAGGAACAATCCGGCTCGTTCGACTGGTGAATCCTGCGCTCGCACCCGGGTGAGGTGGCCACCCTCGTGCACAACGAGCTGCCCCTGCAGATCGTGCGCCGCGATCAGCGCAGACAAGTACTCCCGCTGCTGCACGGCCAACCCCTTGCCTGCGATCACCCCGACGGTAAGCCGGTCAGGTTTGGGAAAGATCCACCCATAGGCACCAGGAATGCTGCTGAAATCCAGGAGTACAGCATCCTTCCACCGCTCCTTCAGGGCATCGGTGAGTGCGAATTCAATCTCCAGACCCAGATCAATCTGATCGAATCTGGCTCCGACAAACTTCGCGATGCGGCTGGTGGAACCGTCAGCACCGATGACTGTCCTGGCCCGGATAACGGATGAATCACAGCGCAATTGGATCTCGGAATCCCATCCATCCACATCCGATACATCCACGCCGATGACCGAAGTGCTGTCTTGCACTCGTGCTCCTGCTCCTTCAGCGCAGCGAACCAACTCAGCGTCGAAGTCGCTGCGCATCACCATGTGCAAGAACGCGGCGTCAGCTGTTCGTCGCACCGCGGTGCCGGATTCGAACGAGAACAGCCCGCTGCTCGCTGAGGTGGTCGCCGGCATCTGGAATCCCGCTGGCAAGGATGACATCGAGGTTCCGATCAGTCCCCCGCCGCACAACTTGTAGCGAGGAAGGCGCTGTCGATCGAGCAGGAGCGTGCTGGCACCGGAACGTGCCGCCTCGTACGCTGCCATGGCCCCGGCCGGGCCAGCACCTACTACGACCACGTCCCAACGCATGTTCGTCATCACCCAACTCTAAGCACGCATCGGGCTACTGTGTGCCGTCAGGGGTGCGCATGTATGAGTCTTTCGTCGCCGTGGGCGACAGTTTTACCGAGGGCCTGATGGACCAGCGGTCCGATGGGAGTGTCCGAGGCTGGGCTGACCTTGTTGCTGTCCGTCTGGCTGAGCTCACCGACGGCCTGCAGTACGCCAACCTGGCCGTTCGCGGCCGCAAACTCGCGGAGATCTGCGAAGAGCAGATTCCGGTTGCCTTGTCCCTTTCCCCAGCATTGATTTCTTTCGGCGCCGGGGGAAACGACATCGTCCGGCTGACGTCGCCCGTGAGCGCCTTGACGGCCTCATTCGATTGCGCGCTGGCGCAATTGTGCGCAACCGGGGCGACCGTGGTGACCTTCGCCGGATTTGATCCACGTCGACGCATGTCGCTGGTCGGCAGCCAAGGTGAGCGGGCTGAGCAATACAACGATGGCATTCGCCGTTCATCACTTCGGCACAATGCCGTCCTTGTCGACTTGTGGGATCTTCCACGAATATACGAGGACTGGATGTGGGCACCGGATCGCCTCCATCTCAGTACGTGCGGTCACGCACTGGTTGCCGGTGCCGTCCTTGATGCTCTGGGTGATTCGCACCACCAATACACCGTCCCTGAAGCCGATGGTGGACGTCGAACATGGCTCGCGCGTCGGGTCGAGGATGTTCGTTGGTTGACCGTCGACGTGTTGCCGTGGGCCTATCGAGGGTTCAGGGGCAGGTCATCCGGTGACGCAATGGGTCCCAAATATCCCGGCATGATCACTGTCGGACAGGAAACCGATCTCCGGTAATGGGCTTCCACGCCGGAACCGGGATACCGACCAGCCGATTGATCCAGAAGGCCAGTATCACGCAGACCAGGACTCCTACCACCAGCGCAATCAGGCTCGGCACTGTGTGAATCAGTCCAAGCGCCACGATCAGCGTGGTAGCACCGGCCGGTGCATGCACCACATTCATCCAGACCATCAAGGACAAGGTCAATGTCAACGCGAGAACGACTGCGCCGACCGTCCGCCCGCTGATGTGGAAGATGTCCGCCGTGGCGTCCTGCAGCCCAAAGACCCACAGCGCAGCATATCCGCACCCGATGCCGATCAACTGACCGCAAATGACATTTCTTGGCGCGGCTTGCGGGCTCAACGGTGAGTAGAAGACGATGAAGATCGTCGGTCCCAGCGAGGGAAACAGCAAGGGTTCGGCAGCAACATGAGCTATGAGCGCCAAGACGCTGGTGGTCAC
>CAIKZY010000060.1 GCA_903832025.1 uncultured Actinomycetes bacterium
ATGCCAACCATCCCGACGTTGATGTCGAACTGGAATTGCCGCGCAGCCCCGCCATCACGAGTGAAGATCGCGGTGCCGTTGCCGTACTGATGGGTGTTGATCAAGTCCACGGCTTGCTCATAGGTGTCCACGTGCGTGACTGCCAGGACAGGCCCGAAGATCTCATCGTCATAGACCTTCATGCCGGGCTTGACCTGGTCGACCAGGGAAACGCCGAGGAAGAAGCCTTCAGCCGGCAGATCTGCCTCACGTCCGTCCACCACCACCGTGGCACCTTCGGCAGCCGCGCCGTTGAGGTACGAGGCCACCTTGTCCCGATGCTCGGCCGAGATCAGTGGACCCATCTCTGCCGAAGGATCAGTACCCGGTCCGACCTTGACCTTCGGCAGCCGCTGGCGGATCGCGTCGATCAACGCCGGACCGACTCCACCGACGGCCACCACGACCGAGATGGCCATGCACCGCTCACCGGCGGAGCCGTACGCGGCACTGACTGCCGCGTCGGCGGCCATATTGATGTCGGCATCGGGCAGGACGACCATGTGATTCTTTGCCCCGCCCAGAGCCTGAACACGCTTGCCGTTGGCGGTACCGGTTGCGTAGATGTACTTGGCAATCGGTGTCGATCCGACAAAGCTCACCGCGGCGATATCCGGATGCTCCAGGATGCGATCCACGGCGACCTTGTCACCCTGGATGACCGTGAAGACTCCGGCCGGAAGCCCGGCCTGGGCGAGCAACTCGGCGATGAACAACGTGACCGACGGATCCTTCTCGCTGGGCTTGAGCACGAACGCGTTTCCGCAGGCGATCGCGTTGGCGAACATCCACATCGGCACCATGACCGGGAAGTTGAATGGGGTGATGCCTGCGACAACACCCAGTGGTTGCTTCAGTGAGTAGACGTCGACTCCGGTGGACACCTGCTCGGAGTACCCACCCTTGAGCAGGTTGGGGATGCCACAGGCGAACTCCACGTTCTCCAGTCCACGCGCCAACTCACCACCGGCATCGGAGGGCACCTTGCCGTGCTCGGAGGAGATCATCTGGTTGATCGTGTCCCGATGCTCGTCGACGAGCTTGCGGAACGTGAACATGACCTCAGCTCGCTTGGACAAGGACGATTGCCGCCAGGTCACCGAGGCAGCCTTGGCCGCTGCGATGGCAGCATCGACTTCCTCGACGCTGGCCAGGCCGACCACGGCCTGCTGTTTGCCGGTGGCCGGGTCAAACACCGGTGCGGTCCGCCCCGAAGTGGACGCCGAGCGCTGTCCGCCAATCCAGTGGTCAATCGTGCGCACGAGATGCTCCAATGCCTAGTTCGAAAGGTCAATTCTTCTCAGTGGATTCGCTGAATCTACTACGTTGTGGGCATGCCAAAGAATGCTCAACGTTCCAAGTCCATCCGGCTGGGTCAACTGGCCGTTGCCGTAGCCGGTGTCGGTATCGGGGTATTTCTCGGTGCCGGGTCGGCTCATGCCGCGACCGGCGGGAACGGTGGCGCTGGAGGCAACGCCAACTTCGTTGGTGGTGTGGCCGGCAGCGGTGGTGCTGGTGGAGATGCACTCAGTAACTGGGTCCGCACATCGTCACCGTTTGCCTGCAGACCTTTGCCGCCCTGGGCGTGACCTTCGATGGAGCACAGCGCGCCCACCTGCAGTCCGTGCTGGAATCCGAGCTATCCACCGCCTTCTCAGCCAGCCCTCGATCGGAGATCGTGATTGAGTACCAGGCTCCCGTCGGCGCCACGGTCAATTACCGCGTCAGTCACCGCTGGCTAAGCCTGGACAGTGCCTACGACGCATGGGTGGAAACCCGAACACCGCCGTACTTTGGTCAGCACGCCGACGCAAGGGTGCTGTCAGTGGCCGAGGAACTCCGTCCGCCCACGCAGTGCCGAGTGCTGGACGTGGGAGCCGGCACCGGCCGCAACAGCGTCGCCCTTGCCCGGCGCGGTCATCCGGTCGATGCCTTCGACGTCAGTGGCCGTCTGTTGGACATCCTGCGGAGCACCGCCGAGCAGGAGTCCCTGGACATCGCGGCCCTCCAGGGCGACGCACTGTCCATGGCGACGGTTACGCGGCGGGACTACTCCTTGGTCGTGGTGTCGGAGGTGACCTCCGACTTCCGCTCGACGGCTGACCTGCGCCGACTGTTCCACATGGCCGCGACCTGCCTTGCGCCAACAGGACGGCTGGTGGTGAACGTGTTCTTGGCCAAGGACGGTTTTCATCCGGATGACGCGGCACGGCAATTGGGCCAGCAGACCTACACCAGTATGTTCACGCGCGATGAGCTCGCCGCGGCAATGGAAGGGCTTGCGTTGGAGTTGCTGTCCGACGACAGCGTTCACGATTTCGAGCATGAGCACCTGCCGCATGCGGCCTGGCCGCCGACAAGCTGGTATCAGAACTGGGTGCGTGGGCTGGACGTGTTCGATGTCGGCCCCGATCAGTCACCGATCGACTTCCGCTGGCTGGTGTTTGGCAGGACGGCATGAGCCGCAGTCGGCCTGCACCGGTTATTGGGCGCGATCAGGTTGTCAGCGAACGAGAGGGCATGACCCATGGCTGTTGATCCCCGGCACGACGTAGTGGCCAGCCAGTACGAGCGCTGGGTGTATCCGGAGCCGATTGCCGACCTGCCCGGGTGGCTTGCGACGAACTGGCAGTGGTTCGACCCCAGCCACGCCCACCGAATCTTCTGGCCCGATCGTGCCTATCGACCGGACATGCGCATCCTGGTTGCGGGCTGCGGCACGAACCAGGCTGCCGTCATCGCGTATACCAATCCCTCCGCCACGGTCGTCGGCATTGATGTCAGCGAGTCATCGTTGGCACATCAGCACCATTTGCAGGAGCGGTACGGCCTGGAAAACCTGCGCCTCCAGCGCATGCCCATCGAGGAAGCCGGCCAATTGGGGGATGACTTCGATCTCATCATCTCCACCGGAGTCCTGCATCACCTTGATGATCCGCAGACGGGCATGAATGCCCTGGCCGAGGTGCTGCGCCCCGATGGCGTCATCGCGATCATGCTCTATGCGCGCTATGGCCGCATCGGCGTGGAGCTCATGCAGGCACTGTTCCGCGATCTGGGTCTTGGTCAGGATGAGCGTTCCCTGGCCATGGTCAAGGACGTCATCGCTTCGTTGCCTGATGAGCATCCGGTGCGCGACTACTTGGCCATCGCCCCGGACCTGACCTTCGATGCAGGACTCGTGGACACCTTTCTCCACGGTCGAGACCGCAGCTTCACCGTGGAGGACTGCCTGAACCTGGTGACCTCAGCCGGATTGGTCTTCCAGGAGTGGTTCTTGAAGTCACCGTATGAGCCCTCGGTTTCGGCCAACCCAGCCAGCGCCGCCATCGCCCTGCTTCCCGATGCACAGCGATGGTCGGTCATGGAGCGGATCAACACCCGAAATGCCTGCCATTTCTTCACTGCCTGTCGCCCCGAACGTCCGACGTCGTCGTATCGGGTGGATCCGCAGTCCCTGCAGGCGGTTCGGGACATTCCGCTGATGCGCTTGCGGTGCGGGCTGGACGGTGATGACCTGGTTCGGCCTGGCTGGCGACTTCGCCTTGATCCGGTCGAGCGCGCGATCGTGGCACAGATCGACGGTCATCGCACCATTGATGACATCGTGGTCGCCGCGCGGGCGGTAGCCGGCCCTGGTGTGGATCAGACCATGGTGCAGTCGCTGCTCAGCGCATTGTGGAATCGCGACTTCATCGCATTCGCCCGTATCAATTCGCAGTAACCCGCGATAAGCAGCCTCGATCTGTCCGACGTGGCCCCGAGATGATTCGAACATCCGACACAAGGTTTAGGAAACCTCTGCTCTATCCCCTGAGCTACGGAGCCGGGTGCCTCAGCCTATCCGCCTCCGATAGCCCACTGAGGTCGGGATTGCGGCTTCGTGGCCAGTCGCAGGACGGAGCGTGATGGCATCCGCCGAGCCAAGAAGCCGTCGGATTGCTGTCTGGAATTCGGTGAGAGGTCTTCCCTTCAGGTCGTGACCGGTCGACTTGGCTGTTCGCATTCGCCGACAAATGCATAGGGACCTGCTTGCTCCTGGAACAGTGCTGAGGTTTCCCCGGAGCGCACCGGCCCACCATCGATTTCCAATCGGCGAACAGCGCTTCCTGCGTCGAAGGTCAGCTCGGCAAGGCGATCCAGAACACATTCGGGGAATCGGCGAGCTCCACGAAGAATCGCAACCTGGTGTGGTCGCTGGCGACACGGAAGATCGTTGAGGACAGGTTTGGATGCTCCGGATCAAAGCCATCCAGCATGGGGACAGACACGTTGCGGATGATGGACATGACCGTTGCCACGCTTGCGACTTCATCGTCAGTGGCTCTGGCGTTGGCCAGGTACCAGCTTGCTCGCACGAATCTGTCCGTTGCCCGTCCGGTTCCGGGCAGCATCTGACCGTCCAGTTCCATCCAGTACTCGGCCAGGGCAAGTTGCTTGTCGAACGTTGGTTCATTCGTCATGACTTGGTACTGGCGTCCGTGATGAATGACGAGCTTGCCGTCGATGTATTCGCAGATCGCGGATTCACCGGTGGCGTCGGAGATGGAGATGTGTGCTGTGGGTGGCACGTCGCCCGGGACGTTGATGCCGACCACCTGGAACGGCTCGTGCTGCAGCGTCGCAACGGCATCGGCGACAGTGGCGAAGCTATCCAGGACGTATTGCACCCAGGCGGCAACGCTCATCCCGGGCCGTGAGGGATCCCGTGGGCCGTATTCGCTGCAGGGAAGGTAGAGCAGATTTGCGGCCAGACCGGCGGTATTCAGGCCATCGAATGCGATGCCGTCGTATGCAGTGGTGACCACGGAGCCGAACTGTGATGTCCACCGAAACGGTTTCTGCGTTGATCCGCCCTCGCGTGGGATGCCTGTGGGCAACGACCACGCGGCGATCTGCAGGCTCATGAACCAGTCCATGGTCCGCCCGGTGACGACAGACCCTGCGGGACCGATATAGGTCACTCGACTACACATGACGCTCCTCAACAGGTGCCGGGTGCACTGGGAGACATCGCGCAACGTCAGTGCTGGGACGATTCCCGGAATCAGGTCGACGCCTGGAATCAGCAGGAGTGTAGAACAACAGGCACCCCACGGTTCACGGTTCTCACCGGTCGACACCGGCACCTGAAGTTCTCTTCGCCAAGGCAGCGCTGATTCTGGGGCGGCCGGAGCCACGGTCGATCAACTTGTGCCTACATGCTGGCACCGTGGCACTGCCGAGCGACAACCGGTGTACGCCGTTCAGGCACATTCCACTGATGACAGCCACGTGAACGCTGTGACCTGATGTGCCAGACAGCGCATCAGCACAGGGTCCGCAGGGGGTGCGTGCTGGCTACACCTGGACCGCCGCTGGCACCGCACCATCAGTGGGTGCGGTGCCATCAGCAGTGATCAGTGATGCCGCGTGGGACTGCCCCCGCTTTAGTTACCTCGCGGGGTTGAGGTTTTAGGCCGCGAGTGCGACCTGTTTGTAGATGGTCTCAAACTCGATTGGGGTGAGTTTGCCGAGGCCCCTTTGTCGCCGTCGACGGTGGTAGGTCCGTTC
>CAIKZY010000061.1 GCA_903832025.1 uncultured Actinomycetes bacterium
GAACGGACCTACCACCGTCGACGGCGACAAAGGGGCCTCGGCAAACTCACCCCAATCGAGTTTGAGACCATCTACAAACAGGTCGCACTCGCGGCCTAAAACCTCAACCCCGCGAGGTAACTAAAGCGGGGGCAGTCCCACAAGGTGCTCTACTGGATTCCCACCATCTTCCTGTGCGGTGGGATGATCGGGTCAACGGTGTTGTGGCTCACCGTTACCGGCCCGCCAGAAATAGTCAAGATCGCTGAAAAAATGGACGCGTCGAACACCTGGGTTTTCTATCTGCTGCCGGTCGGCCAGGTCATTGCCGCAATCATCATTCTCAACCGAAAGATGCCCGCGGCGCGAACCTTCGCCTACGCATTTGCGATTTTCTATAACGGTCAGTTGATGCTCCTGCTGCTCAACTCCGAAAACGCTGTGGGAGTAGCCCTAGAGTTCGGCAAGATTGCGGTGGCGGTATGGGCTTACATGGCCGATCGCAACAGAATCGCGAAGAGCGCCCCGCAGGCAGTCACCAGCGGGGCCTCAGTCCCCGCCTGAGCCCATCACGGCTCCGTCACGTCAGTCTTGTCGAGGGCGTTCGAGATCAATTAGGTCTCGAACGCCCTGACTCATTTTCCACACTGACACAGCCCTATTGCGGACGTAGTTCGTAGTTGTGCCGCTACTTGGCAGGCTTTGCGCGCAGGTAAGCGCACACGATGTTGGCGTATTCAGTTGCGACGACTTTGCGGCCGATGTTCACGCGTGAGATTTCTTCCTGGTCGAGCATGATCTGCTGGAACACTGAGGCAATGCTCATACGCACGGCCATATCAATGCGACGCTTGTCGGCAGCGCTCGTTAACTTCGGCAGGTGTTGTTTGATCAGCTGGGTAAAGACGTCACCTATCCCGAGAGTGAACTGGGTGCCCATCTGACGCCATTCGGGATCGTGTGAGTTGCCTACTGCAAAAAAGTAGAGAGGCACCCTGTGCCGCTCGATTACCTCGAAAACTCCCGTGAATGCCTTGTGCATGGAGGATTCGAGATCAGGTTCCATGGCAGCCTTGCCGAGGATTGGCAGAACTTCGGCCCCAAGCATGTCGAGGACGCGTTCGTGCATGGCATCAAGGAAGCCGCGCATGTCGCCGAATCGCGCGTAGAAGGAGCCGGTAGAAGTTTCAGCGCGGTCAATGACTGACTCGAGGGTGAGGGCGGGGCTGCCACCTTCGTAGAACAACTGCTCTCCGGCGTCGAGCATGCGATTCATTGATTCAATGCTTCGCTGTTGAACGGGCACTCTGCGAGCCACGGTTATTCCCTTCGCTATCCCTAGATAGCAGGAGAATACTGCAGCAGGTATCCCGATCGTGGATTAAAAGTAGTCCTATCTCGAACTGACCCTCTATTTAGGGGGACAAATAGTGGCTCTCCTGACATACCCGTGGGTGCTTTGACCCTGCCGTGAAATAGGTGCACGCCGCTCTCGCAATAGATTTCGGGCTGTCTAGGACCTGGAATCTGGAGCGGAGAACGGCGTGCAGGAAACAAGGGTATGGCGTGCCCTGCTGGGGCTGAAGAACACTGTCGTGGAAAGCGTTCAGTTCGACGACGACGCGGGCGTCGTTGTCGTGCACGTTCGGCCGACCGCATCGCGTCGTGGGCGCTGCGGGACCTGCCGGCGGCGCAGCCCGGGCTTCGATCACGGGGACGGCCGGCGCCGTTGGCGTGCCCTGGACCTGGGGACGGTGCAGGCGTTCGTGGAGGCCGAGGCGCCCCGGGTCAGCTGCCGCCGGCAGGGGGTGACGGTCGCCTCCGTGCCGTGGGCGCGGAGGCGACGCCGGGCATACCCGCGACTTCGACGACACCGTCGCGTGGCTGGCGACGGTCACCTCCAAGACCGCGGTCACCCGGCTGATGCGGGTCGCGTGGCGCACGGTCGGATCGATCGTGGCGCGGGTCTGGGCCGACACCGGCGGCGCCGTGGATCGGCTCGAGGGACTGGCGCGGATCGGGATCGATGAGATCTCCTACCGGCGTGGCCAGCAATACCTGACCGTTGTCGTGGACCACGATTCCGGGCGGCTGGTCTGGGCCGCGCCCGGGAACAGCGCCGCGACCCTGCGTGCCTTCTTCGATGCCCTCGGCGAAGACAGAAGCGCGGCCATCACTCACGTCTCCGCCGATGGGGCGGACTGGATCGCGGTCGTCGTCGCGGAGCGGATCCCCGACGCGGTGGTCTGCGCCGACGCGTTCCACATCGTCCAATGGGCGACCGCCGCCCTGGACCAGGTCCGGATCGAGGCGTGGCGCACCGCCCGCGCAACCGCACGATCCGAGCCTCGGCCACGGCGTGGGCCGCGCACGGCGAACTCCCCGAAACGACCCGCGGCCGATCGGGCCCGCAGCCTGCAGCGTTCCCGCTACGCGCTCTGGAAGAACCCCGAGGACCTCACCGACCGTCAGCACGCCAAGCTCGCCTGGATCGCGACGACCGACCCGAAGCTCTATCGCGCCTACCTATTGAAGGAAGGCCTGCGCACCATCTTCCACCTCCCCTACGACGACGCGGTCGAAGCACTCGACCTCTGGCTGGGCTGGGCAAGGCGCTGCCAGATTCCCGCGTTCACCAAGCTGGCCCGCAGCATCAAGAAGGCGCGGGACTTGATCCTCAACGCCATCGCCCATCGGCTATCGAACGCCCTCATCGAATCGGTGAACACCAAGATCCGGCTCATCACCCGCATCGCGTTCGGCTTCAAGAACGTCGACGCCCTCATCGCCCTCGCCATGCTCAGCCTCGGCGGACACCGACCCCAACTCCCCGGCCGTCACCCCGCATGACCCACGGGTATGTCAGGAGAGCCAATTTACTCCGACAGTTTCAGGGGAAAGCCTCGCTGGTCTTCCGGCCTTGATCTCTAGCGAAACCGAGAAAGACACTCTCGTCAATCCGACTCCATTTTGTACCGCCTTCTACAACAGCAATGCCGGGCAACCAGACGGCATTGAGAAGATCTATTGGGACCCAGCCACAGTGGGCCTCATGACCGATGGCAGCAACCCGCCAAGCTACGTCTACTCGGATCTACAGGCTTTCCCCACCTCAGTGACCGTCGGTGACAAAGGCACGGCTTCTACCTACATCAACTACTTTGGTGGTGCTGAGCCGGTCACCAAGGGCGCGTTGACGTGGTCGATTGAGGCAGATACGCCCACCACTCTGACGTGGATCACTGTCGACACTGCAACACTCATCGCATCGAACGAACTTGCGTACACGAGTACTACTCGATACCGCCTCAATGCCGAGAACACCGTCACGGCCTTGGACAAGGTCATTGATGCCAAGGCCGCATTTACGCAGGGCGCAGGGGATCTCGTTATCAATGAGAAGTACTGACAACTGAATGCAGTCGTCTCGTAGGTGTTAGTAGACCAGCACTCTTCGCGCACGGCTCAGTTATCGGTGGTACCGCGGAGCCGTTTGGTCTCGCCTCGCGCCCTCTTCTCCTTGATCCGCCTCTCCGTCGCGGATCTCGTCGGCTTTGTGGCGCGTCGTGTTCGAGGTGGTGGAGCCATGGCCTCTCGCAGTACTTCAGCGAGCCGCTGTTCAGCCTCACGGCGGTTCTGAAACTGACTTCGATGTTCCGATGCCGTGATCGTGAGGCAGCCGTGTCTGAGTCGATCGGCCAGACGTTCCAAGGCTCGTGCACGAAAGGTCTCCAGAATACTGGGGCTACGGGCGAGGTCGAAGGTGAGTTGAACTCGCGAGTCGGTGGTGTTGACACCTTGACCACCAGGCCCACCGGATCGGGAGAACGACCACGACAGTTCTGACGCAGGAATGAATACTCCCGCGCGTACCTGCAGCCCCTCCTCCATGCCACAAGCATCGCGCAATTTCGCTGGATGGATCAACGCTTGGCAGCACGGGTTGTGTGCACGGCGACTTACCCTCACAAACAGTCACTTGCGCACCCCCTTCTGCACTCCGCTGTAGGTGCAAGCCTGTACCTACCCCGCACACTTTCGTCGTCACTCTCATTTCGAATTCTCGATCCGGTCGACGAAGGATTGGACCCGCAGGACGGCTTGCTCGATGTCCGTTGCGAGGCCAAGCTGGTCGAGGCCTTCCGTCGCCCGAACGTAGATTGACGGCCAATGCGGCAACGCAACGAGCACAGGTGGCCATTGGTGCTTGCTCCGGCCAGCGAAAACCGCGACACATGCCGCACGCGTGTCGTCAAGGGGCTCGTCAACAAGCAGGGCTTCAAGAAGTTGCAGGTCAACTAGATCGTGAGCTCGGTCGTTGGCCCGAGGCTCTTCGGTAGATTCGGTGCAACCGTGGAGTTTCTGTGCGATCTGCCAGGGCAACGTCATACACGGGACAGCCTCGCTGTTCGGTAGACCCACGAGCGCCAGGGCCTCGGAACTGACCTTGTCATAAGAATCGCCGTTACCCGCTTCAATCGGAGAGACCTCGATCGGTACCGACACGAAGGGCTTGCCCTGGTAGTTGATCTTCGCAGTGAATCGGAACGCATCAGAGCCCAACGCCGGAACCTCGAATGCAACCGGTGGTGTGAACGCGGCAGTGAATCCCTCCCACCCTTGCGCTCCTGCCTCGGCGAGCATTTCGTGGACGGCAGCGATGTCACCTCGAATGACTGCGTCAAGGTCCTTAGACGTTCGGGACTCCGGGATGCCTCGCCGCAGTTCCAGGGAGACACCGCCCTTCACCAGAAGCAGCGGGTCGCCGTGATCGTCGGTCAGCGCCGAGAAGAACTGGGTGACGACCAGAACCCCGACATGCTGCTGGAGCCGACCAAAGACGATTCCCTCGCGCTTGGCAGCGGCCGCCAGGCGATCTCGCAATGCCCGCAGATTCGAAGGGGATGCGTCATAACGCAACGTCATGCGCGTCTCCCGCTATTCGTGCTCCGCGCGTCGATGCGAGTGCGCAATGCCCGTGCCTCGTCACGACGAAGTTCACCCTGGGCTTCGGCTTGATCGAGCGCCAGTCGTAGTTGGTAAGGGTCGGTGCCGCCGGCCAAGCAGTCTCGGACGGTCCGGGCAACCGTGGTGACAGGAATATCGTCAACCTCGGTGACATCGCCTATGGCAAGGTCCCGGCGATGCAGGCGGTACAGCTCACCGCCCGCCCCGCGTGGGTGATTGGCGCGCGGCACTGTCAGGTGAATGCGCGACGGGTTGACGTCGGAGAGCTCGTGCAACACCAGCGCCGACTCGTCGGAAACCACGCCCCTGCCTAGCGTCCAGGCAACCGCCTCAGCCAGATCGTCATGCCGGGTACGCGGCAATACGGGCACCCGAAACGCACCCCGGCCCACGCGCTCCAGCCGCCCACGAGCAGCCATCAGTCGCAACTGAGCCGGATCCACGCCAATCGCTCGGGCATCACGCGTCGTGATGTAACCGTGCTGCTCCACAGCTCGCTCGAACACCCGATCCCTCACATTCATGTGCTTAAGCGTATCAAAATAATACGAATAAGCACACACAAGCACTTCACAACCTCACCGCGAGAATGGGTGCAGATTGCCCAGGGCTGCATTCCCCCGGGGTGCAGGCTTACACCCCCATCGCCCACTTTCGAGATCACGCCGCCGTATGAGACCAGGGCTTGATCTTCTTTAGTTCAGGAGCAAGCTCGCGTTGGGCGACCTCGATGTCGTAAGCAGCCTGGGCCCGCAGCCAGTAGCCGTCGGAGAGGCTGAAGAACCGGCAGAGGCGAAGGTCCGTGTCAGCGGTGACCGCACGCTTTCCGCTGACGATGTCACCAATGCGCGGGGCCGGCACGCCGATCTCCTTTGCCAGCCGGTAGCGAGATAGGCCCATGGGAACCATGAACTCTTCCCAGAGCAACTCCCCCGGCGTAACCGGATCAAGCAGCACAGCACTCTTCGCCATTGCCCGTCCTCCTTCTAGTGATAGTCCACAATCTCGACGTCGGCAGGCCCCGCCTGAGTCCATCGAAAGCAGACACGCCACTGATCATTGATGCGGATACTCATCTGGCCATTGCGATTTCCCTTTAGCGCCTCCAGACGATTGCCCGGCGGAACCTTGAGGTCATCGAGTCGGCCAGCAATATCCAACTGCCTCAATTTCCTTCGTGCGATCGACTCGAAGGACGCGAACCTGCGAACTCGCTGGCCGGAGGCCAGGCGCTCAGTGTCGCGGTCCGCGAACGAGACGATCACCGGGTTATAGTAACGCTCCGCGTTATTATTAGGCAAGGCTTAAAC
Source organism: uncultured Actinomycetes bacterium (assembly GCA_903832025.1). Taxonomy (GTDB): domain Bacteria; phylum Actinomycetota; class Actinomycetes; order S36-B12; family S36-B12; genus CAIKZY01. Next base: position 6,258 of record CAIKZY010000061.1, read on the forward strand.
AGAGGTAAATCTGGCCAAGGGACCGCAAAGCCTGTTCGCAGTGACAGTGCCTTCGTCAGGCGCCGCTCCAAGCCTGCAGGTGGAGAGGTGCTCTCAAAGCCAAGCGACTCGGCATCAAGTACGCAAATTAACCGTCAGGCGTCCGCCTTGACCTGAACAATGTCGGCCAAGTTCGGTGATCACATTGACAGCAGTGGTGATGGTCATGGCCCGGGACTCCTTCGCGCTTGCACCGTTACCGGGAGCCGGGGAGTAGGCAGGTTGCTGTGGCGTGATGTTGTTAACGGCGCGCACGGTGCATGGGGCTGCCCCGGGGCTCGGTGCACATCGCGGGCCGAGGTGGTGGTTTTGTGAGTTCGCCTTTCCCGATTGGTAGCGGGGACAGTGCGCTGTTCGGGGACATATTTATGGCATGTCTCGGGACATCGTTATAACGGCCAATTCGGGCATCGGACAGCCTTCTGGGCATGTCCAAGCAACGGGTGATCGTCGATGCTGTCCTAGTCGGGAATTCGCAAACGGAGGTCGCGCGCCTCTACGGCATCTCCCAACC
>CAIKZY010000062.1 GCA_903832025.1 uncultured Actinomycetes bacterium
AACCAGGTATCGCGTGGACTTCCTAATACCACTGGCCTGCACGAGGGTTACATCGGAGTCGTGCCCGTAGATCTCGAACAGATCTTTGCGAAGGCGACGGGCAGTGGCGCCCGCATCGACGTCTGCCTCAATCACGATCTGCCCGGAGATGAGGTGCAACCCAGAGGCGAATCGCAGGATCGTGGAGACTTCGGCCTTGCGGCAGCACGTCTTCGTCATCTCAACGCGGGAGAGCTCGTCCTTCACTGCTGCGGTCATCGCCATGCATGCATCCTGCCACGACACGCGGTCGGGCGTGTCGTCTACCGAAGCGTTTCCAGTGCGGAGCCAAGTGCGACGGCCAGCCGGTCCGGATCGTGATACCCCGATTGAGCGGGGTTTGTGAACGCAAGACTCGCACTAACCACTTCTGCACCACCGGCAACAGCCGACAACTGATCAATATCTTCCACATGCCGCGGGTCAACCACGAGCGTGTCAAGCCGGAGTTCTGGTGCCAGTTCACGCAGGATTTGGATCTGGGCCGATGCCGAGACTCCTGCGGTCTCGGCATCGCGCTGCGGTGCCAAATTCATCACCAGGATCCGTTGAGCCTTCGCATGGCTGATGGCCTCCAGCTGCGCCGGTATCAGCACATGCGGCAGAACTGATGTGAACCACGAGCCAGGTCCCAAGACGATCGCATCAGCGGCCGCGATGGCCTCCAACGCTTCAGGACACGGCGGGGGCGCAGCTGGCTCCAGCGCGAGCCGAACCACTTGCCCTGCTGTCGCGGCGACCGCAACCTGTCCACGGACGACTGACACGCGGTCTGGCCGGGATGGATCCAGGCCGACGACATCGGCGACGATCTCCAGTGGTACCGAGGAACAGGGAAGCACGCGACCCTGTGCTCCGAGAAGGGCACCGAGCCAATCCAGACCGATGACCGCGTCATGCGTTTGATCCCACAGCGCGGCGATGAGCAGATTGCCTAGTGAATGACCTGCAAGATCCCCATGACCGCCGAAACGATGCTGGATCACCTCGCTCCATGTGCGGCCCCATGTGTCATCCGAGCACAGTGCGGCCAGCGCCATGCGCAGATCGCCAGGTGGCAACATCCCGAACTCCTTGCGCAGCCGGCCAGACGACCCTCCGTCATCAGCGACGCCGACAACGGCAGTGATGTGCTCGGTGATGCGACGCAGGGCCTTGAGTGAGGCAGACAATCCGTGGCCTCCGCCCAGTGCCACGACCGCCGGACCACGCGGTCTACGACCGATCAAGCGACTCATTCCCGGCCCAGATCGCGATGGAGGACAGTAGTCGGAATGCCGATGCTTCGAAGCCGTTGCCCGAGCGCTTCCGCTGAAGCCACCGACCGGTGCTTTCCACCCGTGCATCCAATGGCCACGGTGACGTAGCGCTTTCCCTCCGTGAGATACCCCTCGCGTGCAATCTCGAGCACATGCGCGTATGCGTCCAGGAAATCCCCTGCTGCTGGCTGCGAAAGGACTGCATTGGCGACCTGCCGATCCAATCCAGTCTGATCCCGCAAGTGCGGATCCCAGTACGGGTTGGGCAGAAAGCGGACATCCGCAACCAGATCAGCGTCGACAGGAATTCCGTACTTGAATCCGAACGACAGGACTGTGGCATGCAGAGAGGATGGTTCAGCGTCAGCAAACGCCGCTTCCACTTTGCGTCGCAACTCGTGGACGTTAATCGTGGAGGTATCGATAACGATGTCCGCATTAGCGCGCAGATCACCCAGTTGTCGCCGCTCGCGATCGAGCCCATCGACGATTCGACCAGCCTGTTGGAGCGGATGTGGGCGCCTTGAGGACTCAAAGCGTCGAACCAAGGACTCATCTGTGGCTTCAAGGAACAGCGTTCTTACCGAATACTGATCGGTCGGCAATGACTGTAACGCGGATGTCAGTTTCGAAAACATCGACCCTCCGCGTACATCCACTACGACCGCAACCCGGGTGATGTCAGGACTTGAGGCAGCGAGTTCGATGCTTTGCGCGAGTAACGACGGCGGCAGGTTATCGATCACGAACCAGCCAAGGTCCTCCAGTGCCCGAGCCGCGGTGGATCGTCCGGCGCCGGACATTCCGGTCACCAAGGCAACCTGGAACCTGGCTGAGCCTTCAGGCCTCATGTTGTCTCCTGAGTAGTGACTGCTTGTGATTGCCCTGTCCGACGCAACGCAGACTCAATTGTGTCAGCAAGTGCAGGTCCGATTCCGCTGACTTGCTGCAAATCCTGTGATCCTGCTGCCGCGACATTCTTCACTGAGCCGAAGTGCTTCAGGAGTGCTTTTGCTTTCGCAGGTCCAAGACCTGGAATCCCATCAAGTGCACTAGAGACCTGTCGCTTGGATCGACGCTTTCGATGAAAGGTGATTGCGACCCGATGAGCCTCATCTCGGATACGTTGAACGAGATACAGCGCTTCGGACGTACGCGACAAGATCACTGGATCTGACTGGCCCGGAAGCCACAATTCCTCCATGCGCTTGGCCAGTCCTACGACAGGAATCTTGACTCCCAGGGCATCCAGGGTGGCCTGCGCAGTATTGACCTGGGGCTCCCCTCCATCAATCACCAGTAGGCCTGGCACATATCCCACACGACTGCGCGGCGCACCCTCCGCAGGTACCGACCCACGCACAGGGGTTGGAGCATCGGAGGGATTGCCTGCTGCAGTCGGGGTCGCCTCAGCATGCTGGATCCCTGCAGAGGGCGTATCCGTACATGACGAATCCCCAGTGGCTCGACCGAATCGGCGGGTCACTACTTCTGCGACTGAAGCGAGGTCATCGGTGCGAGGACCCTTAATGATGTACGTCCGATAATCCGATTTGCGTGCCAGCCCGTCCTCAAAGACCACCAATGAAGCCACCGTGTCCGAACCCTGTAGGGTTGAGATGTCAATGCATTCGATGCGCAATGGTGCTTCCGGCAATGACAAGGCGTCTTGCAATTCGGCCAGTGCCAGACTGCGCGACGTCAGATCAGCTGACCTGCGCATCTTATGAAGTGCCAATGCACTCACCGCGTTTGTCGCCGCAGTGTCCATCAGCGCTCGCTTGTCGCCACGTTGCGGAACACGCAAATCAACGGCAGCACCGCGCTCCAGTGCCAACCATTCGATCACCACATCAGCCTGCGCTGGCATTGAGGAAAGGAGCACCTCCTTAGGGATCGATGGCTTGTAGTCCTGCCCATAGAGGAACTGCAGAATTCGCTGGCAGTATTGATCGATTGCGAGATCATCCGCACGCTCAACGATAAAACTTCGTTCACCGCGAATTCTTCCGTTACGGACGTGGAACACTTGTACCGCGATCTGCAGAGGATCCTCAGCCAATGCGATCAGATCTGCATCAGTCCCGTCGGCAAAGACCACCGCATTCCGCTCCAGGGCGATACGCAAGGCTCCAATGCGATCGCGGAGTCGTGCTGCCAATTCGTACTCCTGGCGGTTGGCCGCATCAGCCATCTCGAGCTCGAGTTCTTGAACGAACCGATCTGATTGACCGGACAAGAACGCAGCCATGTCCTCCGCAATAGCACGATGTTGCGCGGGACTGACTTTCCCGACACAGGGTGCGGCGCACTTGTCGATATACCCGAGCAGGCACGGTCGTCCGGATTGTTTCGCGGAACGAAATACACCGCTTGAGCACGAGCGCATGGGAAAAACCTTCAAGAGCTCATCGAGGGTTTGGCGAATGGCCCATGCATGCGCGTAGGGACCGAAATACCGTGATCCCTTTCGTTTTGCCTCGCGGACGACCATGACTCGCGGAAATTCGTCCTGCATGGTGATTGCGACCATGGGGTAGGACTTATCGTCACGATATTTGACGTTGAATCGCGGTTCGAACTCTTTGATCCAGGCATATTCCAGCGTCAGCGCCTCAACCTCGTTGGCGACCGTCACCCAATCCACCGATGCGGCAGTGGTCACCATGGATGCGGTGCGATGGTGCAGGGTGGCCGGATCCGCAAAATAGCTGGTCAGGCGTGAGCGAAGGTTCGTGGCTTTACCGACGTAGATGACTGTTCCGTGGGCATCGCGGAAGCGATATACCCCGGGCAGGGTCGGGATCTCCCCCTGCGCCGGTCGATAACTGACCGGATCGGGCATGCTAAGCCTTGCGCCGCTTTGCGGGAGTGGGCAAGATCTCGGCAAGGAAGGCGCCGGTGTGGCTGCCAGGGGTTCCGGCGACGTGCTCTGGGGTTCCGGCAGCGACTAGGGTGCCGCCACCTGATCCACCCTCCGGCCCCATGTCAATGATCCAGTCGGCGGTCTTGATGACATCGAGGTTGTGCTCAATCACTACGACTGTATTTCCCTTGTCGACCAGGGAGTGCAGGACTCCCAAGAGCTTGGAAATATCCTCAAAGTGGAGTCCAGTGGTCGGCTCGTCCAACACGTAGATCGTTCGCCCGGTTGATCGCTTTTGCAATTCTGCTGCCAGTTTCACCCGTTGCGCTTCGCCTCCGGAAAGGGTAGGAGCGGACTGACCCATTCGTACATAGCCCAGGCCAACGTCCACCAATGTGGCAAGGTGACGAGCGATCGGGGGAACCGCACTAAAGAAATCGAGTGCCTCCTCAATCGGCATATTCAGTACTTCAGCAATGGTCTTTCCCTTGAAGTGCACCTCGAGCGTTTCGCGGTTATAGCGATCCCCGTTGCACACCTCACACGGGACATAGACATCGGGCAGGAAGTTCATCTCGATCTTGATCGTGCCATCACCGGCGCAGGCCTCGCAGCGACCGCCCTTGACGTTGAATGAAAATCGCCCCTGCATGTACCCCCGCACCTTGGCTTCTGGAGTCTCCGCGAACAGCTTGCGAATGTGATCAAACACGCCGGTGTAGGTTGCTGGATTACTTCGAGGAGTGCGTCCGATTGGGCTTTGATCCACATGCACGACCTTGTCCACATGTTCAAGACCAGTGACCCTCTTATGACGACCGGGGATGGTGAGAGCGCCGTTCAGTTCTCGAGCAAGTACGTTGTAGAGGACATCATTCACCAACGTGGACTTGCCGGAGCCGGAAACTCCAGTGACAGCGACCAAGGTCCCCAGCGGAAAATCAACAGACACCTTGCGCAAATTGTGTTCGCTGGCTCCCACGACAGAAATCGTGTTCCCATTGCCGGTACGACGGCTCGCCGGGATCTCTATGCAGCGCTTGCCGGTGAGGTACGCGCCAGTGAGGGACTCGGCATTGCCAAGTAAATCTTCAACGGTTCCCGACACAACGACGTTTCCACCATGCTCGCCTGCGCCTGGACCGATATCCACCACCCAATCCGCCGTGCGGATCGTGTCCTCGTCGTGCTCGACGACAATCAGCGTGTTGCCGAGATTTCGAAGGCGGATCAGCGTGTCAATCAGTCGTCGATTATCACGTTGATGCAACCCGATACTTGGCTCGTCCAGTACGTACAGGACGCCGACCAATCCTGACCCAATCTGGGTGGCCAGCCGAATACGCTGTGCCTCTCCTCCGGCAAGGGTGGCAGCTGGGCGATCCAGGGACAAGTAATGCAAGCCGACATCAATCAAAAATTGCAGGCGCTCATTCACCTCCTTGAGGACACGGGAGGCGATGGTCATATCGCGCTTGGAAAGCTTGAGCCCGGCAAGCAATTGGGCACACTCTCCGATGGGTAAAGCCGCAATCTGCGCGATGGATTTTCCGGAAATAGTTACCGCAAGCGTCAGCGGCTTCAACCGCGCACCCTCGCACGCAGCGCATGGCACCTCGCGCATGTAGCCTTCGAATCGCTCTCGAGATGAGTCAGATTCTGACTCACTGTGACGGCGCTCGATCCAGGGTACGACGCCCTCGTAGATCGTGTGGTAGCTACGTTGACGCCCGTAACGGTTCTTGTAAAGTACGTGCACCTCTGTGGGATGCCCGTACAGGATTGCCTTTCGTGCCGGCGCAGGCAACTTCGCCCAGGCTACCTGCATGTCGATACCAAGCTCATCGCAGAGTGTCTCCAGCAAGCGCTTGAAGTAGTCCGAGACATTGCCACCGGACCACACGCCGATCGCCCCTTCGGCAAGTGTCAAATCCGGATCTGCGATCAGCAGTTCGGGGTCGACCACCCTCCGGGTTCCCAGCCCGGAGCACACCTGGCAGGCACCGAAGGGTGAGTTGAACGAGAACGACCGAGGCTCCAACTCCTCAAAGGACAGCCCATCTCTGGGACATGCAAGATGCTCGGAATACTGACGCTCCCGATGAGGATCTGATTCCGGTAAGTCGACAAACTCCAGAACAACCAAACCGGACGCAAGACGTAGGGCGGTTTCGACTGAATCAGTCAGACGACGCCGAGCATTGGTTTTGACCGCTAGTCGATCGACGACCACTTCGATTGAGTGCTTCTCCTGCTTCTTGAGCGACGGCACCTCTTCGAGTGCAAAGACGACACCATCGACCCGCACTCGGGAAAAGCCTTGGGTCACCAACTGCCGGAACAGATCCGCGTACTCTCCCTTTCGCTCTCGGATAACCGGTGCGAGAACCTGAAAACGTGTTCCCTCCTCGAGCTCGAGCACCTGATCCACAATTTGCTGGGGGCTCTGTCGCGCGATTGCATCGCCGCAAATGGGACAGTGTGGCTTTCCAATTCGTGCGTAGAGCAACCGTAAATAGTCGTACACCTCAGTGATGGTGCCAACGGTTGACCGAGGATTCTTCGAGGTGCTCTTTTGGTCAATCGAGACCGCAGGGGACAACCCCTCGATGAAATCGACATCCGGTTTATCCATCTGGCCAAGGAACTGGCGGGCATAGGCCGATAAGGATTCCACATATCGTCGTTGCCCCTCGGCAAAGATCGTGTCGAACGCCAGCGAGGACTTACCCGATCCGGATAGGCCCGTGAAAACGATCAGGGCATCGCGCGGAAGCTCCAGTGAGACGTTCTTGAGGTTGTGCTCACGGGCACCTCGGACGACCAGCTGGTCCCCCACGAGCACCCCTTTCTGAGTTGGTGCGGCCAATCTATACCGACAGCCGCGGTGGCGCCCATCGCCACCGAGATGACTAGGAGATACTTCAGGCATGTACACCGGAGTCGTCATCGTCGGCGGTCCATCCCAGGAACTGAGCCTGGGCGGACTATCGATGAGCAAGATTGCCGTGGGTGACTTCAATAACAATGCCTATTTGTTGACGTGCACGAGTACGGGCCAGCGCCTGCTGATTGACGCTGCTGCAGATGCCCAGGCTCTGTTGAACTGGATCGGTCCAGCTCCACTGGAGACCATCGTGACCACGCACCGCCATCGAGATCACTGGCAGGCGCTGGAGGAAGTGCAGCGAAGCACTTCGGCGCAGACGATCACCACACAGATTGACGCGGGCTTGATCTCGGTCGAGACAGATCGATTCGTTGGTCCCGGTGACCTGATCGCAGTGGGCGACCAGGAGCTTGAGTGTCTGGTGCTACGTGGCCATACTGAGGCATCCCTGGCACTGGTATATCGGGCAGAGGACGGACAGTCCCACATATGGACAGGGGATTGCCTTTTCCCAGGTGGAATCGGCAAAACAGAGTCCCCAGAAGATTTCGCCGAGCTATACCACGCCGTGAAACGCCAGGTGTTCGATCGGTTCGCCGATAGCACCTGTATCTACCCCGGTCACGGTTCGGACACCACACTGGGCGCAGAACGACCGAACCTTTCGCAATGGTGGCAGCGGAGGTGGTAGCCGCTTCACCGGCAGGGTCGCCGCTGTTCGGGACCACGAGCAACCCTGAGCAGGTCTAGCCAGCACACAGGGCTCAACGACCATCACGAGATTCGCTGCTCGCAAAACTCCACACATCTATGGCATCGAGTGAAAGCCCAGCAAAGCCGCTTACCTCCAGAGCACACGCAATTTGAGCGCGATGCTCCGTTGCATGCAGTGCCGCCTGCGCCAGTATCACTGATCGGTAGACATGCTTCGGCCCTGTTTCGTCTGTGAAACTCACCAACTCCTCCGGCAGCCCTGCCTGCTCGATGAGGGCCGCGTTCACACTCGCAAGGTGGCCAGACAACGATTGAAGGTCTGCGACATCTTCAGGCAAGCGCAACTCGCTCCAGGAAACCCCCGAGAGGCAGTATCGAAACCATTCAGCACCGTCCACGATATGACGGGCCATGTGAGCCACAGTCCACTCAGGAGGCCCATAGGTCGCTGCCAAGGCCCGAATGGGCAGTGTTGACAGCGAGTGAAACAGCTTTTCGTCAGCCCACGCAGCGTGTCGCAATGCGGTACTCATGTCTGGCATACGGCAATTATCGCTTCGGAAACTGCCCCTGTCACGCTTTAGGCTCATGTGTTCCAAGACTCAGCGCCCACGTGGACGTCAGCACGGAAACGATGATGACCAGGGATACCCAACTCGGCAGGTCTAGATACGAAAGACCAACGTGCCTGGCGATGAAGGACAGGAGCATCTTGGCTGCGATGAAGCCCAAAACGACTGCCAGGCCACGAGTGAGATACCGAACGCGAGCAAGTGCCGACGCTAGGAGTACGTACATCTGGCGCAACCCCATGAGGGCGCAGACATTTGCAGCAATCACGATGGCGGCCACTTGTGTGATGCCGAATATTGCTGGAATTGAGTCAAGGGCAAACAGCAGATCAGTGATACCCAAGGCCGCGATCACCGCAGCGAATGCAGTCAGCCGTCGTCCCTCAGGCGTATGCACCCAGAGGCGATTGCTGGCGAACGCGTCAGGCTCGGATGTGCGATCAATCAGATGCCGGATGGGTCTCGGCAGCTCCGAGAGCCCGTCCCGTTCCTGATTCCACACCTTGATAGCAGTCCAACCCAGCACAATGGACAACACCAGCATCACCGGGCTAAAGACACCGATCAGTACTGAACCGGCGGCGATAAGCGACATCCGCAGGATCAACGCCAACACAATTCCGAAGAGCAGAACTTCCTGCTCGCGAAACTTCGGTACCGCGAACCCAGACATGATGAGCATGAACACGATCAGGTTGTCTGCTGACAGCGACGATTCAGTGAGGTACCCCGAGATGAAAAGTCCGGCCTGGCTCCATTGAGTGGACCAGCCGATCGCCAATGCCAGGGCGGCTGCATAACCGATGTACACGCACATCCAGCATGCGGCAGCCGTCTTGGACATTGCCACGGTGCTCTGTCGACCGGCGATAACGTCCACAGCCACGATCACGGCCAAGAAGCATGCCGCACATATCCACAGCCACGTAGGGACTGAGCCCGAACCGGATACCGGCACAGGAGACAGGTGCACCAGGGTCACCGGCTCTGTGGCCGGAATTGCGGTCACAGAGCGCCGGCTTGATGCATCTGTCGCAGTTCCTTCTTCAACTCGCCAATCTCGTCTCGCAGTCGTGCCGCCAATTCGAATTGCAATTCCGACGCGGCTTGATGCATTTGCTCAGTGAGTTCAGTGATCAATTCAGCCAGCTCGTCCATCGCCGCTGGTTTGCGCTTCGTACGCGGTAATGGCGATGCTGATGCCTTGAGCAATTCCCTGGTATCCGCATCCTCTCGTGCGAGCAAGTCAGTGATATCGGCGATCTTCTTGCGAAGTGGCTGAGGATCCAATCCATGTTGGGTGTTGTAGGAAACTTGCTTTGCTCTGCGTCGATTGGTCTCATCGATAGCGCGTGCCATCGATGGCGTGATCTTGTCGGCGTACATGTGGACCTGCCCGGACACATTTCGTGCTGCGCGGCCGATTGTCTGAATAAGGGACGTATCCGAGCGCAGGAATCCCTCCTTGTCGGCATCCAGGATCGCCACCAAGGAGACCTCCGGGAGATCAAGACCTTCGCGAAGCAGGTTAATGCCGACCAACACGTCGAACACGCCCAGTCTTAGCTCGCGCAGCAGTTCGACCCTTCGGAGGGTGTCTACCTCCGAATGCAGGTATTGAACGCGGACCTGATGCTCTGTGAGATAGTCCGTGAGATCCTCAGCCATGCGCTTGGTGAGCGTCGTGACCAAGACACGTTCATCCCTGGCTGCTCGGGATTGAATTTCATACATGAGATCGTCAATCTGACCGGATGTGGGCTTGATCACCACCTCTGGGTCCACCAAGCCAGTGGGCCGGATGACCTGTTCCACAATGTCACCTTCTGCAAGTGCGAGTTCGTACTTGCCTGGTGTGGCCGACAGGTAGACGGTCTGGCCAACACGTTCTTCGAACTCAGCGAATTTCAACGGGCGGTTATCCATGGCACTGGGCAGTCGGAATCCGTGCTCAACCAGGGTCCGCTTTCGACTCATATCTCCCTCGTACATCGCGCCGATCTGTGGCACGGTCACGTGTGATTCGTCGATGACGAGCAAGAAGTCCTCGGGGAAATAGTCGAGGAGGCAATTTGGCGGTGTACCGCCTGCTCGACCATCAATTTGCCGCGAGTAGTTCTCGATACCCGCACACGTGCCCGTGTTCTGAATCATTTCCAGGTCGTACGTTGTCCGCATCCGAAGCCGTTGCGCCTCCAGGAGTTTTCCTTGCCCCTCCAGCTCGGCCACGCGCAACTCCATCTCAGCGGAGATCTCTGCCATCGCTCGAGCCATCCGTTCGGGACTTGCGACGTAATGACTGGCGGGAAAGACGAGCACCTGTTCATCCTCGGAGAGGATTTCTCCCGTGACTGGGTGAAGGGTCATGAGCCGTTCGATTTCGTCGCCAAACATCTCTACGCGGACCGGATGCTCCTCGTACACTGGGAAAATCTCAACTGTGTCTCCCCTAACGCGAAACGTGCCCCGCCGGAAATCCATGTCGTTTCGGTCGTACTGGATATCCACCAGATGACGAAGCAAGCGTTCGCGATCGATCTCCGCGCCGACGCGCAATGGCAGCATGCGGTCGATGTATTCCTCCGGTGTGCCAAGTCCGTAGATCGCGCTCACAGTAGCCACGACCAGGACATCTCGTCGGGTGAGCAACGAGTTGGTGGCCGAATACCGAAGTCGCTCGACCTCATCGTTGATGGATGAATCCTTCTCGATGTATGTGTCACTTTGGGGAATGTATGCCTCGGGTTGGTAATAGTCGTAATACGAGACGAAGTATTCAACGGCATTGTCCGGCAGCAACTCGCGAAACTCCGTGGCGAGTTGAGCGGCCAAAGTCTTGTTGGGTGCCATCACCAACGTGGGGCGATTGAGCTCGGCCACCAGCCAGGCCGTCGTAGCTGACTTGCCCGTTCCCGTAGCACCCAGCAGGACGTTGTGCCGTTCGCCCGCTCGAATCCTGGATGCGAGCTCGGCAATGGCTTGTGGTTGATCCCCGCTGGGCTGGAAAGGAGCACGAACGGTGAAAGGCGCAATTTGACGGGCGAGTTGGTTCACCGGACGGGCCATGGCATAACCGTACGCGACATAGGGTGAGAACGTGTTGCTCGTTGGGGCCGAAGAGATGCGCGCTCGTGCGCAGTCATTCGCTGCATGGCTACTGGCCCACGGCACCCTGCCCGGTGATCGCATCGCGCTGGCTCCCCCAACGGAAACGGACCTCCTTCAGGCCCAGCATCAGCAAGCAGCAATTCTGGCTGCAGTTTGGGGGGCATTGAGTCTGGGCGTGATTCCGGTCATGGTGAACCCGGAACTGACGGAGCCGGAGCGTGCGTACATCCTTGACGACGCGCAACCGAACTTGACCGTGCCATCTACCTCGATCCTGATCCGCGCTACTTCCGGGCGATCAACTGTCGAATTGGCACCCTGGCCCTTGGGTCGGCCGATGCACTACACATCAGGGACCACCGGCCGCGCCAAGGGAGTGTGGTCCGGCGTCCTGTCGCCAGCCGATGCTCGCGGCCTGTGGGGCGACGAAGTGGACATGTGGCAATGCCGCGGAGATGACCGATCTCTGGTCCATGGGCCGTTATCGCATTCTGGACCGCTCCGGTTCGCCATGTACACGCTGCTGGCGGGCGGGTCAGTCATTCTCCCGGGTCGATTCGATGCCCACAGACATGCACGCGCAATAGAGGAATTTCAACCCTCGATTGCGTTCGTGGTGCCAAGCCACATGCAGCGACTCCTCGATGTCCCTGATCTACCTGCCAGCACCTATCGCATGCTCGTGCATGCCGGTGCCGCCTGTCCACCAGCACTCAAGCAAGCCATCCACGACTGGGCCGGTGTCGAGCACGTCTGGGAGTTCTACGGCTCCACCGAGGGGCAGTTCACCGTCATGCCCGGTTCACAGTGGGCGCAGCGCCCTGGGTCTGTCGGCCAAGCTCGATCGGAGCGGG
>CAIKZY010000063.1 GCA_903832025.1 uncultured Actinomycetes bacterium
CGTTGTCGGCTTCCCGCTGTTCCCGGTGTACACCGCTAAGGCTGGTGGGTTCTTCTTCATCGTCTCGGGCATCATCACCTTGATCGCGGCCATGTTCTCGATCAACCCGATCTGGCAATACGGCCCCTACACCCCCGACCAAGTCACGGCAGGTTCACAGCCTGACTGGTACATCGGCTGGCTCGATGGCATGCTGCGCATCTTCCCGAATCTTGAGTCCACGTTCTTCGGATGGACGATCTCGTGGAATATCTTCCTTCCTGCAGTGGTCATTCCCGGCGTGATCTTCACGTTGCTGGGGCTCTATCCGTTCATCGAGGCCTGGGTCACCGGCGACAAGGGCGAACATCACCTGCTCGACCGCCCGCGGAACGCTCCCACGCGAACCGGACTAGGAGTCATGGCCCTGACCTTCTACTGCCTGCTGTGGATGGGCGGTGGAAACGACATCATCGCGATCTCCTTCGGTCTGCCGATCAATGGCATCACATGGTTTATCCGCGTCGCCATCTTCGTGCTTCCCCCGATTGCCTTCGTGATCACCAAGCGCATCTGCCTAGGCCTGCAGCGCAAGGACCGCGAGAAATTGCTGCACGGTTACGAGTCCGGGCGCATCTTGCGACTGCCGCATGGCGAATTCATCGAAGTTCACCAGCCGCTGAACGTCAAGGAGCTAGCGGTCATTTCATCCAAGGAGGACATCGCGCCATTGGCTCTTCCTGAGAAGGCCGATGCCGATGGCGTTCGCAACAAGGGCTACGGCATCAAGCGCCTGCGTGCGCAGTTGAGCCACTTCTTCTATGCCGATAATGTGCAGAAGCCATCGGTCGCAGAGATCGAAGCGGGTCAGCATCACGCAGCTCATGCCGGTGCCATCGAGGCTCCCCTGCATGCCTACGAGGATGCCGACCAGATCGAGAACTTCCACGGCGGTGTGCTGCATCATCCTGGAATGCCGCAGACCAATGCCGAGCAGATTGCTCAGGAGCATTCCACGCACTAGGTGTTGACAATGACAACCGCCCCCGTCCACTGGACGGGGGCGGTTGTCATTGAGGTGGTCTTGGCAATCATGGCTACCAGATGACATTCAGGCTTTGCGGTGCACGAAACTCCCAGCCCGCAAATCGAACCTGGAAGTCGGGGTCGAGTCGAATGTCCGGCATTGCATCGCACAGCACTCTCAAGGCGATCGCCTCTTGTCCTCGGGCGAAGGCGTGACCGGCGCAAAAGTGCGGTCCGAAGCCGAAGGCCGCGTGCGGGAGGCGAGGCCGGCGAACCTCAAAGCGATCCGGATCGTCGAAGACCTGCTCGTCGCGGCAGGCGCTGGCTACGACCGCACCGACCATCGAACCGGCGGGAATCACCACTCCTGCCATCTCGACGTCCTCAGCAGTCTGTCGTGTCTGCGTGCCGATTGGGGCCATCCAGCGCAGTCCCTCGTGGACTGCGTCGTCCCAGCGCTCACTGGACTGCCGAACCCAGGTGAGTTGCTCACCGTCGCTCAACAGGCCGTACAGGCAGCTTCCTGCCCCATGACCGGGCTCTTGCATGCCGCCCAGGATGATCAGCTTGATACTGGGGAGCACCTGGGAAATTGAGCGGTACTCCCCCGCCGGGCAGCCTGAGGTCAGCATCGATGCGATCGTGGAATCATCCGGCTCTTGCTGCAGGCACGTCATGAGTGGAATGAGGGTCGCGTCGATATCTCGTACGGTCTCGTCATTGATCACTTGCTTAGCAGGATCTCGCTCGAAGTTGGTGGCCCCCATGGCCAGACCGTGGAACCATTTCTGCAGCCGAGACGCCGAGACATCACCCAGCCCCAGCACCGCCCCAAGGCTTAACACGGAAATGGGCTCGAAATAGGACGTCATCAACTCTGCCCGTCGGTTTGGACTGGCCAAGACCTGGTCCAGGACGCGTTCGGCGATGGGCCTCACCAGGTCCTCGATATAGCCGGCCACCACCCGGGGTTTGTACTTGGCATCCAGACTCCGACGCAGGTCCAGGTGGGCGCTGCCGTCCAAGGTCATCACCGTCGATCCACCAAACGAACGATCCACCGGCGAATCAGCAACCTGTGCGGTGAATAAGTCCGGATGGCTCGTCACGAATTCCACATCAGCGGCACGCGTGACCATCCACAAATTGACCGCAGGGACGTAGGCCACCGGTTCATGAGTCCGCAACCGTGCATAAATCGGATACGGGTCGGCGTCCAGCATCTCCACGGTGATCGATTCGGCATACCTGCCCATAACCCCTCCCACGCTTGAGCGTAGCGATGCAGTGCAGCAAATGCGGGTCTGGCAGGCTAGATGCCCATGAGCCAGGGCCTGCATGATGAGCAAGGTCGACTTGATGCCTTTTACGCCCTGTTGGATCTGTACACCGAGCATGTTCAGGATCGAATCGAGGCAGTGGGCTCAGCGCCGGGAACCGGCACCGGGCAGGACCTGATCGAGCGACAAGCTGAGCTCGACCACTGGTATGCCCAGGCCTCAGCCGCACGGGCAGCCGAGCAGCGGCTGTGCTTCGGACGACTTGATTTTGCAGCAGAGGCAGGCGGACATACGCACTACATCGGACGCATGGGGCTGCGCGACGACAATGGAAACCCCGTGTTGCTGGACTGGCGCGCGCCAGGCGCCTCCTCCTTCTATCAAGGAACGTTTGCCGATCCTCAGGGCATCGAACGTCGGCGTCGGATCATTACCAAGGGCCGCACTGTCACCCACGTTGACGACGAGGATCTGTCCGACCCCGTGCACACCACAACTGGTGCTGCGGCAGCTTCGGTAGACGCACCGCGGTCCGGACGCATGTCCGACATCGTTGCCACGATCGCAGCAGATCAAGATGCCATCGTGCGCGCCCCGCTTGGGCAGGTCACCATCGTCGAGGGAGGCCCCGGAACGGGCAAGACCGTGGTGGCCCTGCATCGGGCTGCGTGGCTGCTGTACACATACCGGGACAAGCTCGCCCGAGATGGCGTCCTGGTCGTAGGTCCGAGCAAGGCATTCTTGACCTACATCGATCAAGTGCTGCCGAGCCTGGGAGAAACGGACGTAGTCCTGCTCACGCCCGGGCAGTTGTACCCCGACGTCAGTGCCACGCGGTACGACACCTCAACGGTGTCGGCGATCAAGGGCGACCTGCGCATGACCAAGGTCATCGCGGCGGCGTTGCGACACCTACAACGGATTCCCGACCACGACGTCACGATTGTCCTGGAGGACAACACCGAAGCCAAGGTCACTGCTCGTCAACTCGCCGAGGCCAAACGGGCGGTCCCACGATCGGCTTCGTACCACGGCGGCCGGGAGCCATTCCTGGAGCGAGTCCTGACCCACATGGTTCGTGCGCGAGCCCAGGCGCGCGGCTGGGATGACTCCGATCCGGATTTGCGTGCCGATGCCCTGGCTGATTTGACCGGAGATCGGCACGTTCGTCGGGTCCTGAATCTGATGTGGATGCCCACTGATCCAATAACCGTACTCACACGACTGTGGAGTGAGCCCGCATTCTTGGCATCGGCCGCCCATGGCGTGCTGACCGCGCAGGAGCAGGTTGCCCTGCTCAATGCCTGGGACGGACAGGGTCAATGGAGCGTGGATGATGCCGTGCTGTTGGACGAGCTCGCGGAGCAACTTGGCCCCTGGGATCCCAATGCCAAGCGAGTGCGCGTAGCCCAGGAACGGGAACGAGCGGCCAATCTGGCTCACGCAGCAGCCTCTCTGGGCGCCACCGGAACCGCAGGCTGGCTTACCGCCGATGCCCTGGCAGAACGACATGCCCCGGTGCATCAGCGGCTGTCCGTGGCTGAGCGGGCCCTGGCTGATCGCTCCTGGACGTATGGCCACGTGATCGTGGACGAGGCACAAGAGCTCAGCCCAATGGCCTGGCACTGCCTCGCCCGTCGCACCAATCGTGTCTCCATGACGGTAGTCGGGGATCTCCAGCAGACCACCCACGCTGCCGGTGTGCGGTCGTGGGATCAGTTGTTCACTTGGGCGGCGGGCAAGACCGACCTGCACACGTTGACCATCACCTACCGCATCACCCGTCAGACAGCCCAGTGCGCCGCAGAGCTCTTGGTGCGTTTCGGCGGGCATCCACCGGCGCTGACGGCCATTCGCGATGGCATCGAGCCCATCACCCACTCATGCTTGCCTGAGGAGTTGGCCGCCTGGATCATGGGTGCCGTGGATGGCAGCCAGGGGCGCTTTGCGGTGATCGTTCCCGATGAGCAGTATCGGGCCTGGCAGGAATTGCTGCCGTCGCCGGATTTTGCGACCGGTGACCAGGCCTTGGAGTCCACAGTGGCCGTCTTGACCGCACGTGAGACCAAGGGCCTGGAGTTCGACCTCGCTTTCGTGGTCAATCCTGACCTGATCGGTCGGCAAACGGAGCGAGGAGCCGATCTGTACGTCGCCGCGACTCGCGCAACGCAGGTGCTCTACCTCGTGGAAGCTTGGCTGAGCCGGTAACCGGCGACGGCATGCGGACTCGATGCGAACAGTCGTGCGGCGGGCGCTGGCGTTAGTTGAGGCTAGCCGGCAGCCGTCACGGTCACCGTTGCGGTGGCACGTGGACTCGCGCTGACCGTGCCACGCGCTGTCGATGAGCCAGAGGCGTTGGCGCTGTGATGCGGCTTGACCGCACTTGCCGCCGGCGTTGGCTTGATGGGGCTTGGCGTCGCCGTCGGCGGCAAGTTCATCTGGTCCGCCGGAATGGGCGGAGCGACGGTGTCGGTCGGTGTTGGCGCCGGGGGCAGCGCGGTGTCGGCAACGGTCCAGGTGCTCCCTGCCGCCGAGCCTGCCAGCCACTTGTCCCATGACTCGTTCCACACGGTGATGCCATTGCCCTGGTTCTGCTTCACTGGCGTTCCGGTAATGGAGACTACGTCACCGATCTGCGACAGGCCATAAAGCCATGCAGCATTGGACATGCTCATCCCAACGCAGCCGTGCGAGACATTGGCTCGACCTTGGTTGCCCACTGACCACGGTGCGGCGTGCAGGAACTCCCCCGAGTCGGTGATTCGCATTGAGTAGTGGGTCATCACGCGGTAGTAGTTGGGATCATTCTTGGCAGTCCCGCCGGTGGATGCGTCCATGATCCGGGAGAGTTCCTTGGTCATGATGAGTACGGTTCCTGACCGCGTCTGGAATCCCACCTTGCCCGTGGTGACCGGGATGGTCTTGAGCAACTGACCATCGCGGTAAACGCTCGCCTGATCAGTCATCGCGTTGACGTGCGTGACCATGGAGGCACCGGTGGAAAATGAGGCGCTGACGTCCCCTGCTCCGAATACCCCCGGCTTGGACCGCACACCGGTGAGATTGGCATCGACCTGAATGGAGGTGTAGGCAGGCCAGTAGGTCCGGGGACGGAACTGCACTTCCTTCGCCGATCGCCAGGACCACGCCCCCTCAAGGGCGGTCGGGGTGTGCACGACCAGGGATTCCTGAACAGCCTTCTTGTCCCGAATCGGTCGACTGAACACCACGGTGATGGGCATGCCCACTCCGACAATGCCGCCGCTGTTCGGGGTAATCGAGGCAGTGAATGTCCGAATTGGGGTCACCGTGTCGAAGGACGACGACATGGTGGTCGGCACCCCGCGCGCGTCAACCGCGGTGGCGGTGAGCTGGTAGTGCGACCCATAGCTGAAGTGTCTGGATTCCACGGTCCAGCTCTTGCCGTCAGGAGCAATCACGCCGTGCACGGTGCCGCGCGGACCAGTGACGGTCACCGTGGTAAGTCGACCGTCCCTGGCAGTGATCGACAAGGGCTGACTCAGCGGTCGGGATCCGCCGGCATCAGTGGAAATTGTGGCCATGGAGGTCCGTGACTGCGGCACGGTTGTCAGCATCAATGACGGTCCCAGGCTGGAGGTGCTCGCCGAACAGCCGGACAAAGCCAACAGAGCGACCCCGGTTGCGACTATGCGCATCCGCGGCGTACTCATATCAACCCCTTGTTGGAAGCCTTCAAGACCAAACTACGTCATCAGGCTACGACGCACTGGCAAGGCCGTCGGTTCCAACACGCGATGCGCACGTAAGTTGCTGAGGATGCTTACTGCGCGAACTCGCCGCGGTAGTACTCAAACAGCCAGCCGACCAGTGCGATCAGGAGGAAGAAAAATCCGAGAACGACGGCCCAGAGGGCGAAGATCAGGCCCACACCGATGATTGCGGCGGAAATTCCCACAAGGAGCGGCCACCAGGAGTGTGGGCTGAAGAAGCCGTACTCCGGATCTGCCTCGTCTACTTCAGCGTCCAGGCGATCTTCAGGTCGCGGGAACACCCGCTTTGCGGTGTACAGCATGTAGAAGGCAACCAGGAAAGCAAGCGCTCCGGTCATGATCAGCGCGGTTGTGCCGATTTGATCGTGCGACAGGTACCAGTAGATGCCTGCTACCGCAAGGTAGAAAATCGCACCAAGCCCGAATATCCAACCTTCGATCTTCACTTGCTTCCTCCTGATGTCACAGCTGTTGCGTGTGCGCCGGGAGCAGCAAGCTCGGGGTAATGCAGGTCAAAGGCAGGGCGCTCGGAGCGAATGCGCGGCAACGAGGTGAAGTTGTGGCGCGGTGGGGGGCAGCTCGTTGCCCACTCCAGGCTCATCCCCCAACCCCACGGGTCGTCGACAGTGACCTTCTTGCCCGTGCGACTGGTCTTGATCACGTTCCACAGGAAGAACAGCATCGAAACGCCCAAGATGCCTGATCCCACGGTGGAGACGATGTTGAAGGCTTGGAAACCATCACCGGGCAGGTAATCCCCGTAGCGCCGAGGCATGCCCATGACGCCGAGCCAGTGCTGGATCAAGAAGGTGACCTGGAAGCCGACGAAGACGAGCCAGAAGTGAATCTTGCCAAGCCGCTCATCGAGCATCTTGCCAGTCATCTTCGGCCACCAGTAGTACAGGCCGCCGAAGAACATGAAGACCACAGTTCCGAAGACGGTGTAGTGGAAGTGAGCCACGACGAAGTAACTGTCTGAAAGATGGAAGTCCAGTGGGGGTGCGGACAAGATGATGCCGGTCATGCCGCCGAACAAGAAGGTGACCAGGAAGCCCATCGTCCACAGCATCGGGGTGTCGAAGGAGATAGACCCCTTCCACATCGTGCCGATCCAGTTAAAGAATTTCACGCCGGTCGGGACTGCGATCAACATGGTCATCAAGGCGAAGAACGGCAGGTATACCGATCCGGTCACGTACATGTGGTGCGCCCAGACGGCTACTGACAACGCACCGATAGCCATCGTGGCGAAGACCAGGCCCTTGTATCCGAAGATCGGCTTCCGGGAGAACACCGGGATGATCTCGCTGGCAATTCCAAAGAATGGCAGTGCCAGGATGTAGACCTCCGGGTGTCCGAAGAACCAGAAGAGATGCTGCCAGAGAATCGGTCCACCATTGTTCGGATCGAAGACCACGGCACCGTAATGCCGGTCGATGAACGCAACCACCAAAGCTGCGGCAAGCACAGGGAATGCGACCAGGACCAGGACGCTGGTCACCAGCACCGTCCACACGAAAATCGACATGCGCCACATCGTCATGCCTGGAGCGCGCATGCAGAAGATCGTGGTGACGAAGTTGACCCCGCCCAAGATGGTGCCCAGACCACCCATGGCAAGGCCTAGAAACCACATATCGGCGCCGGCCTCAGGTGAATGAATGGCATTGCTGAGCGGCTCGTAGGCAAACCAGCCAAACGACGCCGCACCGCCTGGCGTCAGGAAGCCTGCGGCAACGATCAGCCCTCCGAAGAAAAACAGCCAAAAGCCCAGCATGTTCAATCGCGGGAATGCAACGTCTGGTGAACCGATTTGCAGCGGCATGATCACGTTGGCAAAGCCAACGAACAGTGGCGTCGCGAACAAGAACAGCATGATCGTTCCGTGCATGGTGAACAACTGGTTGTACTGCTCCAGGGAGAAGAACTGCATGCCCGGGGCAGCGAGCTCGGCGCGCATGCCCAGAGCCAGCACTCCTCCGACCATGAACCAGATCGTCGACAGGATCAGGTACATGTAGCCGATGGTCTTGTGGTCAGTGGACGTAATCCACGTCACGATGGTCTTGCCCAAGGAGCGCTGCCGTGCCGGCGGCTGAGACGGCGCCGTGGTGGCGACTGGATCGTTCAGAAGTGTCATAACTCTCGCTCCGCAGTCCTCGAACCATTGTTAGTGACCCGGCCTGTTTGCAGCATGCCGGTGTTGCCTCGGGCCTTCAATGCGGCCGTGTAGGCGTCAAAGTCCGCCTTGGAAACCACCTTGACGTTGAACAACATCTGCGAGTGGTACGTCCCGCAAAGCTCGGCGCACTTCCCAGCGAACGTGCCGATCTTGTCCGGTGTGAGCTCGAACGTGTTCGTGCGTCCGGGGATCACGTCCATCTTGAACAAGAAGTCCGGCACCCAGAACGAGTGAATGACATCGGGGCTGGTCAGCTCGAATTTCACCTTCTCATTCACCGGGAGCACCAGCGTCGGGATGTAGTTCGGGGAGCCCACGTCGTACACGTTTTGATCGATGTAATTGAACCCCCAGCTCCACTGGAAGCCCACGACGTTCACGGTCTGCTGCTGATCATTTTGCACCGTGAGAATTTCCGTTTGGTCCTTGGCGGTGAACCAGAACAGGCCCAAGATCATGACCAGCGGCACAAGTGTGTACAGAATCTCGATCGGCACGTTGTACTGGGTCTGCTCGGGGATCTGATCCCGGTGACGGCGCCGATACGCGATCCACGCCCAGATCATCAGGCCCCAGGTCACCAGGCCAACGGCCCACGCTGCAATCCACGCGCCCTGCCACAAGTTGTTCGTGACCTGAGTCTGCCTTGCGGCTGAGTCCGGCATGGAGAACAAAAAGGCCTGGTTGGCGGTGCATCCGGTGGCGACCACAGCCACAAGTGCGGCCATGCCCGCCAGTGCTCCCACGCGGAGCGCACGTCGCTTACCGGGCGCAGTCACAATTCCTGGCCCACGGGTAACGGAGAGACCCACAGATCGCCTTTCGCTGGTATACGTGGGGAGACTAGCGCACTACGACCCGCTCCTCTCAGTGAGCACTGGCCAATTTCGGGGCATGTCGGGCATGTCACAGTTAGCGTGTGTCCGTGTCTTCATCCTTGCCCAATTCATGGGTCGCCCCACCGGGGTATCTCGATGCCCTGGCGGGGGTGCCCATGGGTGAGTCGGTTCGCGCCGCCTGGTCAGCAGCGGCCGGATTGGCATGGTCCGACCCGGCTCGACTGCACCATCCGGGAAGGACCGCTTCACTGGTCTTGGACCAGGCACGTGCTTCCCTGCAGGCAAGTCTGGCCCTTGCCGATGCGGACATTTTCTTCACGGCAAGCACCGCTTCAGCATTGACCGCGATTTTCGAGCGCCTGCCGCATCGCGTGGTGGTCACCGGCGCGGTCGAGACCCAGATCACCCTGGACACTGCCGCACTGCAGGCCAGCACCGTGCACGTCCTGCCGGTCACCGGAACCGGGGCCGTGGATCTGTCAACCCTGGACCCGTCATGGCAGCCACAACTGGCCGTCCTCCAAGTCGCCAATGCCGAAGTCGGAACCGTGCAACCCGTCGAAGATCTATCACGCCAGTTGGCGGGAGTCCCAATGGTCTGCGACGCCACCGCGTGCCTGGGACGGATCGTGCTTCCGAAGTCCTGGTCTGTGCTGTTCGCCAGCGCCCGAGACTTCGGCGGTCCAGCCGGTGTCACCATCGTGGCAGCGCGAAAATCCTTGGGCTGGTCTGCACCTTCGGCAAGCGAGCGGGGCTGGCTGGGCGGCTTTCCCGACATTCCAGCAGTAGCAGCTGCTGCGATTGCCGCGGAGTCCCTGCCGGCGGCCTGGCAAGCAGAAGCCAGCAGGGCCCACCAGGCGATCGCGGACCTGCGTCAGCGCATCAGTGACCGGATACCCGATGTGGACTTGGTGGGCGACCCCGAGCACCGACTGCCCCATGTGCTGACCTTCTCAGCGCTGTACTGCCCAGGCGAAGCCCTGGTCAGCGAGCTTGACCGCGCCGGGATCTTCGTGGCGAGCGGATCGGCATGCACTGCAGATACTCGAAGGCCAAGCCACGTGCTCGCGGCCATGGGCGCCCTGACCGGCGGCAATCTTCGCATCTCGCTCCCTCTGGGGTTTGACTCCCAGGATGTTGATCGACTGGCCGAGTTGCTGGTCGACACGATCGCCAAGGTTCGGGCAGATGTCGGCTACTGAAATACCCGAACCACAGGTCTGGCTTGATGAACGGGGGCGTCCGTGCCCGCTGCCGGTGATTGCGATGGCCAAAGCAGCAAAATCCGCGCACGGGTCGCCCGTCATCGCTGTTCTCGCGGATGACCCGGGGGCACGCTATGACATTCCCGCATGGTGTCGCATGATCGGGGCCACATACCTCGGGGAGATCTCGGTGCCCGATGACAAAGGCGGGAGCGCGTACGTGGTCCAGATCAGCGAGTCTGCTCAGACCGATGCGTCGAAATCAATCGGGTGAGTGGCCAGAAGTTGCGGAAGAAGTGCAACATACTCTGCGCGTTGCATGGTCTTCACGCCCATTGATCGTAGATGCGGTGTTTCCCATTGCACATCGATCAGCCGCTCTCCAGATGCATGGTGCAGTCGCTGGCACAACGCAACCAAGGCGAGTTTGGATGCGTCCGTTCGACGATGAAACATCGACTCACCGGCGAACAATCCGCCGAGTTGCACGCCATACAGGCCTCCCGCCAGCACATGATCATCGGTCCACACCTCGACTGAATGCGCATATCCCAGCTCGTGCAGGCGTACGTACGCCTCAATGAAATCCTCAGTAATCCAGCCTGAGGGCCGGCCAGGATCAGCACAGGCACGCATGACGGCCTCAAAGCAGACATCAAAGGTGACGGTGAAATCACGCGCACTGCGTCGTAGTGATCGACTGACATGGACCTGAGCGGGCATCAAGACCGCCCGCGGATTCGGTGACCACCAGCAGAGTTGACCGATGTCGTCATTCGGCATGGGAAATACCCCTGCTGAGTAGGCATCAAGCAGGGTCACCGGAGACAGATCGGCTCCTAGGCAGATGGCCTCGTGCTCCGGATCCGCATCTGCCGGGTTGGGGAACTGCCACCGAATGCCCTGATTGCCCTTCACTGCTGGTACTCGAAATTAGCGGGCTGAGCAGTCCACGAATTCGGCCACCTCGGCGGCTGCATCCTTGCCATAGGCAGCGGCGAACCGTTCGATGAATTCGTCCGCGGTGAACTCGTACTCTTGAGTTCCAACTGTTTCGATCACGTACGTCGCCAGCAGGGCGCCGATTTGGGCACTGCGCTCATCGCCCAGTCCCCAGGTGATTCCGGACAAGTAACCAGCACGGAAGGCATCACCAACGCCGGTCGGGTCGGCACGACGCTCCTCGGCAGGCACGGCAACGGTGACCGTGGCATGACCCCGTCGTTCGACGCGCGCGCCGTTGGCACCAAGGGTGGTGATGCGCGTTTGGACCATCTCGGCAATGTCACCGGCTGACAGTCCCGTCTTCTGATGAATCAGTGCCGCCTCGTACTCGTTGGCGAACAGATAGGTCGCGCCATCGATCAGCGCGAGTATTTGCTGGGCGTCCAAGCGGGCCAGTTGCTGAGAGGGGTCGGCGGCAAATGCAAACCCGTGGTAGCGGCACTCTTCGGTGTGACGCATCATGGCGTCAATGTCATTCGCGCCGATCAGAACTAAGTCGGCTTCGCCCACAGATGTCACCACCGGCTGCAATTCGATGTTCCGCGCCTCGGCCATGGCACCGGGGTAGAACGATGCGATCTGATTCTGCTCGGTATCTGTGGTGCAGATGAATCGCGCCGTGTGGTGGGTGGTGGACACATGCACGCCGCTGGTGTCAACGCCGTGCCGTTCCAGCCAAGACCGATAGTCGGCGAAATCAGCTCCTACCGCGCCGACAAGAATCGGGCGCAATCCCAGGCAGCCCAGACCGAAGGCGATATTGGGTCCGACACCACCACGACGGACGTCGAGCTCTTCCACCAGGAAGGACAAGGAGATCTTGTCCAGCTTGTCCACCACGATGGAGTCGGTGAACTTGCCGGGAAACGTCATCAAGTGATCGGTCGCGATGGAACCGGTTATGAAGATTGCCACGGGGCCTGACTGTACGCGGCTAGGGCATACTTTCAGCATGCGCCTGTCTGGAACTGCCGCACTCGTGATTGCTGGGCTTGCTGCTGTGACCCTGACAGCCTGCGGAGGGCAGGACAATGCCACGCCAAACCTCAAAGGCCACTGGACAGGCAGTTACAACTTTCCGACTCCGACCGGACCTCAGCATTCCGCCCTCACGTTGAACATCGTTGGCGAACAGGGCCAGATGGTCTGGGGCACTGAGCACTGGACGAGCGACGGTCAAGATCACTCTCTTGCGATCCGGGGCTCAATCTCGCCTGACGATTCCGGACTGGTCATGGCACTGGTCGGCGGATTCCTCACCGGCACGGTCGGCGATAACTCACTGAACCTTCGCTTCGTCATCACTGCAGATCCTGCGACCAGCTTCACCGTGACCTTGACGCGCAAGTAGTGCATCGCCGCGGCCGCCGCATCAGTCTTACAAGACTGCAG
>CAIKZY010000064.1 GCA_903832025.1 uncultured Actinomycetes bacterium
CATCGGCGAGCCCCCTGTGTTACGTGAGAGCCACGGACTACAAGATCTCCACGGTGCCCTTGGCGCCGTCCACCCGCACCGTGGTGCCGGTGGTGATCATCGAGGTCGCTCCAGGCAGGCCGGCAACGCACGGAATGCCCAGTTCGCGCGCGACGATCATCGCGTGTGATCCCATGGATCCGGTGTCCACGATGACCGCCGATGCGACCATGAACAGCGGCGTCCATGACGGATCGGTCTGCGGGGCGACAAGGATCTCACCGGGCTGGAAGTCGGCGATCGCGTCCGTGCCTGTCACCACCCGAGCGACGCCTTCCACAACACCCTGCGAGGCAGCCGCACCGGTCAGGACCGTGCCCTTGGCTGCCTTCTCGATCACCTGAGAGCCCTTGCGTGGCACCTCGGAGATCGGCGGAATTGGCTTGCGACCATCGACGAAGGTCGGCACCTGCAGCGTCCTGAGCTCGTTCCACTGGGACTCACGATCACGCAGGGTCGGCAAGAGATCTTTCTCCTCCAACGCCAGCGAGTCCAGCTCGGAGTCAACGGCAATGAAGATCTGCCGGGAATGATCCAGCACTCCCTTGCTCGCCAAGCGCTCGCCGAGTTCGATCAATGCCATCCGAGCCTCGTTCATGATCTTGATGCACGAGGACTTGCCCGACTCACGCCAGCCGGCAAAGCGTCGGGCTGAGCCGATCGCTCCGCGGAATGCTGCTTCGGTGGCCGCATCCATGCCGGCGGTAGCCTCGGCCATCGCCGCGTCGGTTGCCGCGGCATGGGCCGCCTGCTTGGCCGACGGCGACTCGGAGTCATCGAGCTGGCGAAGTCGATCGATCAAGCCAAGCGCCAGTTCAGGCTTGGACTCCCAGGACTCGGTGCCCAGGTCCCATTCGCTCGGACCGCGATAGCCGAATTCAGCAATGAACGCCGCGAAGTCGGACCAGAAGCCACCACGTGCGGTCGGCAACTGGGCAGCCACCTTGTCCACCCCGGCGTCGAACAGCGCCGACATCGCCGGATCGGACTTCACCGTGCGCGACAGCGACCACAGTGCGTACGTCGGAGCCGCCGATTCCACTTCACCGGCATACCCCAGGATGGTCACCAGCAGGTGCGCCTTGTCCGCGCCGAGCATCTGACCTGCCACCGCCGGGCCAAGTGCTGCGTTGGAGGAGCCAATCTGCTCCGAACGCCAGGCCAGGCGCTCATACGGCATCAGCGAACGTGCGCGAGCCACCAGTGCCCGATTACTCAGTCCGCGCAGATTGGGACGATTCCAGCGCAGGTCATTGGCAATGGCCTCGTCCTCATCGGCTCCCTCGAACTTGTTGGTGGTCAGGACCCATGCCGCGCGAGCGCCACCGGCTGCGGTCAGCTCGGCATTGTCGTCCAGCGGGGAGCTCTCGTGTGCCGGAGCGCCGGGGGAGTTGAAGAAAATGGCGTCGATGACTTCCCAGCCCATGCCCTTGCGGATGCCGAGCACGCGCACCGAGGACTGATTGACGTACAGGTGCCCGTAGATGAAACCGGCGACCGCGGACTCATCGGTGAGTTCCTCGGAGGTGAAGCACACATCCTCCACGTAGCCCGAGGCCCAGCCGGGAAGGACATTGGGAATCCAGCACAGTGTCGCGCCGAGGGGAGTGATGGGGTCGGCCATCACGTCGGCGGCGTTGAGCCGGGTCATCACCGGGAATCGATTGCTCAGCTCGGTATCGGCGAGCCAGACCTTTTCAGCCATCGTGGAATCTCTTTCATTGGGTGGGTGCCGGGTCGGCAGCCGAAAGTCTGCCACCCGTTGGAAGAAATGTCCCCCCACCCGGGGAATCAGTTGCTGACAAGTCCCGCGTGCAGATGCTGGTGTTCGTTGATGGACTGCATGCGGCGAATGGGGCCCTTCACCAAGGCCGTGGAGATCGAGGCGTGGTTGGGCAGGAAGAACAGGTCCTCATCCAGGCCAAGCAGCTCGGCGAAGAAGGAGTTGATCACTCCCCCGTGCGAGACGAACACCACGTGCTGGCCTTCGTGGGCAGCCAGCACTGCATCGATTTCCCGGCGGACCCTGGCATGAAACTCCGCCGACGGCTCACCGAAGAACATCAGGTCCCACTTGCGGTGGAGCCGGAACAGGTCTTGGCGCTCCTGCCACAGCTGGGGATCAACGATCTCCGCCGGTTTCGCCCCTGGGGCTAGGTCTCGATAGGAGTCCACTTCCCGCAGGTCGTGAACCACGATCGGCACCAGCCCGTGTGGAGCGGCCACCATGTCCGCGGTCTGCCGGGCCCGCAGCATCGTGCTGCACACCACCACGTCCACATCCTGCTCGCCCAGAGCCGCAGCCACCGCATGGGCCTGCACTTGGCCGAGGTGGCTCAGCGGCGGATCAACCCAGTCATCATGGACGAAGGCTTCAGCTCGCGGATACGCCTGCTGGGCATGACGAACAAAGGTGACCTTCGTAACGCCATCGATGCCGATCAGGAACGGATGACGAACCGAAAATGGCGGCTCCGGCGACTGTGGTGGTGGCTTGACCGTCACGCGGTCTCGAGCACTGTGATCGTGCCCGTGGAGCCATCCAGCTCAATCAACGTTCCCGTGGGCAACTTGTGCGAAGCACCGGTGGCAGCCACCACGCAGGGCACACCCAACTCACGACTGACGATCACGGCATGACTGCCCGGTGCGCCGATCTCGCAGATCACCGCGCTGGAAATCATGAACAGTGGCACCCATGAGGGATCGGTGGTTGAGCACACAAGGATCTCGCCGGGCTCCAGCTCATCGGCATGGGAGAGGTCGCTGAGATACCGCGTCCTGCCCGTCACCACTCCTGGCGATCCGGCAATGCCCTTCAGGACCGCACCGACCGGTTCGGCCGAACCGCCACGGTCCTTCTTCTTCGGCCACTGGCTGATCGGCGGAATGGGGGTGCCATGCATCACGACGTACGGCGGATCCAATTCGAACAATGTCAGCCACTGCTCGTATCGATCAGCCAGCGTTGCTGACCAGCCGTCCGGATCGGCGATGAACCCGTCCAGTTCTGAGTCCAGCAGCATGAAGATGTGGCGGGGGTCAGCGATCTTGCCTCGCTCAGCCATGCGGCGGCCAAGCTCGCGGAAGGCAAGCTTGGGCTCGGCATACATCTTCACTGCCGCGTTCTTGCCGGCTTCCCGGTTTCGGTAGGCCGTTTGTCCCGCGGAGATACCGGCTGCCAGCATTCCGGCCGTGGCCTCGTCCGCGGCAACGGCTTCGGCCAGCTCGTCTTCTGCGGCAAGGCGCTGCTGCAGCGCCTGGGCCGCACGGATGGACGGGGACAGGCTCTCATCCTGCTGCCGAACGCGATCGATCATGTCGTAGGCCAGCTGGGGATTGATCTGCCACGTGTCAGCGCTCAACTCCCATTCATTCACCCCTCGGTGGCCGAAGTCGGCGATGAGGGCATCGAATTTCGCGGCGAACTCCGGGGAATCCTGCGGCAGTCGGGACAACTCCCACACGCGCTCAGGCAGGCCCGCTGAGGCCACTTCGCCGAGCGCGGCGAAGATGCGAATTGCCAGTTCGGGCTTGCCCACTGCATCGGCGATGCCGCTGACGATGGACGGTCCGACCGTGGCGCCGATGACGACCTGCGCGTAGACATCCCACGTCTCGTTCTGGCGCTTGGCCATCGTGCGGCCGTAGTCCAGCAACTGTGCATCGCTGATCGTGGCCAGGTCAGGGCGGGATGCGATCCACTCGTCGACCTGGGCCAAGAACGCATCGAGCATGGGCTGCTGGCTGCCGCCCAGAATGCCCCCGAAGGTCTCACCAAGTGCGGCCGAGCATTCCTCGTCGTTGTCCCGGGGGTCTTCTACGTAGGGCGGTACGACCGGATTTTGACCGAAGAAGGTGATGTCAATGGCATCAGCGGTCAGGCCGGGCATCCGGTGGCCGAACACACGGCCCACGGACACCTGGTTGTAGAAGTAGCCGCCCCAGGAGCCGTACGTCTCCGGCTGGGTCCACAGGAATTCGTTCTCCTTGAAGGTCCCCATGTGGATCCATGCCCATGCCGTACCGGGCACCACGCCCTGCTCCCAGGCCAATGACCAGTTCAGCGGGCTGAAGGGATCAGGGCCCACTTCGTCCGCATTGCCACGGGTGTAGATGGGAAAGCGCTCGGTCGGCTCGGTGTCTGCAATCCAACGGTCCACGGAAAACTCCTCAAACAGGGGTGAAGTCAGGCAAGGGCAGCGTAGTGGGAAATCCTGGCTTAATGCGGGCGTCCGGCGATCACGGCCCGATCGCCAACGGTCCACATGCGATCCAGCCTGCGCGCAGCAAACTTCCACCCATCGGCAGTTCGCTCAACCTGATCGCAGTACTCGGCTCCGAGCATGTAGTAATCCAGTCCGGGTGCGTCCTTGCGGATGTGCTGGGAGAACAGGTACGTGCGTACCTGTGCCGAATCCCCATCGAGTTCGATCAACGACTTGGCGACCAGGTGCTGCGTGGCATCCAGACCGGTCAGGGTTCCCTCGATCATCGCGCGGATTGCGGACGGGCCCACGGGCTTGCCCAGGCTGCCACCATCGAATTGGGCTTCGGCGGTGAACAGGGTCTCCAATGCATCGAAATCACGGTAGTCAAGGGCCCGGGAGTAGCGAACCAGGAGCTCGTCGATTTCGATCCGATCGGAGATTGCCTGGATGTCCAGTGCCATGGATATTCCTTCCTCAGATGACCCACACGCCTGGCGTGTACTTTATGCAGCGAATATATAGAAATTGACTGGGCAATGTGCCAGGGTCTTGATAACCGACGAGAGGCAGTGATGGCAGACCAGGCAAAGAACTGGGAGGACGTGAAGTCCTACTCCCTGGACGAGCAGGCCGAGCAGGCGCTGTTCGACGCTCAGATCGAGTGCACGCTGATTTGGGCAAGCAAGGATGGCTGGCCCATGGGTGTCATCGTGAATTACATCCAGCGCAAGGGCCGGTTCTGGCTGACGGCCAGCGAGGAACGCCCTCGGGTGAACCAGATTCGCAAGGATCCGCGCGTGTGCATTGCCATTAGCTCCAAGGGCTCCTCGATCGTGGAGCGCCAGTCCCTGACCTACAAGTGCGAGGCGATCGTCCACACCGACCGCGAGACCTTGGATTGGGTCCTGCCGGAGTTCGCCAACGCCATGCGCCCGGGTCAGCCGGAGAAGGCGGCGGCGTTCCTGGCCATGCTGGATTCACCGGAACGCGTGGTGTTCGAGCTGATTCCCAACAAGCGCGTGGGATTCGACAGCGCCAAGATGTGGGCGGCATCCGAGGCCGCTCGCCCATCGGATTCCCCGTCTGGCAGTACGCACTAGGGCATTGTCATCATCCATCCATCACCAGCAAAGGGAATCAGTGTCGAATCGATTTGAGAACAAGGTGCTGTTCGTCACCGGAGGCGCAAGCGGCATCGGTCGCGCCACGGCCCAGCGCGTGGTCGCCGAGGGCGGCACCGCAGCCGTCGTCGACCTGGACCTCGCCACGGCCCAGGCAGTGGCCGCAGAACTGGGCAATGGCTGCATCGGATTGTCGGCAAACGTGGCAGACGAGCAGCAGGTCAAGGCGGCTGTCGATGCCACTGTGGCTCAACTCGGTGGCATCGACTTGTCGTTGGCGGCAGCCGGGCACGCAGAGTTCGGTCCGAGCGCCGAATGGGATTCGGCGCGCGTGCTGAAGATGCTGCAGGTGCATATCGGTGGCACATTCCATGTCTGCAAGTACGTCACCCCGGTCATGAAGTCGCGCGGCAACGGTTCGATCGTCACCATTGCATCCACGGCGGCATTCATGGCGAATAACAACAATGTGCCGTATGGCGCAGCCAAGGCCGGCATCACCGGACTGACACGTCAGTTCAGCCTGGAGGCACTTCCCGAGGTGCGGATCAACTGCATCGCACCGGGCCGGACGATCACCGGGATGACGACACCGCTGATGATCCAACGCGGTGGGGACATGGAGCGGGGCGAGGAGATCTTCGGAGCTGGCATTCCGATGAAGCGCATGGGCACCGCCGACGAACTTGCCGCCGCTATCTGCTTCTTCCTCAGCCAGGATGCCTCGTTCATTACCGGTCAGACCCTGATCGTCGATGGTGGCGAGACCATCTCCTAAGCCATGTGACACCTGTGCCCAGGATGCCTGCGCATCAGGGGCACAGGTGTGGGGCAGGTCGATGTCCTGAGCACTGTGCGCCGAGGTGCGCCGCGATGGGCGTCCGCCGAACACCTCGCTCAGGTCGCAGGTTCCAGTAAGTGCTCGCGAATTGCAGCGATCTCAGACGGGGTCAGCCCTCGCTGCAGCGCCCAGCCCTCGGCATTGCCGTACTTGGCAGACATGCGATCCAAGAAGGCCAGCATCGTCTCAGGATCGGATGAGAAGATCCACGCGGGTGCGAACGCCAGTCCGTTGTCCTTGTACACCGGCGCAGTGCGAATGCGCTCGATAATGGGCGCCATGTTCGCAGTAGTCAGATGGTAGTCGGCAGCGATGTCGCCATGGTCCACGCCCAAGATATCCAGCAGCATGGCGGTGACGATTCCGGTGCGATCCTTGCCCGCGGTGCAGTGATACATGATCGGATGGGATTGCGGGCTGGCAATCGTTCGCAAGGCAGCAAGCACTGAATCGCCGTTGGTCTCGATCTGTCCCATGTAGTCATCGATCAGGTTGTCGAATGCCCCTGCAGCAATTTGCTCTTGATTGACCCCCGAGAGCGGGAGCATCGGGAAGTTGACGACCGTCACTGATTCGTCCGTGATCGCGTATCCGTCGTGCTCCACTTCGACTTCGATGCGCAGGTCAATCACGGTACGCGGTCCAACAACCGCCATCAAGTCAATGTGCCCCTGGTCGGTCAGGCCCCGGGGATTGTCGCTTCGCACCACCACACCGGGCTTGATCTGCTTGCCGTCCCTGGTGCGCAATCCACCCAGATCGCGGACGTTAGCCAGGCCGTCAATGCTCAGCTCTCGGTCCCGGTGCATGCCTACTCCCCTGCCGATCGGTGAGCCGAGGCCAGAAGTTGCGCAGCCAGCGCGGCCGGATCGTCGGGATTCCCCAGCCCGGCCAGCGGTGTTTCGACGCTGAGGATGGACGTTGCCGGTGCGCACTCAATGAACGCTCGAACTGCAAGATCACCCACATCAGGCATGAGCCGGGCGTTCACCGCTTCCGTGCGAGCGGTGGTGGCATCGGGGGCAGGCCCGGCGCCGGACGCACCGCAAATCTGCACGTACGGGAACAGGCGAGCCGGATAGTCCAGCAGGTCATCTGGGGTGCCACCCGAACGCGTCAGGTGCAGCACATCGGCCAGCACGACCACATTGGCAGCTCCGGTGGCCTGCACTGCTTCACATGCCGCGGCCAGGTCCGGTGCACAGGAGAACAGCATGAATTCCACCGATAGGCCCACTCCGTACTCAGCGGCCTGCTGAGCAAGTAGCGCCAGTGAGTCGATGCGGCGCACCGGATCGGGATCCTCAAGGGTGGTGATGACGTAGCGCGCACCGAGGTACTCCGCAGCTTCGAACAGGGGCAGCGGATCGGTCGTGGGACCACTGTCCTTGAGTCGAAGCACTTCAAGGTCCAAGATGCCCACGCCGAGATCGTCAATCGCTGACTTGAGCTCGGCAATCGCCGTGCCATTGCCGATGATCTGGTGATCTACCCCTGATGCAGTGGGGGTCAGGCGAAATCCGGTGAAGTCAAACCCCGCTGACGCGGCCGCACGCACGACATCGATCGGCGGTGTTTGGATCATCGACAGGTGCGCGAGTGAATACTGGTGCATTACTTGCCCTTCAACTTCTGCATGATCGGTGCGAATGCGTCAATGTTGGCATCGCCAACGGTGATGTAGGAGAACCCGTAGCGTTCACGGCGGCGAATCAGTGACTCGCAAATCTGGTCCACGCTGCCCACCCCTGCGTGCGGGAAGTCCTCGATCTCCTGTCGTGACAGCCCGGTTCGGGCAGTCAGGGACTCAGCGGTGACCTCCGAACGGCCCTCGACGGAGACGAAATACAGCGCTGTTTCCATTTCTATCTGGTCGAATCGGTCACCGGCACCATCGCGCACCCACTGGATCTTCTTGTCGGTTTCCTCAGCGGTGGAACTGGCTATCGAATTGCTGCCGACCACCCCGGCACTGTTGTTGAAATTGATCGACACGATGTCGGCGTGCTCACCGGCCAGCCCAAGGACCTTCGGCGCCCCACCGCCGATGAGGATGGGCGGATGCGGACGCTGAATCACCGGCGGAACCGCCGAATACCCAAACGATGTGACGTAGGTGCCGTGGTAGTCCAACGGCTCACCGGTGTAGGCGGCCTTCATGCATTCCACGGTCTCGCGCAGCAAGGCGATGCGCTCGGCTGCCGACGGAAAGGCAATACCCAGTGCTTGGTACTCCTTCACCAGCCAGCCGGCTCCCAGTCCGATCTCCAGCCGGCCTTCGGATAGGACGTCAATCGACGCCATCTCCTTGATCAAGATCGTCGGCAGGTGGTAACTCACGCACGTCATGCGCGAGCCAATCGTGAGGGTGCTGGTAACCATCGCCGCTGCGGTCATCGCCGGGATTGACGCCAGGGTCTGCACGCGATGACCGGTGGTATCGATCATCTCCCCCGGACCGAGGTAGTGGTCGGCCAGGAACAGGGTGTCATAGCCCAGGTCTTCGGTCTTGCGCGCGAGGTCAACCCACTCAGCACGCGATTGGCTGCGATATGCCTGGATGGCAAACCGAAAGGGCTTGTCCGTCATGTCTCCTCGCTTCTTTGCCGTGATCGATGCAACCCGCTGCCGGATTAGGACTTGGGAACCTTGCGTGCCCACCGGAAAAACGCCCCGTGCGCTGCCAGATGGCCTCCGTCAACGTACAAGGTCTGCCCGGTGACCCACGAAGCCTCGTCAGAGCAGAAGAAACTGACGGCATTGGCGATGTCCTCCGGTTGCCCCATCCGGGCGATGGGCAGGCATCCGGCAATGGCCGACTGAGCGGCGTCGTCCCCGTAGTGACCGGCCGTCCCCTCCGTCATCACGGTGCCCGGACCGATGGAGTTCACGCGGATCCCCAGACGGCCGAACTCCTGGGCCATCCCTTCGGTGATCTGGTTGATCGCAGCCTTGGAAGCGGGGTATACCGATGTGCCCTCAGGGTGGGCTTGGGAGGTGATGGAGCTGAAATTGACGATGCTGCCGCCACCATTGGCGACCATGATCGGCACCAATGCCTGAGCCAGCAAGATCGGCCCGATCACGTTCACGTCGAAGATCTGCCGCATCTCCTGCGCAGTGGTGTGGAGCAAATCCTCGTACCGCTGGATCGCAGCATTGTTGATCAGCGCCGTGCACTGCGGAGCCAAAGCAGCCACGGCGGCAATCTGTGCCGGGTCGCCGACATCAGCGACCGTGCTCCGGCAGCCGAGCTCATGAGCCACCGCAGCGACGAGCTCGGCGTTGATGTCGACTGCCAGCACGTCGTATCCATCAGCGATCAGCCGTGCGGCGATCGCCTTGCCGATCCCCTGACCGGCTCCGGTCACAACGGCGGTGCCACGCTCACTCATGCAGACTCCTTGATGGTTGGTGGTCGGTTCCCGGTGATCGGTCGAAGTCCTGCCAGCGCTCACCGTGAACCGCCCAGGCGACAGCTCGGCGCATGATTGCCAAGAACTCCGGGGAATCCCAAGCGATGCGATCGATGACCTGGAGGTCGTCGATGCCGATGTCCGACAGGTCGAAACGACCTCGACAGTGACCCAAGGTGAAATAGAGCACGTGGCCGTCACCATGACTTCGGGAAAACAGCACCGGGTGACGGCGGCGGCCGGCAACCGATTGTGTCTCAAAGCCTGGGCATTGGCCGTCGTACTCGGTATCCAAGATGACGTGCAGGTCATCGGCGATCTCGCTGACGTAAATCTCATCGATGGTGTCGAAGTCATCGATCCCGGCCACCAACGGGTGTGCGGTGTCGGCCACTGCTATCCGGTACGAGGCGATCTTGGGGTGGGCCAGGAATCGATTGCCCAGCAGTGCGCTGAATTCGGGCATGGCATCAGGTGTGCGGAATACCCGCTCCTGGCCGGCGAGCGGGGCATCGATCGCGGAGTTCGTGGCATGCAGCGCCAGCAGTCGGGTTCCGCTGTGCACTGCCTGATCCAGTGCCAGTGCCTGATCTGCGGTAGGACGAATGTCGCAGGTGTACGCGATGACTGCATCAGTTGCGCAGATCGCCTGGATGTCGGAGAAGTCAGGAAAAACCGAGCAGCGGACGCTGTCATGCCCATCGAGCCATTGCAGCAACCGAAGTCGCGCATAGTCGAAGTCATGCCAGCGCCCGCCGCACACCAAGGCGACGTCGACTCGTGCAGCGCCGCAGCGCGCAGGAGTCTTCATCACTTCGTGATGACTAGTACTGCGTACGGACGGTCATGCCGCCATCGCACACCACGTTGGTCCCCACGCAGTACCCGGTCACGGGGCTGGCAAGGGTGACGATCACTGCCGCCACTTCTTCGGGCTTGCCCATGCGCCCCAGCGGGATCGATGCCTTGACCTTGTCGTACACCTCAGGTCGGCCTGCCTTGATCTTGCCCCAGTCACCGTCTTCGAAGTAGACCGGTCCGGGCGACACGGTGTTCACGCGGATACCCTTCGGCGCCAGGGCATGAGCTGCAGCCGATGCGTGACGAATGATCGCAGCCTTGAAGGCCCCGTAGGAGTTCGGACTTGAGGGCCAGACATTGTCAAAGCCGAACGTGGAGGACATCGCGATAATCGAACCGCCGCCGGCTGCCTCCATCAGCGGGGTGACTTCGTCGATGGCGTGAACCAGGGGCAGCAGATCCAGCTCCAGGCTCTGCTGCCATTGCTCGTCACCCTTCAGCGAGCCGCCGGTGACGTTAGACACGTATATGTCCACCCCACCCAGCGCTGCTGCGGCCTCCTGGATGAACCCCTTGAGCTCATCGGCCTTGCTGACATCGATGGCCTTGGCAAAGACCGTGACGCCCTGGGCCTTCAGTGCCTCGGCAACCTCCGCTACGGCATCGGCATTGCGAGCACAGAAGGCAACCGCAGCGCCTTCGGCTGCCAGCAGCTCTACGGTGGCGCGGCCAATCCCGCGGGTGCCGCCGGTGACGATCGCTCGCTTGCCACTTAGACCAAGATCCATATCAATCCTCAGTACGTAGGGGTGAAGTCAGATGCTTGCATGTTACTAGCATCGGACTACGGTAAGTACTGAAACCGACGAATGGGGAGCAATGGGTGCCACCAATATCGTGACCGTGCTTCCACTCGGACTGCAATTGCAGGTGGATCCCGGCCAGACGGTGATGGCTGCGGCACGTCAGGCGGGCTTCTTCTGGCCCACCGTGTGCGATGCCTCTGCCTCCTGCGGAACCTGCGTATCGATCATCGAGTCCGGGACAGAGCACTGTGGTCCGATGCCCGCCGATGAGCAGGAGACGCTCGCCCGCACGATGGTGCCCCTGGACGGCCTTCGTCGCCTGGCATGCCGGCTCACCGTCAGCGGACCGGTCACGGTGAAAAAGCGTGGCGTGCATCAAGCCGACACCGAATCCACCTGAGACCGATCAGGTCTGCGCAGCATCGCCCACCGTCGCCGAGGCCGTGCGACCCGGGCGAGGTCAGCCGTTGGCGGCCTGCAGGACCGGGGCCAATTTGGCCGGCAGCGCCAGCCAATCCTCCGGGGATGCATAGGCAAGCTCGAAGTTGGCATCAATGGACACCGATTCAACCCCGGCCGCTGCTGCAGCACTGACGTGCTCGCACAAGCCATCCACGTCCAGCGGCTGCAAGTTCGCCACGATGACCGGCGGGACGGTAAACAGGTTCCAGCACATGGTCAGCGGTGCACGTGAAGGGTCCCGCATGGCGTTGATGGACGCGAGCGTTTCCAGATGCTGTTCCAGCGTGCCCGAAGCCGGATTCCAGATATCGAATTTCTCAGCCGTGCGTTGTAGGCCTGCTGCCGATCGCATGCCGGACATCAATGGCGGATGCGGACGCTGCAGTGGCTTTGGCCGGATGTCGGACTCGGGAATGGAGAAGAATTCACCGGAATAGGTGACCGGGTCAGGTCCCCAGCACGCCTTGAGGGCATCGATCAACTCATCCGAGCGCTTGCCTCGCGTTCGCGGGTCCACGTCGTACTGTTCATGCTCCTCATCGGACCAGCCGACGCTGAAGCCGAACACGGTTCGGCCACCGGACAGCAGGTCCAATGTGGTGATGCGCTGGGCCAGGTCAACGGGCCGGTGATAGCCGGCGACCAGGATGCTGGTGCCGATGGTGACCTTCTCGGTCCACGCAGCCACTGCAGCCAAGATCTCCATCGGCTGCAGGATCGAACGATATGCCTCCGGCACCGCCAGCCCGGGCCGTGCCGAGTAGCCGGATGCCGGATTCAGCGGGTAGAACAAGTGCTGCTGGACGAACAGCGAGCCAAAGCCGAGCTCCTCGGCAGATTCGGCAAACCCTCGGATCGTGTCTCGGGTTGCGAAACTGCCCAGCTGAGGCAGGGACAGGCCAACGCGGGTCACGGGTACAGACCTCCACCGACGGTGACGACTTCACCGTGCATATACGGCACCTCATCACTGAGCAGCCAGGCCGTCGTCGCTGCGATTTCGTCGGCCTCGGCGTAACGACCCATCGGGATCACGGTCTTCAGGATTGCTTGCAGGCCGGCGCCATCAGTACCAGCCAGTGCGCCCAGACCATCTTCCAATGGCCGCATCATGCGCGTTTCGACCGGACCGGGGGCAACCACGTTGACGCGAATGCCCTGTGCCGCGGTCTCCTTGGCCAGTGCCCGCGCCAAGCCGATCACTGCGTGCTTGCTGGCGGTGTACACCGACACCCCCGCATCGCCCTTGAGGCCGGCAATCGATGCGGTGAACACGATCTTGCCGCCATCGGCCTGGGTGGCCATCTGTCGCACCGCAGCCGCAGCGCCGAGGAATGCGCTGCGCACGTTGACGCGCATGACCTTGTCCAGGTCAGCAACATCCAACGCCATCACCGGAACGACCCTGCTTTCCACGCCTGCGTTGGCATGGAACATGTCCACCGCCCCGAACTGGGCAACGGCGGCCGCGAAGAACCGCTCGGTGTCAGCCTCGTCGGTGACATCAGCGACTACGGTGATCAAACGTTCACCGAGCTGGTTGGCCAGTTCCTGCAGTCCAGCCACATCCAGGTCGACGGCGACCACATTGGCGCCTTCGGCGTGCAGCCGTCGGCACGTGGCTGACCCGATG
This sequence comes from uncultured Actinomycetes bacterium, assembly GCA_903832025.1. GTDB lineage: Bacteria > Actinomycetota > Actinomycetes > S36-B12 > S36-B12 > CAIKZY01. The sequence goes on from CAIKZY010000064.1 coordinate 13,331, forward strand.
CCACCAGCCCCACCGGTGACCACTGCAGTACGACCGGCGATTCCCTTCAGCATGACTGACCTTCTTTCGTGGGTGAGAGTTCAGATTTCGTGTGTGAGGGTTCGGGTTGAGCCACGGGTGCGGCATCGGCCGAAGCACTGGTCTAGCCCGCGATCGTGCGGCCTTCATCCCAGTACGGCTTGCGCAGCAATTTCTTGTCGACCTTTTGCATCTCGTTGCGTGGCAGTTCGGCAACTACCTCATACTGTCGCGGAATCTTGTAGGCAGCGATGCGTTCACGGCAGAACGCTTCAAGTTCTTGCCCGGTTGGCACGTGGGCTGGATCGGTCGGCACGATCAATGCCAGCAACTGCTCGCCCAGGTCCGGGTGCGGAATGCCGATCACGGCAACGTCGGCAATGGCCGGATGCTCACGAAGTGCGTTCTCGCTTTCCGAGGGGTACAGGTTCACCCCGCCGGAGACCACCATGTCCGAGGCGCGATCAGTGACGAAGATAAAGCCCTCTGCATCCACGTGTCCCATGTCTCCCAAGGTGAATACGCCGGGGCGGACGTAGGACTTTGCGGTCTTTTCCGGATCCTGGTGGTAGGTGATTCCGTACCCTGGAGGTGCCTCGAATGCCAGGATGCCGGTCTGCCCGACACCGAGTTCGTTGCCATCCTCGTCAACCACATGCACGACGTAGGGATCAACCGCCTTGCCCACCGAACCTGGGTGCACCAGCCAGTCCGTGGAGTTGATGCGGCATAGCGTGCCTGATTCTGACCCGCCGTATGACTCGGTCAGAACCGGCCCGAACCAGTCGATCATCTGGCGCTTGACCGCAGGGGGGCAGGCAGAACCGGTGTGGGCGACCATCTTCAGCGAGGACACGTCATAGGAATTGCGAACGACTGGATCCACTGCCAGCAGGCGCTGAAAATGCGTAGGCACCATGACGGAACTGGTCACCTGGTGTTCGGCGATGGCCGCCAGGACCTGTTCGCCATCAAATCGTGCGGTGACGATGACCGGCTGGCCGAGCAGGAAGTGACGTACGGCCGCCAGGGGTCCGTTGTGCTGCAACGGACCGACCACGATGTGCGGTCCGGGCGGGAATTGCGCTCGTTCGCGCAACTTGTCCAGGTACTGCCCAGCGGTGTCCACCGGTGCCAGCACCCACCGGGTCTGCGTACCCCTGGCCCTACCGGTCGTGCCGGAGGTGTAGACCATCACCGGACTGGCCGGTCGTGCCGGGAAGTCGTGGAGCACGGGTGCTGTTCGGATCCAGTCATCCCAGCCGATCGCCCCGGCCGGGGCATCTGCGGGAACGGCCGTGGAGTGGATCACCACCGTGTTGACGAGTCCGGCGCGCAGTGCCTCCAGGCTCACCGCAGCTCCCCCGCTGCCGGTGATCAGGGCAACAATGCCAGCATCCTGGATCTGATCAGTGATCTCGCGCAGGGTCAGCTGGCGGGATATCGCGACAGTTCCCACTCCGGCCAGCAAGCCCGCGGAGTGGGCAACGATCGTGAAGATTGCGTTGTCGCCCAGCACACCCCATCGCTGATCGGCGTCGGGCGCCTGCCCCAACATCGCCGCAGCGGCGGACTGCACCACTGCGGCCGATTGTGCCCAGGTGAGCGTTGCGGTGCCATCGGTGAGCGCGGTCACGTCCGGGGCGGTCGTCGCCTGCTCGGCGATCGGTCCCAGGGGCAATGGCGCCACGGCATGTCCTTCGGTGCAGTGCCGCTCCGGCGGCATCGGCTGTCGGACGGAGGATACCCTGTCTTAGTACAGTTCAACTCAAGAAACCTGTTGCCGCGGTGACCGGTGGCCGACGACGATCTGGAGCGACGATGGAATTCGCACTCAGCCCCAAGGCGCAGGAGCTCTCCGCGCAACTGTGGGAGTTCTTGAATACCGAGGTGCTGCCCCGCGAGGCCGAGTACTACGCCATCCGCGCCGCCGATCCGGACGACCACACCTTGCCGGCCATGATCGAAGAACTCAAAGTCAAGGCCCGCGCTCAGGGCCTGTGGAACCTGTTCTTGCCCGCAATCTCCGGGCTGACCAACGTCGAGTACGCAGCCCTGGCCGAGATCTCTGGCTGGAGCATGGACATCCTGCCCGAGGTCATCAACTGCCAGGCTCCTGACTCAGGGAACATGGAGACCATCCACCTCTTCGGTACCCAGGAGCAAAAGGCGCAGTGGCTGGCGCCATTGCTTGATGGCACGATCCGGTCGGCATTTGCCATGACCGAGCCGAACGTTGCCTCATCGGATGCCACCAACGTGGAGTGCTCGATCACTCACGATGGTGATGAGTACGTGATCAACGGAACCAAGTGGTGGATCTCCGGAGCCAATGATCCGCGCTGCAAGATCTTGATCGTGATGGGCAAGACCGACCCAACCGCCGACGTTCATCACCAGCAGTCGATGGTGCTCGTGCCGACCGACACGCCAGGGGTGTCCATCACCCGCGCGCTGCCGGTGTTCGGACATCAGGATCAGCATGGTCATGCGTGGGTGGAGTTCGACAACGTCCGTGTGCCCGCGTCCAATCTGCTGGCCGGTGAAGGTGACGGATTCATGATTGCTCAGGCACGTTTGGGACCTGGTCGAATCCATCACTGCATGCGAGCGATGGGCGCAGCTGAGCGCGCACTGGCCATGATGGTCGACCGCGCCAAGTCGCGCATTGCCTTCGGCGGTCCCTTGTCGGACCAGGGCGTCATCCAGCGCGACATCGCCGAGTCCCGCTTGGAGATCGAGCAGGCACGGTTGCTGACGATGAAGGCCGCCTGGATGATTGACGAAGGCAACTCAAAGACCGCGGCAACGGAGATCGCCGCGATCAAGGTGATAGCACCACGCATTGCGTGCAATGTCATCGACCGGGCTATCCAGGTTCACGGTGGGCTGGGAATCAGCGATGACGTGCCGCTGGCACGCATGTACGGATGGCATCGTGCCCTGCGCATCTTCGACGGACCCGATGAGGTGCACCTGCGCACGATTGCTCGCCGGGAGCTCAAGCGGAGTCGGGAAGTTCGCTTCCCATCATGATGGGCACCAGGATGTCCGCAAGGGCGACCTGGACTCGGGCGACCGGCAATCGCGACAACTGACCGTCCAGCCATGCTGTTTGCGCATTGCGCAGCAGATGTGACATGAAGTTGTACGCCATGAGCTTGGATGCATATTGCTCGCGGGCCTTGCGCGAGGACCTCGGCGGCCGATCATCTTCGGGCAGGTAGTCAAAGGCTCGCTGCGTGTGCCGTTCCTGCCAAGCCTCATACGCTCGTCGAGACTGAGGGGTGGCACCACCTTCATGCAAGGTCAAGAACCTGGCTTCGACCGGATGCGTCCGCCACCAGGCCCAGCCCGCGTAAATGACCTCCCGCAGGACCGATTCATCAAGCACCGGCGCATTGGTACGAATGTGATCAAAGAAGGAGCTGAATCCGTCCAGGCACGTCTGGAAGGCCTGGTCGAACAGCTCTTCCTTGCCACCGAAGTGGTAGTAGACCGCCGTTGGCGCCACCGAGCACTCGGCCGCCACATCCTCCACCGTGGCCTCGGCATAGGTCAGCCGGGAGAACACCGTGGTGGCCGCCTGCACAATCTCCGATCGTCGAGATGGGCGATGGGCCGGCCGAGCACTTCGGTCCTGGTCCTCGCCGTCACCTGACATGTGCTCATTATGGCGATCGGAGGTGGTAAACCGGCCAAAAGGTGCAACGGGTGTGCCAGACTCACCGATCATGTCCGCGCCACGAGGAAAGCGCCCGGCCAACCGGCCCTCGCGGCGCCACGAGATCCTGGCAGCAGCCATTGAGCTGCTGGCGATCCAGCCTCCTGATGAGATCGCGGTCTCCGATATCGCTGCGCAGGCATCGATGACGCCGGCTGCCTTCTACTACCACTTCGCTTCCAAGGATGAAATCCTCGACGAAATTGTCTCGGAGTTCGCAGCCGGATGGAGTCAGTACGTCACCGACCTGCTGGGGGGGCTGGCGCACCGCGATGATCTCACCGAATTCATTGATGCCGTGCTGGGCTGGCTCGATGAGCGCGAGCGCACGGCCACGGTGTACTTCGTGACGTCGATCGGCGCGACCAGCACCTGCGAGGCAACGCGCAAGGCGGTCCGTGAGGACTTGAGCAAGAAGGCCACCCGCACCGTTGCCACCTTGGCACCGACCAAGGACAAGGTGGACGTTTCCATCTCCGGAGTGGCGCTGATTACCTTGCTGGAGACCCTGGCTCGGTCTCGGATGGAACTCGACCCCACGTATCGGACCCTTGGACCGATGCGCTTTCGCGCCAATGCTGCCGCCCTGGCAGACCACCTGATCCGCTGAATTTGCAAGCGCTTGCATCCTCACTTTCCTGAGAAACATTGACGTCCTACTATTTGCTATCCAAAATATGACAGTGACGCAAAATGTCACTGAATGGAGAGCACCGTGACCAACGCCGAAAATGGCACCCGCAACCCCGTCCGCTTCGTGACGGCGGCGAGCCTGTTCGATGGCCATGACGCCTCGATCAACATCATGCGACGCATCTTGCAGTCCCAAGGCGCTGAGGTGATTCACCTCGGCCATGACCGCAGCGTGGACCAAGTCGTGCGCGCCATCATCCAAGAGGACGTTCAAGGCGTGGCCATCTCCTCCTACCAGGGTGGCCACGTGGAGTACTTCACCTACCTGCGCGAACTGCTTGATCAGCGCGGTGCGGGCGATGTTCGGATCTACGGCGGCGGCGGCGGGGTCATCGTTGCCGAGGAGATCGCCGAGCTGGCCTCTCGGAAAGTGCGTATCTTCTCCCCGGAGGACGGCCAGCGCCTGGGCCTGACCGGCATGATCGCCGAGATGATCACCGAGTGTGACGTCGACCTGGCAACTCACGTTCCCGATCTGGATGCCGTGCTGTCCGGCAGCGAGCACGCACTGGCGCGAGCCATCACGGCACTGGAAGCCGGCAGGACCAGCGATGACTTCCGTCAAGGGATTCTGGCTGCCGCGATTCGCCGCGGCACCCCGGTGCTGGGAATTACCGGCACCGGCGGATCGGGCAAGTCCACCCTGACCGACGAACTGCTGCGACGATTCCGCCTGGACCAGGAGGGCAAGCTCCGCATAGCCGTCATCGCTGTGGATCCCACCCGACGAAAGGGCGGGGGTGCGCTCCTGGGCGACCGCATTCGAATGAACTCGGTCGACCTGGGCTCGGTCTTCTTCCGCTCGTTGGCCACTCGCCGTGCAGGCGGCGAGATACCCGACAACTTGGCCGACGTCATCGCGGCCTGCAAGGCCACGCACGACTTGGTGATTGTCGAGACCCCCGGCATTGGCCAAGGCGATGCCGGCATCGTGCCCTTCGTGGACGCGTCACTATACGTGATGACGCCAGAGTTCGGCGCCGCGAGCCAGTTGGAAAAGATCGACATGCTCGACTTCGCCGACGCGGTTGCTATCAACAAGTTCGAACGCCGTGGTGCCGAGGATGCCCGCCGTGATGTCGGCAGGCAAATGGTGCGCAACCGCCAGGCTTTTGGCGCGAGCTGGGAAGACATGCCGGTCTATGGCACCTCTGCGTCTCGATTCAATGACGACGGTGTCACTGCCTTGTTCCAGTTCTTGAAGCAGGAACTGGCAGCCAAGGGACTCAAGCTGAACGAGGGCCTGCTCCCCGCCGTTGAGGGCAAGCAGTCAACCGGGCTCACCACGATCGTCCCCCCGGCCCGCGCCCGATATTTGTCCGACATCGCCAGCGTGGTGCGGGAATATCACCAGACCACGCGCATCCAAGCCGGCGTGGCGAGCACCATCCAGCACTTGCACACGGCCAAGGCGCTGCTGGCTGAGTCCGGTTCGGCCACATCAGACATTGACACCTTGATCCAGGCGCAAGAGCAGGCCCTGGCTCCGGTTGTGCGGCAGATGCTGGCCGACTGGCCTGCAGCAAAGGCCTCCTACGCCAATGACGAGTTGGTCGTCACCATTCGCGACAAGGAGAACCGCACCAGTTTGTGGCGCACTACCTTGTCCGGCAGTCGGATTCCACGCGTTGCACTGCCGCAAACCACTGATGCAGGCGCATTGGTGACCTTCTTGCGCGAGGAGAACCTTCCCGGTTCATTCCCGTTCACCGCAGGAGTCTTCCCCTTCAAGCGTGAAGGCGAGGCACCTGCGCGCATGTTCGCCGGTGAGGGCGATCCCTTCCGCACGAACAGGCGCTTCCACCTCCTGGCGCAAGGCCAGCCCGCCACGCGCCTGTCGACGGCGTTCGACTCGGTCACCTTGTATGGCCGAGATCCCGACGAGCGTCCGGATATCTACGGAAAGGTCGGCACCTCCGGGGTCTCCATCGCCACGCTGGAGGACATGAAGGCGGTGTACGCCGGCTTCGACCTATGCGATCCGACAACCTCGGTGTCGATGACGATCAACGGTCCGGCACCGGCGATCCTGGCGATGTTCTTGAATACGGCCATCGACCAGCGTGTGGATGGTTTCCGAGAGCAGCATGGTCGTGAGCCGAACGACGCCGAGTACGCAGAGCTGCGGGCCTGGGTGCTGGCAAACGTTCGCGGAACCGTCCAGGCTGACATCCTGAAGGAAGACCAGGGCCAGAACACCTGCATCTTCTCCACGGAGTTCGCCCTTCGCTGCATGGCTGATGTGCAGAGCTGGTTCATTGATCACAAGGTCCGCAACTTCTACTCCGTGTCGATTTCCGGCTACCACATCGCCGAGGCCGGTGCGAATCCCATTTCCCAGCTTGCCTTCACCCTGGCCAATGGCTTCACGTACGTGGAGGCCTACCTGGCTCGGGGAATGTCGGTGGATGATTTCGCGCCAAACTTCTCGTTCTTCTTCTCCAATGGCATCGACGCCGAGTACACCGTGCTTGGCCGTGTCGCGCGCCGCATCTGGGCGATTGCGATGAAGGAGCGCTACGGCGCCAATGACCGCAGCCAGAAGCTGAAATACCACATTCAGACCTCCGGACGGTCATTGCATGCCCAGGAGATGGACTTCAACGATATTCGCACCACGTTGCAGGCTCTGTGTGCCATCAATGACAACTGCAACTCCCTGCACACCAACGCCTACGACGAGGCCGTCACCACCCCGAGCGCACAGTCAGTGCGGCGGGCTCTGGCCATCCAGATGATCATCGATCAGGAATGGGGCCTGTCCAAGAACGAGAATCCGCTTCAGGGCTCCTACATCGTCGACGAGCTGACTGAACTGGTCGAGGAGGCCGTGCTCGCCGAGTTCGATCGCATCGGCGACCGAGGCGGCGTTCTTGGCGCGATGGAGACCAGGTATCAACGCGGACGCATTCAGGATGAATCCATGCTGTACGAACAGAAGAAGCACGATGGATCACTGCCGATCATCGGTGTCAACACCTTCTTGAATCCGGCAGGGAATACCGCTGCCGGCACCTTGGAGCTGGCTCGCGCCAGCGAGGAGGAGAAGGTCTCCCAGGTCAATCGCGTTCGGGAGTTCCAGGAGGCCCACCGTGACTCCTCGGAGAAGGCCCTGGCGGCGCTCAAGCATGCCGCTGCCTCCGGCGGGAACACGTTCGATGCGCTCATGGATGCAGTGCGGGTGTGCTCCTTGGGACAGATCACCACAGCATTCTTCGAGGTCGGCGGCCAATACCGCCGCAACGTGTAGCGGAGGTCCAGGTGTCGATGCGCAAGATGTTGCGGACTGACCCGATCGAGGAGGCTCGACGACAGTGGACTGAGCACGGGTGGGCAGGAGCTGCCGACGGCATGGCAGCGGTGACCTCACTGGTTCGTGCGCAGCAGATCCTGATGCAGCGCATCGACACTGTCTTGCGGCCGCTCAACTTGACCTTCGCACGCTACGAAATCTTGATGTTGCTGGAATTCAGCCGCAACGGGTCATTGCCCATGACCAAAATGGGTGCCCTGCTGCAGGTGCATCCCACATCAGTGACCAGCGCGGTCGATCGCCTGGAATCCCAAGGGTTCGTCGAGCGTATCCCGCACCCGACCGATCGCCGCGCGATCCTGGCCAGCATCACCGATAACGGCAGGACGCAGGTGCTGCAGGCGACTACGGCCTTGAATGCGCAAGTCTTCGAGAACTTGGGCATTACCGAGCATCAGGTGGAACAACTGCGCTCGATCCTACGAAGCCTGCGCGCCAATGCAGGCGACTTTTAGTTCAACACGGCAATTCAACAACACACAAGAGAAGAGATCATGGATCGTCTGGGAGTAGTGGGCTGCGGATTGATGGGTGCCGGCATCGCGGAGGTTGGTGCCAAGGGCGGATGCAGCGTCATCGCTGTTGACGTCAGCGATGAGGTGGTCGCGGCCGCCAAGGAGCGAATGACCAAGTCGTTAGCCAAGGCTGAGGCCGCCGGAAAGCTCGCGGAGCCGGCTGAGACGATCCTGGGTCGGATTACCTTCACCAGCGACATGAGCGCCCTGGCCGACCGTGAGATCGTCATCGAGGCAATCCGCGAGACCATCGAGGACAAATCTGCGCTGATGTCCAAGCTCGACTCAATTGTCGCCCCGGACACGATCATCGCATCAAACACCTCATCCATTCCCGTTGCGCAGATCGCCGCAGCAAGCAGCCATCCAGAGCGCGTACTGGGAATGCATTTCTTCAACCCCGTACCGGTCATGCAGTTGGTTGAGGTCATCGCCTGTTTGGTGACCGATCCGGCTCAAGCTGACAAGGCCGCGGAGTTCGGTGCGACGATGCTCAATAAAAAGGTCATTCGTGCCGCCGATCGAGCAGGATTCGTGGTCAACGCGTTGCTGGTGCCGTACTTGCTGGCCGCGATTCGCGCCCTCGAGACCGGCGTGGCGACCAAGGAAGACATTGATCAGGGCATGGTGTACGGAACCGGCATGCCCATGGGTCCGCTCACCCTGTGCGACATGATCGGCCTGGACACGATGCTGCTGGTCGCCCAGAGCCTGTACAACGAGTACCTGGATCCGGCAGTGGCTCCGCCATCACTGCTACGGCGTCACGTCGAGGCGGGACTGTACGGCCGCAAGTCCGGCCGAGGCTTCTACGACTACAGCAAATAGCGTCGCACACGCATCAGGCCCTGCTCGCACTCGTGAGCAGGGCCTGATGCGTGCTGTCCACCCATGGATGGACAGCCGTCCTAGCGGGACAGGTAGCCGCCATCCACTGCCAGCGCGTGCCCGATGGTGAACCCCGAGGCATCCGAGCACAGCCACAGTGCCGCAGCTGCGATCTCGTCGGGGGTTCCGAATCGCCGAATCAACGACAGCCGGTCGGCGACTTCCTGCGGATCACGTCCGCGGGCATTGATGGCACCGCGAAGCATCGGGGTATCAATCGCACCCGGGCAGATCGCATTGATGCGAATTCCACGGGGTGCGTAGTCGACCGCAGCTGCCTTGGTGATACCCAGAACGCCAAACTTGCTTGCCGTGTATGCGCTCTGGTGCGGCTGCGGACGGTAGGAATTCGTGGATGCGATATTCACGATGGCTCCGCCTTCAGGAAGCATCGCGTTGATTTCATGCTTCATGCACAAGAACACTGATCGTAGGTTCACGGCAATCATGCGGTCGAAATCCTCATCGGCCAAGTCGGCCAGAAAGTCGGTCTCGAACTCGATTGCGGCGGCATTGACCGCAAAGTTCAATCCTCCGAATGTGTCAACAGCCGTGGCGACCATCGCGGCAACGTCATCGGCCTTGGCGACATTGGTATTCACGTACACTGCCTGTCCGCCCTGGGCTTGCACCAGCGCCACGGTCTCGGCACCGGCCGCATCGTTGAGGTCAGCAACGACCACACGTGAGCCCGCGGCACTGAAAGCCAGTGAGATTGCCCGTCCCATGCCACCGGCTCCACCGGTGACAATCGTGGTGGTGTTGGTGAACGAGGCATCGAGATTGCCCAAAGTTGACACGGTGCGCCTTTCGTCGACGATGATTACTGGAGTACAAGTGTAGTAAGTCCTGGACGTCGACTGGTGGAAAACCCGTCGTCATGACATCGAGCACACAACAACAAGGCCAGCCCGTTCGGGCTGGCCTTGTTGTTGTGATTCGATTTAGTACGGTGCTGCTCCACCATCGACATTCAGGGCGATGCCGGTGACGCCGCCGCCCAGATCCGATGCCAGCCAGAGGCACGCTGCGCCGACTTCCTCAACGGTGTTCGGCCGCTTGATGTGCGATGCAGAGGCCATCAAGTCACCAAGTGCGTTCAGGTCAGCCAGGCCCATCGCCGTTGCCGATGCCGGTCCGGTCTCCTCGAACATGTCCGTCCAGACGAAACCGGGACAGATCGCATTCACGGTGATGCCCTGCGTGGCGACCTCTGCCGAGGTCGCCTTGGACAGGCCGATGATGGCGTGCTTGTTGGTGATGTATCCCGGCACGCCAGGGGTGACGATCTTGCCGTACATCGACGCCATGTTCATGATGCGACCGGACTTCTGCGGCAGCATGTGCTGCAATGCAGCGCGGGTGCCGTAGAAGCAGTGATTGATGTTGAAGTCGAGCTCGTACTGCCATTCCTCGTCGGTCATGTTCGCCACGACGTTGGTCTTGTCGACGCCACCGGCGTTGAACACGGCGATGTCGAGCTTCCCGAAGTGGGCGACGGTCCCGTTGACCAGGGCCTCGATATCACCCTTCTTGGTGGCATCGCAGGCGATGAAGTGCAGGTTGTCCCCGCCGCCGATCTCCTTCAGTGCAACGGCACCCTTTTCCGCGTTGCGACCGCTGATGACGACCTTGGCTCCTTCGGCCAGGAAGGCCTCAGCGATGCCGCGGCCGATGCTGCGCGTGCTTGCGGTGATGACGGCTACCTTGCCATCCAACTGACCCATCAATACTCCTTCGACGACTTGGGGATCTCAAACTTGAGCATGGCTCAAGTAACGGGAGACAGCCTAGATACCCGCGCACCAGTTGTCAGGGGTTTGGCAGCATCGTTACCCCTTCGTGGCTGAGTTCGTCCAGCAGGTGCGCCACTGCCCCCCAGCCAGGAAGTTGGGCCCGCGGGTCGATTTCCAACCACGGCACCAGCACGAATGCCCGTTCGTGGGCTCTGGGATGCGGAAGGGTCAACGCCGGGTCATCACTGACGAGGGCTCCATAGGTCACCATGTCCAGGTCCAGGGTTCGCGGTCCCCATCGCACCTGACGGGTGCGGTGCCATCGCAGTTCAATGGACTGCAGGACGCCGAGCAGTTCCTGTGGGTCTAAGGCCGTCTCCACGATGGCGATGGCATTGACGAAATCTGGCTGCTCAACGCCTCCCACCGGAGCGGTGCCGTACAGGCCCGAAACCGCTTTGAGACAGATCCCCGTCGTCTGGGCGAGGGCCTGAATCGCCCCGCGGATGGTGCCACGCGCATCCCCCAGGTTCGCGCCCAGGGAGATCACCGCTTCGATCACGATCGCTCACGACGGATTTGCACGCTGACGCTGGTGAACGGCACGGCAATGGGCGCATCCGGCTTATGGACCGTCACCTCCACGGCATCCACGGGCCACTGAGCCAAGACCATGTGCGCGATCCGCTCTGCCAGGGTCTCGATGAGGTTCACCGGTGGGCCGACGATCACCTCGTGCACTGCCAGAGCTACCGCTGAGTAGTCGACCGTCTTGTGCAGGTCATCAGTCGCGGCGGCGGCAGCGATATCGGTCTCCACGACAAGGTCAATCACGAATACCTGCCCGGTTGCCCGCTCCGACTCCAGGACTCCGTGAAACCCGTGCCCGCTGATTCCGGTGATGGTGATTCGATCGCTCATTTGCCGACTTCCGATTGCAAGGCGCTGGCTACCAGCAACGCATCCATTGTCTGGGGGACATCGTGCACGCGTACGGCCCACACTGCCGCCCGCGCGCAGTGTGCGGTGATGACCGAGGTGGCGCCATCGCGAAGACTCGCTGGGCGAAGTGCGCCTGAGTCATCTGACAGCAACTCGCCCAAGAATCGCTTGCGTGAGGCACCAATCATTACCGGCAGTTCCAGGGCGGACAGCCGATCAAGGTGCCGAAGCAGTTCCCAGTTATGAACGGCGAGCTTGGCAAATCCAAGCCCGGGATCGACAATCAACTGCTGTCGACTGATTCCGGCGGCGCAAGCGCCGTCAACACACGACTGCAGTTCGTCGATCACCTCCGCGATCAGATCGGTATAGGTGGCGAATGACTGCATCGCCTCGGAGTGGGCTCGCCAGTGCATCAAGATCATGCCTGCACCGGTCTGCGCTGCCACGGCGTACATCTGCGGATCAGCTTGCCCGCCACTGACATCATTAATGATGCAGGCGCCTGCCTCAATAGCCGCCGCGGCAGTGCGGGCACGCATCGTGTCAATGCTGACCGGCACCCCATGGGACACCAGGCCGACCACCACGGGGACTACTCGCTTCAGTTCTGCATCGGTATCAATGCGAATCGCCCCGGGCCGCGTGGATTCCCCACCCACGTCGATGACGTCAGCGCCTTGGGCATGCATCAGCACCCCGGCGTCGATTGCCGCCTGCGCGGATGCGAACCGGCCACCGTCGGAGAATGAGTCCGGAGTGACGTTGAGTACCCCAAACACCGCCGGACGATCCAGCCGACGAAGTCGGTCGGGGATGCCCGCGCTCATCGCCCCATGATCAGGGCCATCGCCTCAGCGCGTGATGCCGGATCTCGCAGTGATCCGCGGACCGCGCTGGTGATCGTCCTTGACCCGGGCTTGCGAATACCGCGCATGGACATGCACAGATGCTCGGCCTGAACCACCACGATGGCGCCCCGCGGTTCCAGAATCTTCACTAGGGAGTCGGCGATCTGGGTTGTCAGTCGCTCTTGGACCTGGGGACGGCGCGCGAACACCTCGACCAGTCGCGCGAGCTTGGATAGGCCGGTAATCCGCCCATTGGCGTTCGGGATGTAGCCAATGTGAGCCACGCCGTGGAATGGCACTAGGTGGTGCTCGCAGGTGCTATACATCTCGATGTCCTTGACGATGACCATCTCGTCATGGCCGGCATCGAACGTGGTTGCCAGGACACCCTCAGCTGATTGGTGCAACCCGGCGAAGATCTCCGCGTAGCTTCGCGCCACTCGGGCTGGGGTATCCAGCAGGCCGTCCCGGGTGGGGTCCTCCCCGATGGCTACCAGCAGGTCACGCACTGCACGCTCGACCCCTTCAGCGTCAAACGCTCCGGCCGGCTGCTGTGGTTCAGCCACCGGGTCGATTCCTGACATCAGCGTTCGGTCTCGGAATGATCGATGACCTCATCCAATTCCAGGATCTTGGTCGGGGTGACGACCGGGCCACGATCGTCCGGGCGGCGGCGCGCTGAGCCCGTCCAGGCCGGGCGAGGTGCGCGGATGGACAGCGCCTGGAAGATCGCCTCGATCTCGGCTTTGTCCAACGTCTCCTTTTCCAGCAATTCCAGAACCAGCGCATCCAGGACATCGCGATTGGCGATCAGGACTTCGTAGGCCTCCTGGTGTGCAGTCTCGATGAAGTTGCGCACTTCCTCGTCAATGGCGCCGGCAACCTGCTCGGAGTAATCGCGCACGTGGCCCAGGTCTCGACCCAGGAACACCTCGTTGTTCTCCTGGCCGTATCGAATCGCGCCGAGGCGCTCGGTCATGCCGTACTGCATCACCATCGCCCTGGCCACCGATGTGGCCTTCTCGATGTCGTTGGATGCCCCGGTGGTGGGGTTGTGGAAGATCAATTCCTCGGCAGCACGGCCCCCGAGCATGTAGGCGAGCTGGTTGAGCATCTCACTTCGGGTGGTGGAGTACTTCTCCTGCTCGGGCAGCACCATCGTGTATCCCAGCGCCCGACCACGCGGCAGGATCGTGATCTTGTGGACCGGATCGGTTCCCGGCAGAGCGGCGGCGACAATTGCATGTCCGGCCTCGTGGTAGGCGGTGATCTTCTTCTCGTGGTCGTCCATCACCCGCGTGCGCTTTTGCGGGCCGGCGATCACTCGATCGATTGCCTCGTCCAGCGCCTCGTCGTCGATCATGGACTTATCCATGCGCGCAGTCAGCAGCGCAGCCTCGTTGAGCACATTGGCCAGATCAGCTCCGGTGAATCCCGGGGTGCGCCGAGCGACAGCCATGAGGTCCACGTCCGGGCCCATCGGCTTGCCGGTAGCGTGAACCTGCAAGATCGCAAACCGTCCGGTGAGGTCAGGGCGTTCAACGGCGATCTGTCGATCGAACCGCCCTGGGCGCAGCAGGGCAGGATCCAGGATGTCGGGTCGGTTGGTGGCAGCTATCAAGATGACGTTCTGCTTGACGTCGAAGCCATCCATCTCCACCAGCATCTGGTTGAGCGTCTGCTCGCGCTCATCATGCCCGCCACCCATGCCCGCGCCGCGATGGCGACCCACGGCATCGATCTCGTCGATGAAGATGATTGCCGGGGCATTGGTCTTGGCCTGCTCGAACAGGTCCCGGACCCGTGATGCGCCAACGCCGACGAACATCTCCACGAAGTCCGATCCGGAGATGGAGAAGAACGGGACACCGGCCTCACCGGCAACAGCACGGGCCAGCAGCGTCTTGCCCGTGCCCGGCGGACCGTACAGCAGCACGCCCTTGGGAATCTTGGCCCCGACGGCCTGGAACTTGGCTGGCTCGGCAAGGAATTCCTTGATCTCCTCCAGCTCTTCGACCGCCTCGTCGGCTCCGGCCACGTCCGCGAATGTGGTCTTGGGCATGTCCTTGGTGATCAACTTTGCCTTGGACTTGCCGAAATTCATGATGCGGTTGCCGCCGCCTTGCATCTGGCCCATGAAGAAGAACAGGAGCAGCACGACCAGCACGACCGGCAGCAGGGAGACCAGCAAGGTGGTCAGGATGTTGTCCGTGGGGACCACGACGTTGTATCCGCCGGGCAACTGTCCGGCCGCCTGCCGGGTCTGCAGCATCTGCTGAAGTTCCAGGCCCTGTCCGCTGATGTAGGACGTGCGAATCTTGGACCCATCCTTCAAGGTCAGGTCCAGGCTCTGATCTCGGTCGGTGAGGGTTGCTGCGGTGACTTTGCCACCTTGAATGTCCGATACCGCCGTGCCGGTGTCGACCTGGGTCGGTGAGCCGATGCCCGAGATCAGGCTCGATCCGATGAGCACCGCAGCCACGGCCAGGACGATCCAGAAGATCGGGCCCTTGAGTACTCGTCGGAAATCCACCCTATGAAGGTACTACGCGCTGAGCGCGGCCGATCTGTCCGGTAGCCCCGATTCGCCCAGGGCGTACCGCCAATCAGTTCTGGTACACGTGAGGAGCCAGCACGCCAACGCAACGCAGGTTGCGATAGCGCTGGTCGTAATCCAGCCCGTAGCCCACGACGAACTCATTGGGAATGTCGAAACCCATGTATCGGGGAGTGATCGGAACCTGCACGGCATCTGGCTTGCGCATCAAGGTGAACACCTCGACCGAGGCCGGGCCCCGGGAGGACAGATTGCGCATTAGCCAGGACAGGGTCAGTCCAGAGTCCAAGATGTCTTCCACGACCAAGACATGCCGGCCGGCGATGTCGGTGTCCAGATCCTTCAAGATGCGCACGACTCCGGAGGATTTGGTTCCCGATCCGTAACTGGACACGGCCATCCAGTCCATGCCGACGTGCCGAGTCAGCGAGCGGGCCAGGTCGGCCATCACCATGATGGCGCCTTTGAGCACTCCGACGAGCAGCAGATCCTTGCCGGCGTAATCCCGTTCTATGTCTGCGGCCAGTTGGGCTATCCGCTCAGCAAGTTGCTCCTCGGTGAGCAAGATCTGCGCCAGATCGTTGCCAATGTGTTCAGGGTGCACGTCAACTCCTGCCGTCAGACCAGATGAACAGCCTTGCATACTGCACCTGCGCGGTGACCCCGACGGGCAGATTCACCGGACCTTGGCCATGCCAAGTGCTGATCAGTCTCTCCATCGACTGCACATGATCAAATGCCAATTCCTGGCAGCCAACGTGACGGCACATGGTGATCAGAACACGCGTTCGCACCGCCCGCGGCAGCTCCTGCAGGTCAGCCAGGCTCGCGCTGCTTCGATCCTGCTCGAACGCCACCAGCTCAGCGGTTGCTGCTGCGGCCCATCCATCAAGTGCATCGGCGTCATCACGCAGCAGCCGGCTCGTGCGCGCCAAGTTGCCCGGCAGGGCAGCCCCAAGCAGCTGCTGCAACTGCTCCATCCCCGCGCGCAGACGTGACCTGGTGTATGCGGGGTCGAGGTTGTGCGGATCGCTCCAGGCGCTGATGCCCAAGGGATCGCACATCTCGTGATACCCCTGGTGCACGACCGTTCGCGGGATTTGCAAAAACGGCCTGCGCAGCAGTCCGCTCACCGGCGCCATCGCGGACAGGCTGCGTGCTCCCGAGCCTCGCGCCAGGCCGAGCAGCACGGTCTCGGCCTGGTCGTCCTGGGTATGCCCGAGCAGCACGGCAGCGGCATGGTACCGACCAGCGACCTCGTCGAACACCGCTCGACGCGCGTCGCGCGCGGCAGCCTCGGGGCCACCTGTGGCTCCCACCTCGACCGGGATAGTCAGCACCTCAGCGATGCCCAGTAACCGGCATTGATCGGCGGCCGTGGCCGCCACCTGCGCCGAGCCCGCCTGGAGTTGATGATCGATCACCACGCCGATCGGCTTCCACTGCTGACGCTCGGCCACCCAGGAGCTGGTCCCGGCCAGTGCCAGAGAATCCGGCCCGCCGGAGCATGCGATGACCACGTGCTGTCCTGGTTGGACGTCGGCCATCGCATCGCGCACTGCAGTGCGCAATGCCATCAATGATGCAGAACTCATGGCAGGAAGTTCACGCGGCCGAACAGCCACACTGGGTCACGACCGCCGCAATGTGATCAACCACTAAACGCGCTGCAGCCACGGACGGAATCTTGTTGGCCATGATGACGAACACCAGCACGCGGCCATCGACATCGCGCGTGACCCCGGCCAGCGTCACGTCGGCGACCAGCGTGCCGGTCTTGGCACGAACAATTCCGCGTGCCGGCCGGGCAGCGGCAGAGCCGTATCGGTTGGCCAG
>CAIKZY010000065.1 GCA_903832025.1 uncultured Actinomycetes bacterium
AGATTCTCCGGAGTGACTGGAGTTCAGACGTGTGCTCTTCCGATCTCATCGTTCCGGGAACCGGCTACTTCGCCGCAATGGCCAAGTTCGCCGCTGATAACGGAATTTTGTTCATTGCCGATGAGATTCAATCGGGCTTTTGCCGTAGCGGGAACTGGTTCGCGTGCGAGTTCGAGGGTGTTGTTCCCGACCTGATCACCACCGCGAAGGGAATTGCCGGTGGCATGCCGCTGGCTGCAGTGACAGGACGCGCCGAGATCATGGATGCTGTTCATCCTGGTGGCCTGGGAGGCACGTACGGCGGCAATCCCGTGGCGTGCGCGGGGGCGTTGGGCGCCATCCGCTGGATGGAAGAGTTCGATGCCAACGGCAAGGCCAAGGCCATCGAAGGTGTCATGATGCCGCGCTTGCAGTCGATGCAGGCCGACCATGCGGCAATCGGCGAGATCCGTGGACGAGGCGCAATGATCGCAATCGAATTGGTGAAGCCAGGCACACTGGATCCTGACCCCGAGCGGGCTTCAGCACTTGCGAAGTATTGCTACTCCCAAGGTGTCATGGTGCTCACAACAGGAACCTACGGCAACGTCTTTCGATTCTTGCCTCCCCTGACCATCGGCGAACAACTGCTGCAGGAGGCGCTGGACGTTATCGCTGAAGGGCTTCAGGCCACTGCTTGATCATCACTGCCCCGGGATGCGGTCGGACAACAACGGCACTCGCGGGTCCCATGTCGAGCCCGTGGCATCGTCTTGGCGTCGTCGAGCCAGTGCTGATAATGCCTCAAGGACGACGCGGTTGCCCAACAGCGCGGTGATGTCTGCGTGGTCGTACGGAGGGGACACTTCCACCACGTCCATGCCAACCACGGGCAGGTCGTAGCAGATTCGACGAACCGCATCGAGAAGTTGGCGGGCGCTGAGCCCACCTGGTTCGGGAGTGCCGGTTCCCGGCGCATGCCCAGGATCAACCACATCGATGTCCACTGATAAGAACACCCCGTCGCACTCGTCCACGGCGATCGCACATGCCTCAGCGAGGCATTCATCCAAGCCACGAGCCACGATCTCCGTCATTTCGTACGACCGCATGCCCTGCTCAGCCATCCAAGCCAGGGTTTCGGGACCAGGCCAGTAGCCCCGAAGGCCCATCTGCAAGAAGCGATCACCTCGCGTTGCTCCTGACTCGATCAGGCGACGCATTGGCTGCCCATGCCCGATCAGCGAACCAAACTCGATGTCGCCAGTATCTGCGTGCGCATCAAAATGAATGACCGAGACCTTCCCCCACCCTCTGGCCCGTGCCACTCCGGTGACATCCGGCCAGGTGATCGTGTGATCACCACCGAGCACGATAGGAATTGCTCCAGATGAGGAGACCGTCTCGACAACCTTCTCCAAAGACCCGCAAGCCGTAACTGCGTCTCCACTGAACATCATGACGTCACCGCCGTCGACGACTCCCAATTCGACCAATCCGTCCACACGCATCGCCAGACTCGGTCGTGAGCCGTCATGCCCGAGGTAACAAGCGGCTCGCATAGCTTGCGGTCCAAAACGCGCACCACTTCTGTATGACGTGCCGCCATCAAAGGGCGCGCCGATGATCACCACGGATGCCGCGGCATACGTCCGCGGATCATCGAGTTCACACATCGGAACGCCCAGGAACGTGATGTCTGGCCCGAATTGACCGCCGAATCGACTCATGACATCAGCCTACCGACCGCAGGCACCCCAAATCTCAGTTCCGTCGAGGACCGAACATCACCTCGGATTACAGACGCCCCCATTTCGAACGCGAACTCGACCAATCACCGGGTCAACTCAGGGACCCGCAAACGCTAAATCGAAGTGTCAATACTCGCATGAGCCGGACCGAGCGTAAATGCGCTTTCACTGATGCACTACGGCAATCGAACGTCGGGAACTGTTGTCACGACGTATCCACTTTTAGGACTCCAAGTTGGCCATGACGTGCTTGATGCGCGTGTAATCCTCGAATCCGTACATGGACAGGTCCTTGCCGTATCCGGAGTGCTTGAACCCACCATGGGGCATCTCCGAAACCATCGGGATGTGGGTATTGATCCACACTGCGCCGAAGTCAAGCCCCTTGGCCATGCGCATTGCTCGCCCAAAATCCTTGGTCCACACCGAGGATGCCAGTCCATACTTCACGCCGTTTGCCCAGGTAAGCGCCTGGCGCTCATCGGAGAATCGTTGGACGGTCATCACCGGACCGAAGACCTCGTTCTGAATCATCTCGTCATCCTGCTTTAGATGAGCAATGACGGTTGGTTCGATGAAGAAGCCTGCGCTGTCTTGGCGACGCCCACCCACGACAATCTCCGCGTGACTTGGAGTGCGATCAATGAAACCGAGCACCCGCTCCATGTGACTGACATTGTTGACTGGAGGGACAAATCCCTCGCCCTGGCGTCCACCGGCCAAGGTTGTCTCGGTGTTTCTGGCCCGATCCGCGAGTGCCGCCACGAAATCGTCGTAGATGCCGTCAGCAACAAGAAGCCTCGTTGCTGCAGTGCAGTCTTGGCCAGCGTTGAAGTAGCCCGCAACCGCAAGCCACTCGGCTGCTGCAGCAATATCGGCATCACCAAAAATGACCACGGGTGCTTTACCGCCCAACTCAAGGTGCACACGCTTGAGGTCGCGGGCCGCTGACTCGGCCACCTGCATCCCGGCGCGCACAGAGCCGGTGATGGACACCATCTGTGGTGTCGGATGCTCGACGATCAGCCGTCCGGTATCACGGTCCCCGCACACGACATTCAGCACGCCAGGTGGGAGTGCGTCGGCTTCAGCAATGATTTCAGCCATCCGAATTGTGGAAGCCGGTGTTGTATCACTGGGCTTGAGTACCACCGTGTTGCCTGCTGCGATGGCAGGCGCGTACTTCCACACGGCCATCATCATCGGATAGTTCCACGGTGTCACCTGCCCGATCACGCCTATCGGCTCACGTCTGATGATCGATGTGAAACCCTTCACGTATTCACCGGCCGATTTGCCTTCCAGTACGCGCGCCGCACCGGCGAAAAACCGAATTTGATCGATCATCGGAGGCATCTCTTCACTCATCGTGACTGCCACGGCCTTGCCCGTGTTCAGCGTCTCGATCTCTACCAGCTCATCTGCGTGTGCCTCGAGCGCGTCAGCGATCTTCAGCAGTGCGATCTGGCGCTCGGCCGGGGTGGTCTGTCCCCACGTGGCAAATGCTGCGTCTGCGACCTCGAAGGCCCGATTCACATCCTCTGGCCCCGATACCGGCGCCTGGGCGAATACCTGGCCGGTGCTGGGGTCGACCAAATCCGAGGTTCGCCCATCGAGGGCGTCCACGTTGTGACCATTCACGAAATTCCGCAAGCGCATCATCAGGGGCTCCATCAGGTTTCAGTTCATGCACTGTACATCAAGGCACGATTTC
>CAIKZY010000066.1 GCA_903832025.1 uncultured Actinomycetes bacterium
AAGACCAAGCCAACTCAGCATTCGGTGGCTGCCCTGCGCAACATTGGCATACAACCCGATGCCATCGTGTTGCGCGCGGACCGACCGATTCCTGCAAGTATTAAGAGCAAAATCGCGTTGATGTGCGACGTGGACCTTGAAGCGGTCGTTGCCGCCGTTGATGCTCCGAGTATCTACGACATTCCCAAGGTCTTGCACTCGGAGGGGCTTGATGCATACGTCGTGCGCAGGCTGGACCTTCCCTTCAGGGACGTCAACTGGACGAGCTGGGACAACCTGCTGCGTCGGGTGCACGATCCTGCGCATGAAGTAACCATCGGGTTAGTTGGCAAGTACATCGACCTACCCGACGCCTATCTGTCGGTGACCGAGGCACTTCGCGCCGGCGGTTTCCATAATGACAGCAAAGTCAATATTCGCTGGGTGCCCAGTGACGACTGCGCGACGCCTGAAGGCGCCGCGTCCGCTCTTGGCGATCTGGATGCGATTTGCGTCCCCGGCGGCTTCGGCGTCCGCGGTATCGAAGGAAAGCTCGGGGCACTGAACTACGCCCGACGTACCGGCTTGCCGACGCTGGGTTTGTGTCTTGGACTGCAGTGCATGGTGATCGAGTTCGCCAGGAATGAAGCCGGGTTAGTGGGAGCGAATTCGCTGGAATTCGACGAATCCACGGCGTACCCCGTGGTGTCCACGATGGCAGACCAGCGAGATGTGGTCAGCGGCGAGCGGGACATGGGCGGAACCATGCGCCTAGGACTGTATCCGGCAAAGCTGGCCGAGGGGTCTCAGGTTGCCAAGACGTATGGTGCGTCGTATGTCGACGAGCGGCACCGTCATCGATTCGAGGTCAACAACACGTATCGGCCACAGTTGGAGCAGGCTGGACTGAAGTTCTCCGGTACCTCTCCTGACGGCCGCCTGGTCGAGTTTGTCGAACTATCGCCCGACGTGCATCCGTATTACATCGGCACTCAGGCCCATCCGGAGTTGCGCTCGCGCCCCACCCGAGCCCACCCATTGTTCGCGGGTCTGGTGGCTGCAGCCCTTGCACGCAAGGCCGCCCATGTGTCCGCGATCCGTGCATAGCTCGGTTCAGTGAATTTCGGTACCCACGAGCGGTGGTCGGGTCCAGTTTCGGATGCGCTCGAGCCGTTGCCGGTGAGGGCGTCCACTTCGCGATTCGAGGGAAGAATCTGGTCAGTGCGCACCGATGAGATCGCTGTTGGTGAGGCGATCGTTGAGCGGGACATCGTGATTCACCCCGGGGCGGTCGTGGTCATAGCCCTTGACGACCTGGACCGGGTGCTGCTGATCCGTCAGTACCGGCACCCGGTGGGCGCACTGCTCTTTGAGCCGCCCGCAGGTCTGCTGGATGTGGCAGGCGAGTCGACTTTGACCAGCGCGAAACGTGAGTTGGCTGAAGAAGCTGGGTACGCGGCGAAGACGTGGAATGTCCTGGTGGATTTTTTCAACTCGCCCGGGGGTTCCAGTGAGGCGATTCGGGTCTACCTGGCTCGCGACCTTCACCGCCTCCCCGAGGGACGCCACGTCACTGGCGAGGCTGAGGAGGCGTGGCTACCTCAGGTCTGGGTCGAGCTGGAACAGGCGAAGAACCTCATTCTGGCGGGTTCACTGGGGAATCCCGGCGCCGTCGTGGGCATCCTGGCCGCGTTGGCGGCGCGAACTGACTCCTGGGTGCACCTCAGACCAGCGGACGCTCCCTGGGCGGCGCGAGAGCACCTTCTCCGCAATGATCATGTCCGACTTGGCGGGGGATAGAAGACACGACGTCCAATACGGAGCATCACAATGGGAATCGAGCCTTAGATCGGTCTTACGATGAAGTGTCACCCAGTGGAGGTCAGCATGAAGGTCGGAATTCCGAGCGAAATCAAGAACCACGAATATCGCGTTGCCATAACCCCATCGGGCGTGTTGGAACTTGCGCGCAACGGGCACCAGGTACTCATTCAGTCTGACGCCGGCGCGGGGTCGTCAATCAGCAACGTCGAATACGTCAGCGCCGGTGCAACAATCGTGCCCACGGCCGAGGACGTGTGGGGGGAAGCTGACCTCATTTTGAAGGTCAAAGAGCCGATCGCCCCTGAGTACGGACTCATTCGGCCGGACCAGATTCTGTTCACGTACCTGCACCTGGCTGCATCCAGGCCGTGTACGGAAGCCTTGCTGGCCTCGGGAGCGACGGCGATTGCCTACGAGACCGTTGAACTGCCGGACCGGAGTCTGCCGCTGCTGGCACCAATGAGTGAAGTGGCCGGGCGTCTTGCGCCGCAGGTCGGCGCGCATGCGCTCATGCGAGCCTACGGAGGTCGTGGTGTGCTCCTGGGCGGTGTGTCCGGTGTGCATGCAGCAAAGGTGGTTGTCCTAGGTGCTGGTGTTGCCGGCATGAATGCTGCGGCAATTGCCTTGGGCATGCAGGCGGAGATTCTCCTTCTGGACACCAACATCGCACGGTTACGTCAGCAAGATGCCATTTATCAAGGCCACATGCAGACCGTTGCTTCTAACGCTTACGAGATCGAGCGAACCGTTCTTGATGCTGACCTGGTGATCGGAGCCGTTCTCATCCCAGGTGCCAAGGCGCCGAATCTGATCAGCAATGAACTTGTCTCACGAATGAAGCCTGGTTCGGTATTGGTTGATATCGCGATCGACCAGGGGGGCTGCTTCGAAGACTCCAAGCCCACGACGCATGCCGATCCGACCTACCAGGTTCACAATTCGACTTTCTACTGCGTTGCAAATATGCCCGGGGCGGTTCCGCATACCAGTACGTATGCCCTGACGAATGTCACGCTGCCGTACGCAGTGGCGCTAGCCAACAAGGGATGGAAGCAGTCATGCGCCGATGATGCCTCATTGGCCAAGGGGTTGAACGTGCATGAGGGACGGGTTGTCTACCAAGCCGTCGCCGAGGCCTTTGGCCTGAGCGCAACCCCGCTTTCTGAACTGCTCGCATAGGCCGCACGCGGCCTCATTCGCAGTCGTCGTGTGACGTAGCCATTCCAGTGCCTGTGCCTGAGCCATTCCGGTCGAATGAGCCAATAGTGTCCAGGGGTGGAGCTGGAAACTGCGGTAGCACGGTACGTCGATCATCTGGCGGTCGAGCGCGGGCTGGCAGCCAACACCACGTTGGCATACGCCCGTGATCTTCGCCGCTACACCTGGTGGTGCAGGTCTCGCGGTCTGATTGACCTGTCTGAGATTTCGGCAAACGACATTGACGATTTCGCTGCGAGCCTGCGCTCGGCTGCGGATCAGGGCCCGGCCCTGTCGGCATCAAGTGCGGCTCGTTGCGTGATTGCCGTGCGCGGCCTTCACCGGTTTGCTGTTGCAGAGGGCTGGGTGGATGCAAATGTCAGTGTTCACAGCGTCCCTCCGGCCGCTCCGCGGCGTCTGCCCAAGGCCTTGGAGTATCAGCAGGTGGCCGCGATGATCGACAACGCCGGCGACAGTTCGACGCCAATAGGTCTTCGCAATCGCGCACTGATTGAATTGCTATACGGCATCGGAGCGCGAGTTTCTGAGATCGTAGGCCTCGACGTCGATGATGTCCGCTTGGATGAGGCAACGGTGATCGTTACGGGCAAGGGCGACAAGCAGCGTCTGCTTCCATTGGGGGATTTCGCTGCGGATGCTGTTGATGCCTATCTGGTGCGCGGTAGGCCTGCCCTGGCCCAGAAGGGAAAAGCGGGTCCGAAATTGCTCCTTGGCGCTCGCGGAACACCAATGTCGCGTCAGTCGGCGTGGACGGTGATCTCTGCGGCGGCCGAGGCCGCGGGCGTTGCTGGTGCGGTAAGCCCCCACAGCCTCAGGCACAGCTTCGCGACTCACCTCCTAGCCGGTGGCGCTGATGTGCGCGTGGTGCAAGAACTGCTCGGCCACTCATCGGTCACCACGACGCAGATTTACACCCACCTGTCTGCCGACACGCTGCGCCAGGTCTACGCAGAATCCCATCCTCGGGCTCGCTGACGCCCTTGAGCGCGGTGGATGAAGAACGCATTCAATGAGGAAATTGCGGTGAGCCCGCGGGGAATTGCAGGGCTTCGGCGGCTAGGCTGTGGGGGTGAGCAGTGCATTCCCTGAGCCCTCGGCGGTGGAGACCCATGGCCCCGCGCGGGCCATTGCGATGGTTAACCAGAAGGGCGGGGTAGGCAAGACCACTTCCTCGGTCAGTCTCGGAGCTGCCCTGGCTGGCTACGGTCGGCGGGTATTGCTGGTTGACTTCGATCCCCAAGCGTCAATGACGATTGCTTTTGGCCTGAATCCGGATGATCCTTCCAGCGTTCCGCTGAACGTCTACAACCTGATCATGGACGCCGAATGCCATGTGGGAGACGTGGTGATCACCACAGATGTGGTCAGGTTGGACTTGTTGCCTGGGGGGATCGAACTTTCGGGGGCTGAGCAGCAGTTGGTCAACGAGGTTGGTCGGGAGAAGTTCCTGGCGCGGGCGCTTGCACCAGTGATGTCTGAGTACGACTTCATCATCATCGACTGTCAGCCGTCACTTGGCTTATTGACCACCAATGCACTCGTCGCTGCGCACGATGTCATCATTCCGATGAATTGTGAATACCTGGCAATGCGTGGCGTCAAGCTCCTGCTGGACACAATTGACAAAGTCCAGACCCGGCTTGACTCACCCGTGAATCTGCTTGGCGTGCTGGGGACCATGTACGATCCGCGCACACTGCATAGCCGCGAAGTCCTCGAAAGGATGCGCGAGCGATTTGGGACACAGGTCTTCCAGACGCTCATTCCTCGAACGATTCGCTTCTCTGATGCCACGGTTGCCGGTGAGCCGATCACCAGTTACCTGCCAGACAGCAACGGCGCAGAGGCCTATGAACAATTGGCTCGGGAGGTCTTAGCCCGGTGACCGCTGCAGTCCCAGTAGCCGAAGCAGCACCCGGCGACGAGGCCTCAGGTTTTTCGGTCAAAGTCGGAGATTTCGAGGGGCCGTTCGACCTGCTGCTTTCGCTAATTTCCAAGCACAAGCTTGAGGTCACCGAGCTTGCCCTCCACCTGGTCACTGATGAGTTCATCGGGTATATCCGTGGTCAAGGCGGCGCGTGGGACCTTGACGAGGCGAGTGGATTTCTCGTAGTTGCAGCCACGCTCCTTGATCTCAAGGCAGCCCGCCTGCTGCCCAGTGGTGAAGTCGAAGATGAAGAAGACCTGGCATTGCTTGAGGCCAGAGACCTGCTCTTTGCCAGGCTCCTGCAATACCGAGCGTTCAAGGAAGTATCGGCCCTGTTCGCGGAACAGATGGCCACCGCGCACAAGTCCATCCCGCGCACGGTCGGGCTCGAACCACAATTCGCAGCATTGCTCCCCGAGGTGCTGCTTGGGCTGGGGCCGGATCAATTTGCAGCACTGGCGGCAAAAGCACTGACGCCCAAGCCTGAGCCTGAGGTGGCTGTTGGGCACATCCACGTCCAGCGAGTGTCCGTCCGAGAGCAGGCGGCAATCCTGGTTGATCGGCTTCGCAGACAACGCACGACCACATTTCGCGCGCTGATTGCAGACTGCGACACAACGTTGTTGATCGTCGGTCGGTTCCTGGCGCTCCTGGAGCTGTATCGCGATGCCATGGTGGTGTTCGAGCAGATCACGCCGTTGGGTGATTTGACCGTCCGCTGGACAGGCAGCGAGGACGGAGAAGTGGAGGTCACGGATGAATTCGACGTCGACCGGGACGTGGATATCCCATCTGTGGGGGTCAAGACGATGGAAGTCCAGGCAACGACTGTTCAGATAGCGTCCGTTGCAGCCGCAGCGTCAATCCATGATGAAGCGTCACCGATACAGGCAGAGCGCGATGACGAGCGAGGAGTAACCGGTGAGTGAGAACGCTGAGCGGGAAATGGACATCACGATCATGGCCGCTACCGATGCTGATGACTTGAGCGAAGTCGACGATGCTGCAGTATCGCCTTTTGAGGGCGAAGGGGCCGACGACGGTATCGGCGCGCCAACCCTCCAAGCGGCTATCGAAGCACTGCTGCTGCTTGCTGATGAGCCAATGCCGGCGATGATTCTTGCTGCAGCCACGCGATCTCCGGTTGAGGAGGTTGAGGAGACGATCGCCTTGCTTGCGCGGCAGTACACAGAACAAGGCCGTGGATTTGATCTCCGTGAAGTAGCCGGCGGATGGCGCTATTACACGCGAGCGAACTGCTCGCCCGTTGTTGAGCGCTTTGTGCTGGATGGCCAGCAAGCCCGCCTGACTCAGGCATCCCTGGAGACTCTGGCCGTTATCGCCTACCGTCAGCCGCTGAGTCGAGGACGAGTTGCGGCTGTGCGCGGTGTCAATGTTGACGGAGTGATTCGCACGCTCATTGCCCGAGGGTTGATTGAGGAAGCCGGCCATGATGGGGAATCGGGCTCCATTTTGTACCGCACCACAAATTACTTCCTGGAGCGCATGGGAATCTCAGGCCTGGATGAGCTTCCGCCGCTGGCCGAGCACTTGCCGGACCTGTCAGATTTGGAAGACATCTTGGATTCCGTCGCGACCGGTGAGTGAATACCCGACGGTGACCGAGGAAGGCATTCGACTCCAGAAGGTGCTCGCCCAAGCGGGCATGGGAAGCCGCCGTGCCTGTGAGGAACTCATCGAGCATGGCCGAGTGGAGGTCAATGGCGTGCTCGTGACCGCACAGGGCATGCGCGTTGATCCTCTCGTGGACGTTATTCGCGTGGATGGGCAGCGAGTGGTCACAGACGTCGACACGGTGGTCTTGGCCTTGAACAAGCCCCGTGGGGTCATCACCACGATGTCGGATGAGCGCGGGCGCACATGCGTTGGTGATCTGGTGCGGGAGCGTTCGGAGCATCTCTTCCACGTGGGGCGACTGGATGCCGATACTGAAGGACTGCTCCTGCTCACCAATGACGGAGATCTCGCCAATCGCCTTGCGCATCCATCACACGAGATTTCCAAGACCTACCTGGCCACTGTGTCTGGACGGATGCCGGCAACAGCCTTGATGGCACTCAAGCGCGGGATCACCTTGGATGATGGAGCGGCGGTCGCGGATAGTGCCCACGTCGTGCAGGTCAGCGGTGAGCGCACATTGGTGGAACTCACGGTCCATCTGGGGCGCAACCGAATTGTTCGACGCATGCTGGATCACGTGGGCTACCCAGTGCTTGACCTCGTGCGCACGTCCATCGGTCCGATCCAGCTCGGATCCCAGCGCCCTGGCAGCCTGCGCTCAATTCATGGGGCAGAATTGCGGTCTCTATACACCGACGCAGGATTGTGAGCCGTCAATGAATGCCAGGCCGGAAGTGTTGATTATCGGCACCGGCTTGATCGGCACATCAATTGGCATGGCACTGACCACCAGCGGCTATGTGGTGCACCTGCGAGATCAAGTTCCTGGGCAGGCCTTCGTCGCACGGGAAATGGGTGCTGGCCAATTAGAGGAATCGGGGGTCATCCCTCAGATCGTTGTTGTCGCTGTCCCGCCGCGATATGCCCCACAGGTTATTGCCAGTGCCAGTCGAGAGTATCCGAAGGCAACCGTTACTGACGTCTGCTCGGTGAAGGAGCACGTGCTCAGTCAAGCCGTAGCGTTGGGAGCGGATCCTTCTCGGCTGGTGGGAGGACACCCGATGGCAGGACGGGAAGTATCTGGAGCCACGGGCGCACGCGTAGGACTGATGTCCGATCGGGTGTGGATCATCACGCCAGGTTTGGCTGACGAGTGGCGCATCGAGGTTGTGACCGACCTGGCCATCGCTTGCGGGGCACAGCCCCTTCGCATGGATGCTCGCACGCACGATGTGGCGGTCGCCCGGGTGTCCCACGCAGCACAGATTCTTGCCTCCGTACTGGCCGCGAGCCTGCTGGACACTCCTGAAGACCACATCAGCGTGGCAGGCCAGGGCCTGCGCGACATGACCAGGCTTGCCGCGTCGAACGTCGGCCTGTGGACAGACATCGTGACAGCCAATGCCGAGCCGATCGCCGAGGTCCTCGATGAGGTGATCGGATCCCTCCAAGAGATCCGAAGTGCCTTGCGGCCAGACAGTAATCGGGGAGGAGATCCTGAGGCGTGTGCTGCGGAGATTCGTCAGGTTCTGGTCAAGGGCAATGATGGCGTGGCTCGGTTGCCTGGGAAGCATGGGCGTGATGCAACGCACTTCCAAACGGTTGCCGTGATGCTGGTTGATCAACCCGGTGAGTTGGCGCGATTGTTCGCCGCGTCCGGAACTGCTGGTATCAACACCGAGGATGTGCGGATTGAGCACATCCTGGGTCGACCAAGCGGCCTGGTCGAACTGTTCGTGGCGCCCGACCAAGCACCGGCGCTACGCCAGGTGCTCATTGAACGCGGATTCGATGTCCGTACCTAAACGGCGGGTAGG
The DNA here is from genome assembly GCA_903832025.1 of uncultured Actinomycetes bacterium. Taxonomy (GTDB): domain Bacteria; phylum Actinomycetota; class Actinomycetes; order S36-B12; family S36-B12; genus CAIKZY01. The sequence continues at coordinate 8,407 of CAIKZY010000066.1, forward strand.
ATGAGCCAGTGGCCGCCCCGTTAATCATCGCCGTGGACGGCCCTGCAGGGTCTGGCAAGTCCAGCGTTTGCCGGGGCGTGGCGACGGCGCTCAACTTGCAGTACCTCGATACCGGTGCCATGTATCGCGCCATGACGTGGGGGCTGCTGCAGCGTGGAATAGACATTGTTGACACGAAGCTGGTGGCCTCCCAGTGCAATCTGGTCATCATTGACTCAGGAACGCACCCATCCGACCCAACCATCAGCGTGGACGGAGTTGACGTGTCGGCTCCGATTCGTGGCGAAGAAGTCACAGCCGCCGTTTCCCGGGTCAGTGCCGTACCAGCCGTTCGCGCGCGATTGGTGGAACAGCAGCGCTCCTTGGTCAGATTGGCAGTAGCTCATGGCCAAGGAATAGTGGTTGAAGGTCGCGACATCACCACGGTTGTCTTGCCTGATGCAGCATTGAAAGTCTTTCTGACTGCTGATGAACGCGTCCGAGCGTCTCGGCGTGCGCGCGAAGCTGGTCTGGAGACGCAGATTGGCGTGCAATCGACCCAGGCATCGATGTCCCGTCGGGACGCCATCGATTCCTCGCGGGCGACATCACCACTCGTGCAGGCCGATGATGCGATAGTGGTAGATACCACAGACATGAACCTGCAACAGGTGATCGATCACGTGGTTGCA
>CAIKZY010000067.1 GCA_903832025.1 uncultured Actinomycetes bacterium
CAAACAGGTCGCACTCGCGGCCTAAAACCTCAACCCCGCGAGGTAACTAAAGCGGGGGCAGTCCCAGTCAGGGAACGAGCAGGCCAAGTGGCACTCATGGTGCTCCACGGCGACAGACCCGCCGAGTTCAGGCGGAAACCACCAGACCCCTATGACCAACAAAGACCTGTTGGAGTCGTACCTGTCGGCGCAGATTGCTGGCTCCACGACACGACCGTGTCAGCTGACACGTACCCGAAATTCCCCTCGGGCCGGCGCAGGAGCCACCGCGCCCCGCCGATAACGCTGATCCATCACGTTTGCGCGGTGAGGCGTGATTCACATGGATGAGAGCGCTGGACAAGCGGGCCCACGGTCCCAACCGTATGAGGAGTCACCATGGTGGGTGAGTCGCCGCCAAAAGCGATCGGTTCGGTAATCCAGGCGGGGACTCCCGAAGCGCGCTCACAGACTGCGGAAAGAGTTTCCGGATCTCGTTGTATTGGTTGGCATACGGCCATCATTCAATGAGATCGCCACCGACTCATATTCATTCCTACCGGGATATCGATCGCATCATGCGTATCCAGGTTCGGTCGGTCTATCCCTTTGGTAGCCCTGTGTCTCGCGAAAATTCGTGATTTCGACGAAATCGCCTACGCGACAAGAACCCGAATCCACACCGCGGAGTGGGATTTGGTCGCCAGCCTGTGTTACTGTACAGAAAACCGTACAGTAAGGATGGCTATGAAAACCATGAGCTATACGGAGTCCAGGGCTCGCTATGCCGAGGTGCTGGACTCGGTGGTTGACGATCGTGAGGAGGTCGTCATAACCCGTGCGGGTCATGATCCAGTCGTCATCGTGTCGCTTGCGGATTTTGAATCACTTCGGGAGACGGCGTATCTCATGCGGTCGCCTGCAAATGCGCGTCGATTGTTTGACGCGATGGAACGGTTGGAATCGGGCGCGGGGGTCGAGCATCAGTTGCTGGCAACTGACTGATGCGTCTTGTGTGGGACACCAATGCATGGGAAGACTACGTGTGGTGGCAATCCCAGGATCGACAAGTTCTCAGACGCATCAATCTGCTGATTCAAGACATCGTGCGTAGCGGCAACCAAGGAATCGGCAAACCGGAGCCGTTGAAGTATGACTTCGCAGGCTACTGGTCACGCCGAATCACCGATGAACACCGCATCGTCTACAAACTGGCCGAGAACGAAATACGAATCGCCTCGTGCCGCTATCACTACGGGCAGTAGCCGAACGACTATCCAGCAGCAGGAACCGATTCACGTGGCGGCTCGTAGCCTTCGGCTTCAATGCGCGCCGCATTCGCTGGTAGCAGGAAGCTGGTAGTAAGCCGAGGAACACAAACATGCCGCAGCGGATGCATCCGCTTGATGGAATCGGCGAAACCATCGGATGCAGCCTGCACGAGGCTCTCGCCGCTGGGTGCTTGGGTCAGGGCAGAAACACCTTGGCCGGCGTTGGCCGAACTCTCAGGCGGCTGAATTGCGCAAGATTCCTTCAGTCTCTCTTCGTGTTGTCGTGTTGGCAGCGTTAGCGATGTGGGCCCTGCTATGGAGAGTCTTGAACTCAGATTCTGAAGTCAATGTGCTTGAAGCAGAAGCGCAGGTGCTGCAAGCGCTGCTGGTGGAGTCCCTAGATTCCTCATCCAAGGAACCAGGAAAATAAGAGTTCCTACTTTCCCGTTGATGCGGAGCATTCCAAGCAGCCGCCCGACTGAGCGGCGAAGTCGGCTCCTCATCCACCCATTCATCAGCATTCGGTCGGCACACGCCTGCCCGCATTCAGCAGCATCGGGTCATCCATCGTTTTCACGCGGGTGATGCTCAGTCGTGATCTGTCGGGGAAGGCACTTCACTCACGCGCAGCGGTCATAGATAGCCTTTGCTCAAGGACGCCGGGAATTTCCGACCAAATATCGGTCCAAGAAACCACCAGTCCCGGGTCGCTAGCTCAATGGTTAGAGCTGCGGACTTTTAATCCGTAGGTTCGGGGTTCGAGCCCCCGGCGACCCACCGGCAATTCGTCCTTTCAGCGCAACGGTTTTCTCCGATTCCAGCGCGGTGCTTGACGGGGTCAAGAGGGGCTGTGGCCCTTTCTTTGGCCCTTTCTTTTCCACAGCCCTGTCCCCAGGTGCGTCATCATGCGCCTCAATCCGGTCAGGCGGCGCGGCCGCGGGTTCGGGGCGTTGGGGGTCCAGTGCGCCTGCGCCGGCCGGGAATGCGCTCGCCCAGGCCCGCCACAGGGCGTCGATGCGCTGGGGCAGGGTGAGATCGGTATCGATGCGCAGCAGTGCCCGAGCGGGGTCGTGGGATCGCTCGTCCTGCGCTCGGGCGTAGAAGCGATTCGTCGTCATGACATCGGCATGACGGAGCAGGGCCGCGGCCTCATACTGCGTGCCACCGCTGTCCACGACGACGCTGGCGGCGTAGGCACGCAAGTCCTTGATGTGCAGGGCGCGACGGCGCGGGTCGAGGGTGGGCAGCGTGGGATCGCCGATGAGCCCCGCGGCCGCGCGGGCCGGATGCCACACGCGCTTGCTCCAGTCGGTGTGGTCGATGATCATCGTGGGCACGCCGAGCCGGCGGACCTTGAGCGGTCGGAAGAGCAGGTCGCCTCCGAGCCGATCCTCGACCGGCCGCGACGCTGCCAACGCCATGAGTGCCCGCCAGAGCGGCTCGGGCAGCGGCACGGTCGCGGCGATGCCGCCCTTCACGTCCTCCAGGTCCCACGTCTGGTCGTCGGGGCTCCAGGCCAGCACTCGCCGCACCGACAGCCGCGCGCGATCGCGCCAGACGTCGGTCACGGACAGGCTCACTGCCTCGGTCCACCGAAGCCCTGCCCAGGCGATGAGCAGGATGAGCAGCCGGTCCTCCCAGAGCGGGGGATGCTCGGCGAGCCTGGCCAGTTCTGCCCAGGATGGCAGGAGCACCGGGTCGCTTGTCTGCCGGCGGCTGCGTCCGCGCTTGGTGCTCGTGCGCCGTACCTCGCGGGCCGGGTTCAATCCGAGGCGTCCCTTGCGCACCTCCCATGCCAGTGCTGCCCGCAGGACGGCGTAGCCCTTGTGGATCCGGCCATGGCTGATCCCGGCCGTTGAGAGATCGCGCAGCCAGCGATCGAGCGCGGGACTGTCGAGCCTGCTCGTCGGGACACGCCCGAGATTGGCGCGGGGGTGGCTGATGACATTGCGCAACGCCTCGCGGTAGTCCATGACGGTCTTGTTCGCGATTGGGTCGAGGCCGTCGGCCTTGCGGTCCTCGATGTAATCCTCGACGACCATTGCCACGGTGCGCTTGGACGTGCCGGGCCGTCCGATTGGTTTGAGCTGGCGGCCACGATCGATGTCTGCGATTGCTTCGTTCAATGCCCGACGAGCAACAACTTCTGACGGGAAGGAACCGTCGATGGGGCGTCGGTGCGGATCGATGCGTCCAGGGAGTCGGGCCTGCCAGAGCCCGGAGCCGACCGGGTGCTCGCGTACAGATCCCTCGGTGCCACCTCGCTGTCGTCCCATCTCACTCCTCGTCACTACGGTGATCGTTGATCAGTGTGGCTTGTCGGTATGACTTCCGACAAGCCAATGTGGGATCAGTAGCCGCGCTCGTCGCATCCGCTGACGAACGCGTCGACGTCCGCTTGGGTGTAGCGAACTAGACGTCCAATGCGGCGGCACGGGATGTCTCCGGAGAGAGTCAGTTGCCGGACGAGGGTCTCGGATACTGCCAAGGCCAGAGCAACCTCCTCCGCTGTGAAAAGCGATCGAGACAGCCCTTGACCTGTGGCTTGCGGTGAAAGCGCAAGAGCGCTCATGCCATGCCTCCGCGTTGGGTTCGAAGTTCGATCGAAGCATCGGAGGACTTCGCGTTGCGGGCCACCCAGCGGCTCACGGTCGGCTGACTCACCTGAAGGATGACTGCGGCTGTCGCGACGGTCATGCCGGGGATCGACATGAGCTGCTGCCAGCCCTCGGCTTCAAGTTTCTCTGCTCGCGACAGATCTAGTGCGTGCCGATCCTGGGCAATCCGAAGTCGGGCATCGGCGCGATCCTTGATGCGAGCGTGCGTGTGCTGGAGGTTCTGCAGTTGAATCACGGCCTTCTTGGTTGAGGTCATGAACTCGTTCTTCATGGTTTGCCTTTCGGTCTGGGCGGCCTCGATGGTCGCCGATACCTTCTACAACGGTGGACCCCCCTCGGTACCTCGCATTTACGCATCGATCATGGTCTTCATTGGGTGTTGACGCGCGCGCTAAGTAAGCGGCACGGTTGTCGGCTCACGCTCATCTGTCGGCTCGCGTGGGTCTAGGTTGCGAGTGCTGTCTATGTCGCACTCGGCGGGTTCTGGAAATGCAGCTCGTCAGTCAGGGAAGGGAGCCACCACATTTCCGGAAATTGACATGTTCCGCGCAGAGCGGAGATGCCCAATTTCCAGAGACCTGGATTATTCGACATGGCAATCCATCAGATCCTTTCTATGAGGAAGGCGACCACATCCTGAGTTGAGAAGTGGGAATGGCACCCACCTTCCGTTGCGAAAGCCGTACAGTTGCCGTACAGTTACCCGTCGGAGGTGCACACCACATGACTACGACAACCACGGCACGCGCCAAGGCACGACTTGAGGCGCGCATTGACGCCGAACTCGACGACTTGATCATCGAAGCCGCAGACCGTTTACATGTCACTAAGACCACGTTTGTAGCGGACGCCATCCGAGAAGCCGCACTGAAGGTCATCGCGCGCGCTGACGTCACGATGATGGCTCCGGAGGTATTCGACTCGATGATGGCTTCTATCGATATCGCCGATGAGTCAACCGAACTGCACACGTTGGCCTCGCTGCCACGCCGCATCGCTAGGTGAGCGACCCGACCTACCGCGTTGTTCCCTTCGCTGCGGACTTTGACTTGGAATCATTCGACTGCGGCGAGGCCGCGTACAACGATTGGCTGACCCTGCATGCAGGTGCGTCGGTGAAGGCTGGAGTCTGCGCGGTCTACCTCCTGGTCGAACAATCAGAAGACAGCGATCGAGTAGTCGGATATTTCGCGATCAACCCAACCCAGGTCGTACGCGAGCAGGCTCCTGCATCTCTCTCCCGTGGTTGGCCGCTTAGCGTGCCCGCATGGAAACTGGGCAAGCTTGCAGTTCATGTCGATCTTCGTGCCGACAAACTTGCCCAGTGGGGCAGCCAGTTGCTGCGCGAAGCCATTGAGACAGTCATCCGAGTTGCCGATGCTGGTGGTGGAAAGGTGATTGTCGTTGACGCTGACAACTCGGGACTTCTCGACTTCTACGCGCGCAACGGGTTCAAGGCCACCGGATTGGACGGCGACCTCTCGCTCTACATGAAAGTAAGTACAGCTCGGAAGGCATTCCACCGCTGATCCTTGGTCGTTCACACGATTCCCTGACGACGGAACCCCGACGCAATTGTTCCCGAGTTGAGCCTCAGTCTTTCGATACCCACGTCTCGACGAAGTTCGCGTCGCCCGCTTCTATGCGTGCTCGGACAAAGTCGGGCTAGACACGGTCCTCGGCCTCATTGTTTCTGTTCGCCTCTCCCGCACGGGGTAGCATCTCCGCATGAACTTCAACC
>CAIKZY010000068.1 GCA_903832025.1 uncultured Actinomycetes bacterium
ACTCATCTTCTTGTAGACCGACGCCTCGGCAGGCGCATCGCCATCGGTGCGGACCAGGACGGCGACCAGGGAGGAGGATCCGCCGTTGGTCAGCCACATCTTCTGGCCGTTGAGTGTCCATCCGTCGCCGTCGCGAACACCCTTGCTGGTAATCGCCGACACGTCCGAGCCGCAGCCCGGCTCGGACATCGAGAACGCCCCACGAACCTCACCGGTGGACATGCGGGGCAGGTACTTGTCCTTTTGCTCTTGCGTGCCGTGCTGCATCAGCATGTACGCGACGATGAAGTGGGTGTTGATCACTCCGCTGACCGGCATCCAGCCGCGAGCGATTTCCTCTACCACCAGCGCGTATGTCAGCAGTGACTCGCCCAGGCCGCCGTACTCCTCGGGAATCATCAGGCCGAACACCCCAAGGTCCTTCAGCCCTTCCACGATCTTGGTGGGGTATTCGTCAGCATGCTCCAGTTCGTTGGCAACTGGGATGATCTCGTTGTTCACGAAGTCGCGAACGGCGGCAAGGATCTCCACTTGCACGTCGGTCAGTCCCTCGGTTTGCGCAAGACGAGCCATGGTGCCTTCCTGTTCTGAGTCGGTGCTTCCGGGTATGCGATAACGGCGAGGGTGCTATGCCTCGGGTGGGGTAAACGTGGAGGTGCGAGCCATACCTGCGGCACGACCCTTTGACGAGATGACCAGCGCCATCTTGCGACTGGCCTCGTCGATCATTTCGTCGCCAAGCATCACTGCACCGCGGGCACCGCCAGCTGCGGAGGTGTAGTAGTCGTAGGCGTCCAGGATCAACTCCGCATGGTCGTAGTCCTCCTGACGTGGGGAGAACACCTCATTGGCTGCGGCCACCTGATCAGGGTGCAGGACCCACTTGCCGTCAAAGCCAAGCGCGGCACTGCGGCCAGCCACGCGCTTGTAGCCCTCAAGGTCCTTGATCGCCAGATACGGACCGTCAATGGCGAGCTTGTCGTGTGCACGGGCAGCCATCAGGATCTGCATCAGGATGTAGTGGTACGCATCGCCCACGTCGTACCCTGGCGGCTGCTCGCCGACGATCAACGACTTCATGTTGATCGAAGCCATGAAGTCCGCCGGACCGAAGATGATGGTTTCCACGCGGGGGCTCGCTGCAGCGATGGCGTTGACGTTGATGAGGCCCATCGCATTTTCGATTTGCGCCTCGATGCCCAACCGTCCGACCTCAAGGCCATTGGACTTCTCCAACTGGGTCAACAGCAGATCCAGTGCCACGATCTGCTCGGGGGTTTGCACCTTGGGCAGCATGATGCAGTCCAGGTTCGCCCCGGCTCCTTCAACGACCTCGATCACGTCCGCATAGGTCCATTTGGTGGTCCAGTCATTGACGCGCACGGTGCGCACCTTGCCGTCGTACCCACCCTCGTTCAGTGCAGCGACGATGTTCTTTCGGGCATCGGGCTTGGCCAGGGGAGCCACGGCGTCCTCGATGTCCATGAAGATCTGGTCGGCGGGTAGCCCCCTCGCCTTGTCCAGCATCTTGGGATTCGATCCGGGCACTGCCAGGTTCGAACGACGTGAACGCATGGTTCCTCCTCAACGACGGTGACCCAAGAATAGTAGGAAGTCCAAGTATCGCGACAGGGTTTCTCGGAGAACGTGATGCACCCCACCCTGGCGCCGGCGCAGGTGCCGGGCAGAAGCTATGCCACGGTGATGGTGGCCGGTCCTCGTGACGGGTGCACGTTTGCCAGGATCGACCAGGGCATCCGAAATGCCCGACCAGGGGACATCGGCCAGACAAGTTTTTGCCGGGAGAGGCAGATGCCGCCTTGTTCCACCGTGATGGTGGGGGTGCGCAGCACTGTTGACCCCCAGCCCAGCAGGCGCGACCGCGCCGGCGCCGGACCACTGGGATCGATACGCCCGGGACTGACCCACCGCAGCGCACCAGCTGCCTGCAGCTCAACCGGCGCAGTCGCCCAGGACTGGTGGTGCAGGTAGTCGGCTACCTGGGCTGCCACATGCACCCCATCCAGGGCTGCCACGTCCGCGGTATCCACCGGATGCACCACGTTGCCGATCGCGAACACTCCGGCGGCACTGGTGCGCAGGCCGGCATCCACGATGATGCCCGAGGAGGTGGGATCTACCGCCACCTCATGCGCGCGGGCAAGCTCATTGTCGGCGATCCAATCCCCGGTGAAGACCACGGTGTCGCACGGCACCAGAGCCGACTTTCCGGAGTCCAGATGCGTGATGCGCACTGCCTGCACCCGGTCCTTGCCGATGATCTGCACCACCTGCGTGCGCGTGGCAACACGAACCCCGAGCAGGAGTCGACCGGGCAACGTCATTGCGGCGTAGGACTCCGCTCGTGCGTATTGGGTGGTCATCAATGCCACGTGGCATCGATGGTGGCGCAAGGTCATGACCGCAGACCAGCTCACCAGTTCGGCGCCGACGATGACTGCACGTGACCCCGGGTGCTGTCCCCAGATCGCGGTGGCATTTTGGAGTTGACCGGTGGTGTACACCCCGGATGGGCGGTCACCGGCGACCATGCGGGCCGTCCGCGGCCGCTCGCGGGCACCGGTGGCAATGATCACTGCGCGCGCGTGGACGCGGTAGACCCCACTGGGGGACGTCACGTCCAGGCTCAACGGCCCGCTCCACCCAGTCGCCATCGCCCCGGTGAGGATGCGTGCCCCACAGGCTTCGGCTCGCGCTACCAGTTCTGCGGCATACGCCGGTCCGTTGAGGACCCGATGCAGATCGCGGATTCCATAGCCGGTGTGCTGGCTGTGGCGAGGTATGCCGCCGGCCTGATGCTCGCGTTCGATGATCAGGACGTCGCCGACTCCTGCGGCCCGCAGGTGCGTGGCGGCACTGAGCCCGGCCGGGCCGCCACCGATGACGGCCACGTCAACGTGCAGGTCGCCGCTGCGCGCAGTCATGGCCGCTCCTCTGCGCACTGGTCAAGCAGCTGCTGCACGCGCGCACCGCAGTAGAAGCCTTGGCATCGACCCATGACCGCACGGGTGCGGCGTCGCAATCCATCCAGGTCGACCGGGGGAATATCGGATGCGAACGCATCGTGAATCTCTCCCAGGCTCACGCGTTCGCAAAAGCAGACGATGTCTCCGTATCGGGCATCGGCAGCGATGCGTTGCTCATCGCGGTACGGGCGCATGAACCCCTCACCGAGATTGGGCATGCGCATCGGTCCCGGGAGGTCTTGCCGTGCCCGCAATCGAAGGCCTGCTTCGTTGAGCAGCACCACGATGTGCTCGGCGATCGCCAAGGACGCGGTTAACCCGGTGGAACGAATGCCACCTGCGACGACATACCGCTGGGCTAAGTCTGCCTCGATGATGAAATCGTCGTGCTGCGTCGACGCCCGGAGTCCGGCGTACATCGCCGTGACTTCCTCCATCATCAATTCCGGCATCAACGACATCCCCTTGCGACGAAGGAATTCAATGCCGTCCACAGTGGTTGCGGTGTCCGTCCGGTCAGTGATGTTCTGCGATGTCGGACCGAGCATCACGTTGCCGAAGATGGTCGGGCTGATCAGCACGCCCTTGCCTTTGGCGCTGGGAACCGGGAGCACGATGACCGGCGCAAGTGCGCGCGCACTCTTGTCGAACACCAGCAATTCCCCCTTGCGGGGAACGATGGCAAAGCGCTCGTAGCCGAACATGGCGTCAATGCGATCAGCGCCAAGTCCGGCTGCATTGATCACCCATCGGCAGGTCATGTCCCCGGCCGGACCATGGACGGTGGTGACCTGGTCGTTCACCTCGATCCGCTCGACGGGCCAATTGCGCCGCAACTGGACACCGGCACGCACCGCCTCAGTCGCATAGGCCAGATTCGTGGTCCAGGGGCAGATAATGGACTCACCGGGCACGAGCAAACCGCCCAGGGCACCTGGGCCTAGGGCGGGCACCCGCGCATACACCGCATCGGCGTCGACGATCTGCGTTGCGTCATAGCCGTTGGCCTTCGCCTTGGCCTGGAGCTTGGGCAGCACCGACAGCTGCTCGTCATCCCAGGCCACCAGCAACGCGCCGGTGTCCTCAATGGGGATGCCGACTCGACCGGCATAGTCGCGCAACAGTCCATAGCCCCGCGCAACCAGGCGTGATTCAAGGGACCCTGGACTGGCATCGAATCCGGTGTGCAGGATCGCGGTGTTTGCCTTGCTGGTGGCATCACCGATGTCGGGTCGTGCCTCAACCATCAACACCGATAGTCGATACCCGGACAGCTCCTTGGCGATCGCACTGCCGACCACTCCGGCGCCGATGACCACCACTTCGGCATCAAGTGCTTTCACGTGGTCACCTCCTGCGAGGCCGGCAGATTCGCGCGAACCGCCTGGCGCCATAGATCGATCACCTGCGCGGCACGGCCGGCGGACCAGTTCGGGGTGTACACCCGCTGCGCCGACCAGGGCCAAGGCTGCACCGGCAGGCCACGCATCGCCGCGTTGGTCATAGCGGCAACACCATATGCCGTGGCGTGCGCATGCGGGTAAACGTGAATCTCGGCCTGGGCCAAATCGGCCTGCGCCTGCATCAAGGTCACCGAGGCGCTCAGGCCGCCGTCGACGCGCAGGTGCGTGATCGAGGTACCGGTGTCCGCAGCGACGGCTTGGCACAGGTCAGCCACCTGCGCGGCGATTGCCTGCACCACTGCCCGAATGATGTGGCCGGAGGTGGTGCCCAGGGTCAGGCCGGTCAACGCCGCTCGCGCATCAGTCCGCCACCATGGAGCACCCAGTCCGGCCAGTCCACCGGTGAACTGCACACCGGCCGTGTCCGGGGCGGCACGAGAATCCAGCTCGCTGGCAGTGGTCAGCAATCCCAAGCCGGACAGCCAATTGACCGCTGCGGCTGCGGTGAAGACTTGCCCGTCAATGCAGTAGGCCTTCTGCGAGGCCGTGGACCAGGCAACCGAGGTCGTCAGTCCACGTGCGGACCGAATAACGGAATCGCCGGCGTTGGCCAGCAAGAACGCACCCGTGCCAAACGTGCACTTGGCCTGCCCGGGTTCCACGCATCCTTGGGCGAGCAACGCTGCCTGCTGATCCACCATGACCCCGACCACCGGCAGCGATGGACCGAACGCCGATGTCATCCCCACGTGCGCATCGCAGTCCACGATCACCGGCAAGGCAGCGGCGTCGATGCCGAAGTGTCGACACAGGTGCTCATCCCAGGCCAGTGTCTCGATATTCATCAGCAGGGAACGGCTTGCCGTGGTCACATCGGTGACGAATGCGCCGGTCAGTCGGTGCAGCAGCCAGCTATCAGTGGTGGTGACCACGCCCTGGTCCGTCCAATGCTCGCGAATCCACGTCATCTTCGGAGCGCTGAAATATGGGTCCAGCACCAAACCGCTGCGGTCGGCAATCTGCGATGCATGCTCGTGGAGCCCTGCGCACACCGATGCCGCGCGCCCGTCCTGCCACACGATCGCCCGGGTCAGCGGCGCGGAGGTCACCGGGTCCCACGCCAGCACGGTTTCGCCCTGGTTGGCCAATCCCACGGCAGTCACCGATCCACCGGCTAGGGCCAGTGCCTGCTGTCCGGCCTGGATGACCGAATTCCACAGTGCCTGTGGATCGACTTCCACCAGACCGTCGTGGCCATAGTCCACGTGGACCGGCACTTCCACCAGCGCCAGCAACGCGCCCTCGTCACTGATCACCGCGGCCTTGGTCGCCGAGGTGCCCTGATCAATCGCCAGCACGCTCACTGGACACCGTCCATTGCACTCACCGGCACATCATGCAGGCGTGTTCGGGCCAACCTCACCTGCGAAAGGTAGCCTTCGGTCGTGGCACATGGATCGGCAACCAGGGTTTTCCTTGCACGCCTGGCCGGCTTCGGGGTCTTTGATCCCAACGGCGACCAGGTGGGCAAGGTCCGTGATGCCGTCATGGTCCTGCGCACCGGGGCCAACCCCCCACGACTGAACGGCCTGGTGGTGGAAGTGCAGCCCCGGCGTCGGATCTTCGTCCCGATGACCAAGGTGACTGCCATCGACGTGGGACAGGTCATCGTGACCGGGAACGTCAATCTCCGACGCTTTGAGCAGCGCGCCAACGAGACCCTGGCGATCGCGGAGTTGACTGACCGGACGGTCACCCTGGTCGAGACCGGTGAACAGGTCGTGGTGCTTGATCTGGCCGTGGACCAGGGCAAGACCATGGACTGGAGCGTGTCGCAGGTCTACGTCCGCCGCGGTGGAGGAGGACTGCGTCGCCGCGGTGAGCGCTTCGTGGTGGACTGGGTCGACATTCACGGCCTGTCCCTGCCGTCGCAGGATGCCCAGCCCGCAGAGCAATTGCTGGCCGTCCTGGAGTCCATGCGACCGGCCGACATCGCTCATGCACTGCATGACCTTCCCGACAAGCGGCGTATCGAGGTCGCTCGAGAGCTCGACGACGAGCGACTCGCGGACGTCCTGGAGGAAATGAACGAGGAAGACAGAATCACGATCGTTCAGGCACTGGAGATCGAGCGCGCCGCCGATGTGCTGGAAGAAATGGATCCCGGTGATGCGGCAGACCTGATCAGCGATCTGCCGGCTGACAAGGCCGCGCACTTGCTCGATCGCATGGAGCCCGATGATGCCGAGGACATTCGACGGCTGCTGTCCTATGACGACTTCTCCGCTGGCGGCATGATGACAACCGATCCGATCGTGCTGCCACCGGATGCCACGGTGGCCGATGCCCTGGCCCAGATTCGCAACCAGGACGTCACTCCCTCCCTTGCCTCCCAGGTCTACGTGACCCGAAGCCCTACGGAGACCCCCACGGGCAAATTCTTGGGCACCTGTCATTTCCAGCGACTCCTGCGCGAGCCGCCGGGAACGTTGGTGTCGGCAGTGGTGGAGACCGACCTGGAGCCCATCGGTCCTCAGACGCCACTGGCTGCGGTTACTCGGTATTTCGCGGCATACAACCTCGTGGCCGTGCCGGTGGTGGACGACAATGATCACCTGCTGGGCACGGTCACCATCGATGACGTGATCGACCACATGCTGCCGGAGGACTGGCGCGATCAGCTGGATCACGATGTCTAGCCCCCGCAATGCGCGCAATCGCATTGACGTGCCCATGGATCGCGGCCGCTCGATGCCCAGCTATGACGCGGAGACCTTCGGCCGTATCTCCGAAAGCGTTGCCCGATACATCGGGTCCTGGGGCTTTATCGCCTGGATGACGGTGGTGGTCTTCGGCTGGGTTGCCTGGAACACCCTTGCACCGGTGGCCTGGCGCCCGGACCCGTTCCCGTTCATCTTCTTGACGCTGTTGCTGAGTCTGCAAGCCTCCTATGCCGCGCCCCTGATCCTGCTGGCCCAGACTCGTCAAACCGATCGTGATCGGGTCACCTACGCCGAGGACCGCGCGCGCACCGAGCGCCTGCTGGCCGATAGCGACTACATCGCCCGAGAGCTGGCTGCATTGCGCATGGCATTGGGTGAGGTGGCCACAAGAGACTATGTCCGCGGTGAACTCCGCGATTTGCTGGAGGACATCAACGACAAGATCAACGACCTGGCGCCACCGGAGTAAACCTGCGGTGCGGGGTCATGCAGCCAGCGCCTACCATCGCCACTATGGCCGCTCCCACTCGTGAACTCGTCGATGCCGCGCTTGCCACCGTCAAGGATCCGGAGATCAACCGTCCACTCACCGAGATCGGCATGATCAAGGACGTCACCATCGATGCTGACGGTCATGTGCAGGTGGATATCTGGCTCACGGTGTCCGGGTGCCCGATGCGCACCGAGATCGTCGATCGAGTCAGCACCGCAGTGGGGGCCGTGATCGGCGTGCAGTCAGTCAGCGTCGAGCTGGACGTCATGAGCGATGCTCAACGCGCTGAGCTGAAGACCTTGCTGCGCGGCCACGATGAACGCGAGATCGTCTTCGCCCAGCCCGGATCATTAACTCGGGTCTATGCCATTGCCTCCGGGAAAGGCGGTGTCGGCAAGTCAAGCCTGACTGCCAATCTCGCGGCATCGATGGCATCGATGGGGCTGTCTGTCGGCCTCGTGGATGCCGATGTGTACGGCCATTCGATTCCGCGCATGCTCAAGGCCACTGCGGCCCCGACCATGGTGGAGGGCATGATCATGCCGCCCACCGGGTACGGCGTCCGCGTGATCTCGATGCTGCCCTTCAAGCCCGGTGGGGTCACCCAGCCCGTGGCCTTCCGCGGCCCCATGCTGCATCGGGCACTCCAGCAGTTCCTGGCCGATGTCTACTGGGGCGACTTGGACGTGTTGCTTCTGGACCTGCCTCCGGGAACCGGCGACATCGCGATTTCTACCGCCCAGTTGCTGCCTCATGCGGAAATCGTGGTGGTCACGACACCGCAAGCAGCTGCCGCTGATGTAGCGGTTCGCGCTGGGACGCTGGCAGAGCAGACCCATCAAAAGGTTGCCGGCGTCATCGAGAACATGAGTTCGTTCCCGTGTCCGCACTGTGGGCAGCCCCTGGACCTGTTCGGTATCGGCGGCGGAGCGCTGGTCGCAGAGCAGCTGACAGCCCAGCTGGGCACCGATGTGCCGCTGCTGGGCCAGGTGCCATTCGATCCCAAGCTTCGCGAGGGAGGGGACTCCGGCGATCCGTTGGTGCTGGCCGACCCTGCCGCTGCAGCATCGGTGCAGATTCGCGCCATCGCTGAGCGCCTTGGGCTGCGCCCACGTGGACTGGCTGGTCTGAGCCTGGGTATCAGTCCGGTGCGCAAGGACCGCTGACGACCGCGCACGTTCTGCCAGGAACGTGCTGCTTTCGCCGCATCATGCGGCTCACTGACGCGTGCAGCGCCTTAGGTCGCGTCCGGGTCAAAGCGCGGGAAGACGACCCCCGGAGCAACGGCGTGAGGCGACGCTGGCGCAGGGGGTATCGGCGCTAGACCACCGCGATCTGACGTGACATCGGCCATGATCGAGGTGGCTAGCCGTCGAGGGTGCAAATCGGCGAGGCCTCTGACGGCGTTCATGGTGTCATCCATGTCGACTCCGGCGCTCTTGGCGAGGTCATTCTTGGCGTTGGTCGCCATTGCGCGAAACTGGCGAATCAAGCGGGCGGCGTCGCTGGTGGCCTTGGGGAGCTTTTCCGGTCCGAAGACCAGCATGCCGATCACTCCCAGCAGCAGGATCTCGCCGAAGCCGATGTCGAACATTGCACCAGCGTACGCGCCTGGTGCACGAAGACCAGCCGAGCAGGCTCCGGCCCTGATCTGGGCCTTTGGCCAGTGCCGAACGCAACCTGCACCCTGTCCGGGCGCCGCAGACTAGGCTGGCGACAGTGACTTTGAGCGTGGAGGTGCGTCATCGCAACAGCACAGCAGCCCTTATCGGCACAGTCGTGGGCCTTTGCCGACTCATGGCTTGAGGACAACGAGGCAGTTCGGATTGCTCGCGCCCGCGCGCACGACCTAGCAGCTCAGTCGCCCACCCCAGCCGCAGCTGCATTGCTGACCGTGCTGGCTGCCGCGGTGCAGGCTGGTGCTGTGGTGGAGATTGGTTCGGGCACCGGGGTTTCCGGCTCGGCGCTGCTTGCCGGAATGAGCGATGAGGCCATCTTGACCTCTATTGACGTGGAAGCCGAGAACCAGCGCGTGGCCCGGGAGGTATTCACGCTGCTGGGATATGAGCATCAGCGCACGCGATTGATCACCGGCCGTGCCCTGGAGGTGCTCCCCCGGTTGCAGGACGGTGCGTACGACCTGATCTACATCAGCGGAGACCGCACTGAATACCCGGCGGTGCTGCATCAAGCGCGCCGCTTGCTCCGACCAGGAGGCCTGGTCGCGGTCGATCAAGTGCTCACCCCTGCAGGGCTGGCCGATCCGGGCGATCGTGACGCCGCAGCAGTGGCCGTGCGTGAAGCCGCGGCAATGCTGCGGGACGAAGATCACTGGCAGCCGGCATTGCTCACCGTTGGCTCCGGGCTGCTGCTTGCGGCCTTGCGCTGACAGGTCGCACGTTCCCCGAGCATGAGTTCGGCCCCGTCCGCAAGGACGGGGCCGACGTGTACTGTGCCAAGGGGTTAGGCGAACAGGACGAGCAGTTTTTCGCCCAGGTCCTTTGCTTCCTCACCGTTGAGTTCCACGACGAGACGTCCGCCGCCTTCCAGTGGGACGCGCATGACGTATCCGCGCCCTTCCTTGGTCACCTCGAGCGGGCCATCGCCCGTTCGCGGCTTCATCGCGGCCATGCAGGTCCCCTTTCCCACCACAAACCGACTGGTTCGGGCACAATCATTATCCCCGATGCCCTCACGCCGCAGTGGGCCGGGGCAGGTCACCAGATTCCACCAGTGCCGCAAACCTCCGTAGCGAGGCCTTGACCCCGGCCAGGAAGCCTGGTCGCACCAGCGGCCAGCCCAGCGCCCCGATCACCCCCAGTGGGATGTCCAAATCCTCGGACCACACGAAGGTGGACGTGGTGGGTGAGGTCGCGCGCACTGCCATCGTGCCGGTGCCCTTGACGACCGAACCCGTGTGCAGCACGTCAACCACGTGCGGGGCATCCCACGCAGTGATCGTCATGGTGTCCCAGAATCCGGCTGGCCCAAGTCCGGTCCAGGCAGCCAATTGCGAGCCGACTTCGGCGCCGGTCCCACTGCGGATTTCCACGCGAGTTCCCAGCATCCACTGGCCCTGGGCCGGCCAGTCAGTAATGGCGTCGAATACCGCCTGCGCGGGTGCCGAGATCGGTTGGGAGCACGACAGGTGGACAGTCATCGCGATTCAGCCTTGCTCTGCAGCGGTGATCGGCTCGTACGCCGAAAGTCGCGCGGTCAAGTCGGCGATGCGCGCATCGACTTCGGACATCTTGTAGCCCACCGGCACGACGTCAAACCCTGATTCCTGCGGCCGAACGTCGTTGGCGTCGTCGGGAAGGTGTCCCAGCCGCCCCATCGCCACCGCCACGATCGCGCCGATCACCAGCAGCAGCAACACGACAAACAACGCGGTCATACCCCTATCCCATCACGAGGTGCGGTCATGCGCCACCGTGCCGGGGCTTGCATGAGGGGCGTCAAGGTAATCCAAGGCGCTATCGATGTCGCTATCCCAGTGCACGTGGGCCACCGCACGCTGGCTGACAAAGCCCGTCTCCCGCCACCGGCTGACCTGCTGACGCAGCAACGCAAAGTCGTCCCACGGGTCCAGCACAGCCACCGGCTTACCGTGCAAGCCCAGGTACGAGGAGGTCCACATCTCCATCAACTCCTCCAGCGTGCCAATGCCACCGGGCAACGCCAAGGTCGCCTGGGATCGGGCATCCATGACTGCCTTGCGCTCTCGCATGCTGGTGGTCACGACCAGCTCGTCGGCATCATGATCGGCCACCTCCAGGTCCACCAGTGCCTGGGGGATGACACCAATCGTGTGACCGCCCGCAGAGCGGGCTGCCCGAGCCACGGCTCCCATCATGGACACCGATCCACCGCCGGAGACCAGGGTCCAGCCGCGCGCCCCAATGGCAGTCCCCACCGCATTGGCCAACTCCAGGTATCGGGGGTCAATGGCTGACGAGGATGCGCAGAACACGCATACAGCGAACGTTTGCCCAGTCATTGCCTCAGCGTAACCACCCGGGGCTTGCTATCGACTTCAATTAGTTGTATATTCAACAATACAGTTGAGACTTCAACTAAATCGACGATCACAAGGAGACACCATGGCTGACCTCAATGCAGCAAACGGCACCTGGGTTATTGACGCCGCCCACTCAACCATCGGCTTCCAAGCTCGCCACCTCATGGTGAGCAAGGTTCGCGGTCAGTTTGACGCGTACGAGGGTGGATTCACCATCGACGCGGCCAATTTGGCGGCATCCTCGGCCAACTTCACCGCGCAGGCCGCAAGCATCAACACCTCCAATGCCGATCGCGACGGCCACCTGAAGTCTGCGGAGTTCTTGGACGTCGAGCAGTTCCCGACCGTCACCTTTGTCTCGACCGCTGTTGCCGCTGCCGGTGACAAGATCGTGGTCACCGGTGACCTGACCATCCACGGGGTGACCAAGTCCGTGGCTGTTCCGTACGAGTTCGTTGGCGTGTCCACCGATCCGTGGGGCAACACCAAGGCCGGCTTCGAGGCAGAACTGGAGATCGAGCGCAGCGACTTCGGCCTCACCTGGAACGCAGCCCTGGAGACCGGCGGCGTGCTGATCAGCGACAAGATCAAGCTCGTGCTGGACGTTCAGGCGAGCAAGCAGGCCTAAGCCAGGACCGCAGCGCCGTATGGCAACTGCGAATCTGCTCAACCGAGACGACTTCGTCTTGCATATGCGCAACTGATGGGTTCCCCGGTCCGAAGTTCAGGGCCGGGGTTCCCATTTGCGCAAACCGCGCGACATCGGTCCAGCCAAACTTGGCCGACGGCACGGCTCCGGTGGCCGCGATGAACTCTCTCGCCGCCTCCAATTCCAACCCCGGCCGGGCGCCCATCGCGTTGTCCACCACCTGCACGTCGTAGCCGGCAAAGAGCTCGCACATGTGCGCGACCGCCTGCTCAGCAGAGCGATCTGGGGCGTAGCGAAAATTCACGGTCACCTGACACGCGTCGGGTATCACGTTGCCCGCCACGCCTCCGCTGATTGCCACGGCGCTCAACGACTCCCGGTATTGCAACCCGTCCACGATCGGCTGCAGTGGCTGGTACGCGTTCAAGATATCCAGGATCGGCGCAACCGCATGGATGGCGTTGTCTCCCATCCACGGACGTGCACTGTGTGCACGTCGACCGCTGGTAGACACCTGGGCCCGCAAGGTCCCCTGGCAGCCGGCTTCGATTTGCGCGTTGGACGGCTCCATCAAGATCGCCAGGTCGCATTGCAGTAGCTGTGGGGCAGCATCCACCAGATGCTGCAGGCCGTTGTGGACGCTCTCCACCTCCTCGCATTCGTAAAAGACGTATGTCACGTCACGAATCGCAGTGTTCAGTTCTGCGGCCAAGGTCAGCGCGATTGCCACCCCGCCCTTCATGTCGCATGCGCCCAGCCCATAGAGCAGGTCCCCGTCAAGACGATGAGGAAGGTTGGCATTGACTGGCACCGTGTCCAGGTGACCGCCAATAAGCACTCGCTCTGAGCAGCCGAACTGCGTGCGTGCAACCACGGTGTTCCCTCGACGAGTCACGTCAAGGTGTGGCACTGCCTCCAGCGCCGCCGTCACCGCATCGGCCAGCGGACCTTCATGATGCGACTGGCTCGGGAAGTCCACCAATTGGACGGTTAAAGCCACCACATCGCTACTGAGGTCCAGTGTGGTCGGCGGCTGGTTGCTCACACGGATACGGTAGTGCGATGTCCTCAGTTGCTGCCCTTGCCCCTGTCAGCGGTCCGGCGAGCGCCATCGGCCTTGCCAGCTACAGCGGCGACACCCTCCTTGATGTGTGGTACCCGAATCCGTGTCTTGGCCCGGTGCCGGCCGATGTCGATGCCATCGGCGCCGGCATCGACACCGATCAAATTCGCGGTGTCCAGGTTCGAACCATCTCCACCGCCATTGATGACCTGCAAGCAGCTCCGGTCGACACCGCTGACGCCTACTTGCGCCTGCACCTGCTCAGCCATCGACTCGTTGCCCCGCGAACGATCGACTTGACGGGCATCTTCTCACTGCTGCCCATCGTGGCATGGACCTCACTGGGCCTGGTGCCGGTGGAGACGATTGATGCAGTGCGCATGCATGCTCGCTCAAAGGGCGTACACGT
Organism: uncultured Actinomycetes bacterium; assembly: GCA_903832025.1. Taxonomy (GTDB): domain Bacteria; phylum Actinomycetota; class Actinomycetes; order S36-B12; family S36-B12; genus CAIKZY01. Next base: position 13,749 of record CAIKZY010000068.1, read on the forward strand.
GAGCGTGCTCAGTGTTGATCGTTTCCCCCGCATGACCGACTACGTCGTGCCCACGGGAGTGCGTATCGCCGATGCTGACCGCGTTCGGCTAGGCGCACACCTGGCGAGTGGAACCACCGTGATGCACGAGGGATTCGTGAACTTCAATGCGGGCACTCTCGGTGCATCCATGGTCGAGGGCCGGATCTCCGCTGGTGTGGTGGTCGGCGATGGATCCGATGTCGGCGGCGGTGCATCGATCATGGGAACCCTGTCCGGCGGTGGCACGCAGGTCATCACGATTGGTGCAGGCTGCCTGATCGGCGCCAATGCGGGAATCGGCATCTGCCTGGGCGACAACTGCGTCGTGGAGGCCGGGCTCTACGTCACCGGTGGTGCCAAGGTCACGCTTCCCGACGGGACCACCGCCAAGGCAAAGGACGTCTCCGGTCAGGACAATTTGCTGTTTCGTCGCAATTCCCAAACAGGTGCCATCGAGGTCGCTATGCGCACTGGTTCGTGGGGCGGGCTCAACAGCGCACTTCACGCCAACGACTAGGGGTACGACCCCGGCGAGCAGCGCCGCACGAATAGATGCTGAAGGCCCGGCAGCACAGCTTGGGTTCTAGGGGTCGATGCAACACCTGAGTAGTTCAGGAGTTGCGATGAAAGACCACGCGCAAGGGCGCCGTCCTTCGGGACGGCGC
>CAIKZY010000069.1 GCA_903832025.1 uncultured Actinomycetes bacterium
CTTCTTCACCGGCGCGGCCTTCTTCACCGGCGCGGCCTTCTTCACCGGCGCGGCCTTCTTCACCGGCGCGGTCTTCTTCACCGGCGCGGCCTTCTTCACGATTGGCTTCGCTGAGGGGTTCTTCTTCGGCGCAGGCGCCCGCACCGTGCCCGCCTTGGCAATTCTGGCCGGGGCTTTCTTGGCAACGGCTGCTCGCGTTGGAGCCTTCTTCTCCGCCATGACACCCCCTCAATTCCCAACGTGCGTGACCCGCAGATGATAGGTGCCAGCGACACTGATTTGGTGCTGGCGCGCCGCATTCCCAGGCAGCAGCCAGATTGGGCCTGCCGATATCCTGACGCTCCATCGATAAAGGAGTGCCCATGTACCGCCCGGTGCCCGCGCAAATCGATTTGCCGGCCATGGAGCATGAGGTGCTGCAGCTGTGGGCCAAGGAGGAGATCTTCCAGCAATCGGTCCAGGCAAGTCAGGGACGGCCGACCTGGGTCTTTTACGAGGGCCCACCGACCGCCAATGGAACCCCTGGTGCCCACCATGTCGAAGCCCGGGTGTTCAAGGATGTCTTCCCCAGGTATCGGACGATGAAGGGGTACCACGTCCCTCGCAAGGCCGGCTGGGACTGTCACGGCCTGCCCGTCGAACTCGCCGTTGAAAAGCAACTCGGCTTCACCGGAAAGCAGGACATCGAGGCGTACGGGGTCGCCGCATTCAACGAGCAGTGCAAGGAATCGGTCCTGCAGCATGTCGATGAATTCACCGAGATGACCCGACGCATGGGCTACTGGGTAGACATGGATTCGGCCTACTGGACGATGGATCCGGATTTCGTGCAAAGCGTGTGGTGGTCGCTCAAGCAAATTTTCAATCGAGGCCTGCTTGTTCAGGATCATCGTGTGGCTCCATATTGTCCCAGATGCGGAACTGGCCTTTCCGACCACGAGCTTGCTCAGGGTTACGAGACAGTGACCGATCCCTCGGTATATGTCAGATTTCCCGTGACCAGTGGTGCACTGAAGGACCAATACCCCGGCATCTGCCTACTGGTGTGGACCACCACCCCGTGGACATTGGTTTCCAACACCGCAGTGGCGGTTTCTCCCTCCGCTACGTACGCCGTCGTCACCGATGTCGACGGCTCGCACTACGTTGTGGCCGAAACGTTGGCTGACGGCCTGTTTCCGGAAGGCACCATTCGGCAGACCATGTCTGGCTCCGACCTAGAGCGCACTTCCTATCAACGGCCCTTTGACTTGGTAGACATTCCCGATGCGCATTTCGTGATCTGCGCGGAGTACGTCACGACCGAGGATGGCACCGGACTCGTTCATCAGTCCCCGGCCTTCGGCGCCGATGACCTGATCGCATGCCGTGCCTACGGGCTTCCAGTGGTAAACCCTGTCCTCGCGGACGGACACTTCGCACCGGATGTGCCCGTAGTCGGCGGCATGTTCTTCAAGGCTGCCGATGCCACGTTGGTCGAGGCGCTGAAGGCCTCTGGCGCCCTGTTCAAGCACGTGCCGTACGAGCACTCGTACCCGCATTGCTGGCGTTGCCACACGCCGCTGATCTACTACGCGCAGCCCAGTTGGTACATCAAGACTACGGCGATCAAGGACCAACTTCTTGAGCAAAATGCCAACACCAACTGGTTCCCCCAGACGATCCAATGGGGTCGCTATGGCGACTGGCTGAACAACAATGTGGATTGGGCGCTTTCGCGCAATCGATACTGGGGCACACCCCTGCCGATCTGGCGCTGTGCGAGCAATCACCTCGTAGCCGTGGAGTCCCTTCAAGAGCTCAGCGAACTTTCCGGCCACGACGTCACATCAGTCGATCCCCACCGGCCTTACGTGGATGACATCACCTTCCCGTGTCCCACGTGTGGCGATCACGCGCAGCGCGTCCCGGAGGTCATTGACTGCTGGTACGACTCCGGATCTATGCCGTTTGCTGCAGTCGGGTTTCCCCGCAGCGGCGCCCAGGCATTCGAGCACCAATATCCGGCGGATTTCATCTGCGAGGCCATTGACCAGACCCGTGGCTGGTTCTACACGTTGATGGCCATTGGCACGCTGGTCTTCGGTGAGTCCTCGTACCGCAATGTGGTCTGCCTCGGTCACATCCTGGATGAGGACGGACGCAAGATGAGCAAGCACGTGGGCAACGTGCTTGAGCCGATCGGTCTGATGGATCAGCATGGTGCCGATGCCGTGCGCTGGTTCATGCTCGCCTCAGGATCCCCCTGGCAGGCGCGTCGACTCGGTCATGGCGCCATTGCCGACGTCGTTCGCAAGACACTGCTCACCTATTGGAATACGGCGGCATTCCAGTCGCTCTACGCACGCACCTCGGGCTGGTCGCCTGCTGATCCCGCTCCTGAGGTTGCGAAGCGCCCGGTCATCGATCGTTGGGTCATCTCGCAATCGCAGACACTTGCTCACGAGGTTGACCTCGCTCTTGAGGCCTTCGACACCCAGCGGGCAGGAAAGCTCCTTTCGACCTTCGTCGATGACTTGTCGAACTGGTACGTGCGCAGGAGTCGTCGACGGTTCTGGGACGGCGATCCTGCCGCGCTGGCCACATTGCATGAGGCCCTGCTCGTCGTGACCTTATGCATGGCACCATTTACCCCGTTCATCACTGAGCGCGTGTGGCAGGACCTGTTCCTTTCGACCGACCCGAATGCGCCGGTATCGGTGCACCTTGCATCGTGGCCGCAATGGCAACCTGGGCTTGTTGACGAGCAACTGGACAGCGATATGGCTCTCACACGCCGGCTCGTCGAACTCGGCCGTGCTGCCCGATCCTCGTCAGCCGTACGCACGCGTCAGCCACTTGAACGGGCACTGGTTTCGGCGTCGGGCTGGGGTCATTTGCGCAATGAGTTGCGTGCTGAAGTAGCCGAGGAACTCAATGTTGGGACGATGCAGGCGCTTGAGGACAGTGCCGGCGAACTCGTCGACATCACGATCAAGGCGAACTTCCGATCGCTGGGAGCCCGTTACGCCAAGCAAACTCCGCTCATTGCCAGTGCGATCTCCGCCAGTGATGCCAGCGCGCTGGTTGACCGGCTGCGCGCAACCGGCTCCGTGGAAGTCGCAGTCGAGGGTGTCGGCACGGTCGACCTGGGAGCTGAGGACCTAGTGATCACCGAGACAGCCAGACAGGGGTGGGCGGTGGCATCCGACAATGGTGAGTCCATTGCCCTGGACCTGACGATCACTCCGGCTCTACGGCTTGCCGGACTGGCCAGGGAGATTATTCGGTCGGTTCAGGAGGGCCGCAAGGCCGCTGGGCTTGAAGTCTCCGATCGCATCACCCTCACGTGGGACAGCTCCGATCAGGAAATCGTGGACACCTGGGCTGCACACCAGCAGCAGATGTCCGATGAAGTGCTTGCCGTTGCGGTTCGCCGGGGTCCTGAGTTGGCAGGTCACCTGGTGGACTGCGCTGACCTACCGATCCAGATGAGCATTGCCAAGCACTAGAGGCGCTGTACGAGGCTGATCGCGAAATTCAGGCCAATCAAGATAATCAAGAAGGCGATGTCGAACTGCACCCCGCCGATCCGCAGGGGCGGGATGATGCGCCGCAGCAACTTCAACGGTGGATCAGTCAACGTGTAAACGGTCTCCGCAACCAGAAGCAAGGGTCCGCTGGGGCGCCATTGTCGAGCGAACATCTGCACGAGGTCCCAGATCAATCGCGCGATGAACACGAGCCAGTACAGCCACAATGCCGTGGCCAGGACCTGCCAGACGGCATTCATTGATGAGGCCTAACTTTGGTTGAAGAACCCGTCCTCGGCGACCTGGGCACGCGCCTGGTCACCGACGTCAACGTTCGGCGGAGATAGCAGAAAGACCTTGTTCGTGATGCGCTCGATCGAACCGCGCAGACCGAAGACCAGGCCTGCTGCGAAATCAATGATGCGCTTGGCGTCAGCATCATCCAATTCGGACAGGTTCATGATCACCGGCACGCCGTCGCGGTAATGCTCACCAATTCGGCGGGCGTCGTTATAGCTGCGCGGATGAATATTCTCGATTCGCGAGATATCCACCGGTCGACGATCAGCGAGCGGCGCGGTCGTGGGCCGGCGCTCGGGGGAATTGTCCGCGCGGAAGGTACGAACAGCCCGGGAATCAATGCGTGCATCAGGAATGGTGCGCACACTCCGTGACTGGTAGCGCTCGTCGGCACGGATGTCATCCCGCTCATTGCGACGGTAATCGCGCGAACGTGCATCCGAGCGAGCTTCCTCGTACTCGTCATACTCGTACTCGTCGTACTCACTGTCCTCGACTAGACCGAGGTAGACGGCCATCTTGCGCATAGCGCCCGCCATCACTCGCCGCCCTTCATCACCGTGTTCACGTCCGTACAGGTAGTCGAAACGCTACTGCACGTAGGTCCTGTTCCCCAGTATCGCTGATCCGAGCCGAACCTGTGTCGCCCCGGAGGCTATTGCCTGCTCCAAGTCCTGGCTCATGCCTGCCGAGATCATGCGCGCATGAGGGTACTCCTCCTGGATCCGCTGAGAGACGTCACGGAGGCGAGCGAATGCACGGACCGGATCACCCGGGTACGGAGCCACCCCCATAACGCCCATGATGGTCAGGTGCTCGGTCTCGGCCACCATGTGGGCCAGCTCCACGGCCTGCGCTGGGTCAGCCCCACCGCGACCTTGGATTGTCGGGTCGTCCAAGCTCACCTGGATGAGCACTTCCGTAGGGGAGTTACCGGCCGCCAAGAGGGGAATGATCGAGGCACGGTCAACCGACTCGACCACGTTGGCCCACGTGGAGATGGATTTGGCCTTGTTACGCTGAATCTGCCCGATCATGTGCCAGCGAATGTCCAAGTCCGAAAGCTCTTCGGCCTTGGACGCCGCCTCTTGAGCCTTGTTCTCACCAAAGTCCGTACAGCCCAGCCCCGCAAGGATTCGCACGTCACTGGCCGGGTACGTCTTGCTGACAACCAGAATCTGGACGGTGTCACTTCGCCCTGCCGCCTTTGTTGCCGCGTTCACTCGCGCTCGGGCCCCACGCAGCATCCGCGACAGGGCCTCGGCACGCGCGGTACTCACGACCTCATTGTCTCCTGCGATCAGATGCGAGCGCAGATGCCCTGCCGGCCGGTTCGCTGATCACGACGATAAGAGAACAGTCCTTGACTCTCGGCGGTGCAGCCGGCCACTTGAATATGCTGAATGTCCAGGGCCGCCAACTGGGCGATGCAGCCGGCAGCCACGTGAATTGATCCAGGAATGTGCAAGGCGGCGGCAGCAACTTCAGGGCAGACTTCCCTGGCAACCTGCGCCACTCGCTCAGGCGGCACCGGATAGCAGCGAGGGCAAATACTTGGACCGACCACCGCGGTAATCGCCGTGGCTCCACGTTGCCGCATTGACTCCACCGTGTGGTGAATCACGTTCGCTCCGAGACCTTTCCATCCGCAGTGCACCACGCCGATGACTGCACCCTGTCGATCCGCCAAGGCCAACGGCACGCAGTCAGCGGCAAGGGCCAGTAATCCAATTCCTGGGCTCGTGGTCACCAGTGCGTCAACATTCGAATATCTGCCTCCGTGCTCGACCACTGCCACATCTCCCCCATGGACCGCGGCCATGAATGCCAGCTCTCCGACACCGATGTCCGAGCACAAGGCCTCATGATTGGCTCTGACCGCCAACGGGTCATCACCGACGTAATCAGCCAGGTTGGCCCCATCGAATGGTGCACGGCTGACGCCGCCCCGACGACCGGTGGCTTGCCAAAAGACCGGCCGACCACCGGGCTCGGAGGGGCACAACCGCCCTGACGACACTGGCTCGAGGCGCTTCATGGATGCATCGTGACTTATCAGGCAGGAATCTGCGCATCGGTGGCTGCGTGTGGGCTAAACGACCGATGGCCGCCCAGTGCTCTGGGCGGCCACCGGGTGCCTGGGTTGTCCCGGGCAGCGGTAATGACGAACGTCTGGATCACTTGAGGAAGTCGGGGATATCCAGATCGTCATCTGCATCGTCAAACACGATGGTGCGGGGTTGCTGGACGGGACGAGCGGCCGGCGCAGTCACCACGGGCACTTCGCCTGTGGTCGCTGCGGGAGCCTCGCTCGCAGCAGTCTCGGTACGTGTCGGGGCCAACTTGCGTGCAGGCGGCTCACCACCGTCAAAACCGGCAGCAATCACGGTTACGCGTACCTCGTCACCGAGCTGATCATCGATGACCGCACCGAAGATGATGTTCGCGTCAGGGTGAGCTGCATCGCTCACCAAGCGTGCAGCCTCGTTAATCTCGAATAATCCGAGATCGCTACCGCCGGAGATACTCAGTAGCACCCCGTGCGCGCCCTCGATCCCGGCTTCCAGCAACGGACTTGAGATAGCGCGCTCGGCCGCTTCCACAGCGCGGTCTTCACCACGAGCAGAACCGATGCCCATCAACGCCGAGCCGGCTGAATGCATCACCGACTTCACGTCAGCGAAGTCCAGGTTGATCAGGCCAGGGGTGGTGATCAAATCCGTGATGCCTGATACGCCCTGAAGCAGCACGTGATCGGCCTGGCGGAACGCGTCGATCACCGAAATGTTCCGGTCGGACAGCGACAACAGGCGATCATTCGGAATGACAATCAGGGTGTCGACTTCAGCACGCAGGCTTTCGATGCCCGAGTCGGCCTGGGCACTTCTCCGGCGACCCTCGAAACCAAATGGCCGGGTCACGACACCGATAGTCAAAGCCCCCAGCGAACGCGCAATTCTGGCAACAACCGGCGCTCCGCCGGTACCGGTGCCGCCACCCTCGCCAGCGGTAACGAACACCATGTCGGCCCCGCGCAAGACCTCTTCGATCTCACTTTCGTGATCCTCGGCGGCTTTCTTGCCCACCTCTGGGTTGGCCCCTGCACCAAGGCCTCGGGTCAGCTCACGGCCGATGTCGAGCTTCACGTCGGCGTCGGACATCAGCAACGCCTGAGCGTCAGTGTTGATCGCGATGAACTCCACGCCTTTCAAGCCAACTTCGATCATGCGATTGACAGCGTTCACGCCGCCGCCGCCGATGCCAACGACCTTGATGACGGCTAGGTAGTTCTGGGGAGTCGCCACGTGCTGTTCCTCTCATCGCGCCGGCAGTCACCCGCCAGCCTTGTCCTGACTTCGCACAGGAGTGCGCCGTCCAGCAAAGTCTCAACCTTCACCAGAGGGTGAGAAATTACCTGGCCCAGAGCCGGCGGGAGGGTAGGCCCAACTGGCCCCAAGATGCAAGGCGGAGCGCATCTTCGGCGAGTCCACGAGGACATGGTCAGTTTCCGAGAGCCCCAGACGATGGGATTGACGTGCCGGGGATCGGTGGTGAAGCCACCGCCGGGGGCCTTGCTCGGTGCTTCAGGGGGTGCTCGCCGAAGGTACTTGGAGCCTGTGGCGCAGACACGTCAAACAAGCGTGCACGACGAGGCAGCAATGCACCTAGGACCTGAGCCTTGAGCTGCGACTGCGATGCGCTCCCCCAACGCACCACCGCCCCGTTCTTCAAGGTCAAGGTGACTGCATTCGGAGTACGGGCGTCCGCTGATGCCACTTTGGCGGAAAGTGCGGGCGGGAGTTGTGAGACAACACTGGCGGCGGCACCAGTCGACGGCACATCAGCGCCGCTCACGGCAAGCAGCCCTGACGGAAGTGGGCCCGGTGGGGAGTAGACCAGCCCATCCGCAGAAACTGCGCGTCCATCAGCTGTTCGTGCGACTGGGGTACGGACAGTCACTGCGATGACGATCGAATTCGGGTAACCCCGACGAACCTCCGACGCAGAAACCCATGCCAATCGCGCACGTACCCGAGCTGCGATTGCGGTGGTATCCGTGCGCGCAATCGGCTCCCCAAGAGGCACGGCAGCCGCCACGACGATCTGCTGTGCCTGATTACCCATTGCCCCACTGACCGAAACCGTCCGAACCGACAGGATCGGTGAGAACCAGACGAGCCAGATGCCGACAAGGACCAGTGTGGCCACGGTGGCCGCGATGATCGCTCGCCAGGGAGGTGGCCGACGTCGGTGATGTGCCAGGTTGATGACTTCAGGCTCAGCCATTGCGGTTCCTGAGTAATTCCACGACCTCATTGGCGATCATCCCGATGTCGCCGGCACCCAACGTCATGACCAGGTCACCGGGAGCCGCCCACCGAGCAAGATGATCGGCTACGGCAGACCAGTTTGGTTCGAAGATGACCGAGTCTAACGGCAGCGGAACATTGGCTGCCATGGTCTGTCCGCTGGCCCCCGGTATCGGATCTTCGCCCGGGGCAAACACCTCAAGAACAACTACCTTGTCCGCAAGGCCGAGAGATTGACCGAATTCCGTGAGGAACATCGCGGTTCGGTAGTAATGATGTGCCTGGAAGGCCACGATTACGCGGCCTTCCCCGACTACTTCACGGGCTGCACGAAGGGTTGCAGCGATCTCCGTCGGATGATGGGCGTAGTCATCGAAGATTCGCACACCTTGGACATCGCCTTTGAAGTCGAATCGCCGTCGCGTTCCGCTGAATTGCTCGAGCCCATCAATCAGTGGTGCGGCTTCGAAGCCCAATTCGATTCCCGTCACCAGCGCCGCAGTGGCGTTCAGGGCGTTGTGTCGTCCCGGAACGAGCAGGTGCAAAGACCATGACTCACCTTTGGCGCTCACCGTGAACTGCCATCCGCGATCGACCAGCCTGGCATCAGTGATGCAATAGTCGGCATCAGGGCTCAGCCCGTAGGTCACCGTTCGTACGCCATCGGTGGTCGCACGCTCGGCCAACCGTGCTGCGCCAGGATCATCGGCACAGCAGACCAGTACTCCGCCTCGATCCCCGATTCTCCGAGCGAACTGCGCGAATGCCTGCTCGATCGCCTCGAATGTTCCCCAGTGGTTGAGGTGGTCCGCTTCCACGTTGGTCACGATCCCGGCGATGGCCGGCAGCGCAAGGAATGCACCGTCGCTTTCGTCGGCTTCGACCACGAAGGTATCCCCGGTGCCCAGATGCGCATTGGATCCCGATTCATTGAGCTCGGAGCCGATGACAAATGACGGATCGGCGCCGCATTGCTGCAGGGCAACAGTGAGCATCGATGTCGTGGTTGTCTTGCCGTGTGTTCCCGCTACGGCAACACCTCGCATCCCATCCATGATGATGGCCAGCGCCTGGGCACGGTTGAGCACTCGCAGCCCCGATGCAGCTGCTTGGACACGCTCGGGGTTATCTGCCGGTATCGCGGTTGAGAAGACCACCGTGCGGGCATCGCCGAGTTGGCGTCCATCGTGGCCGATATGCGTGCGTACTCCCAATGCGCTCAGCGCGGTCAGGCGGCGTGAATCCTTTGCATCGCTCCCGGAGACCCGCACGCCCTGTTCAACCAGGATGCGCGCTATTCCCGACATGCCAGAGCCGCCGATCCCGATGATGTGGACCGGACCCAACTGTTGCACGTCCTCGGTCATTTCCTCCTGCTTTCATGTGCCACACGCTCGACCACGGCGGCAAACTCGCGACCTGCCTGCCGATCGCCGATCGAAGCCGCCGCATGTCCCATCGCAGCTAGCTGCATTGGATCGGCCAACAACGGCACGGCGTGCTGGGCAATTACCGTGCCACTGAGCTCTTCGTCGCGAACCATCAAGCCACCGCCGGCAGTGACAATCGGCTGGGCATTGTGCGCCTGCTCACCATTGCCGATCGGCAGAGGCACGTAGATAGCAGGTAAGCCCACTGCAGACAACTCTGCGCAGGTCATCGCCCCGGAGCGACATATCGCCAAGTCGGCAGCGGCGTAGGCCAGGTCCATGCGATCGATATACGCACTTGCCACATACTGCGCCCGGGGAGCCGGCGGCGCATTACGGCCACCAAAACTGTGCAAGACCCAGTTACCGGCATCGGTGAGGTCCGGCAGTGCCTGCGCCAGTGCCTGATTGAGGTTGACCGCTCCCTGCGATCCGCCGAACGCCAGGAGCACTCGCGCGTGGTCGGGAATTCCGAAGAATGCCCGCGCTTCATTGCGCCGCTCGGCACGATCGAGTTCGATGATTGCCGGTCGAAGCGGTAGCCCCATCCTGATCGAACCCGTGATGGTGCCCGGGACCGTGCAGAGCACTTCACTCGCCCAGCGTGCGCCGACCCGATTCGCCAGCCCTGCCTTGGCATTCGCCTCATGAATAATCAGTGGCACCTTGCTCGACCGCGCCGCAAGGTACGTCGGCAGCGCCGCATATCCACCGAATCCAACCACGACATCGGCATCGCACTCACGCAACATCATGATGGCCTGCTTGCGCGTGGCATGCAGCCGAGCAGGCAGGGCAAGGAGGTCCAGGGTCGGCCTCCGTGGCATTGGCACTGCCGCCAGCGTCTGGAGCCGATACCCGCGAGCGGGAACCAGCGCGGACTCCAAGCCGCGAGTGGATCCGATCACGGTGATCGTTGTCTGGGGATTCGCTGTGAGCAGGGCATCAGCCAGATTCAGTGCCGGCTCGATGTGCCCGGCAGTGCCGCCAGCAGCCAGCACCACGTTCATGGCGCTCATTTAGCGCCTGCGCAGTGACCGAGCGGTCTGCTTGCGGCGAAGAGCGGACCGAGCGGCAGGTTCTTGGCGTGCAAACGACAGCAGCATGCCGATGGCCACCAAGGTCGGAACCAGCGAACTTCCGCCGTAGGAGACCAATGGCAGTGCCACACCGGTGATAGGCAGCAGTCCCAGTACTGAGCCGACATTCCACAGTCCTTGAGCGGTAAGCCAGACACCAACCCCGACTGTGGCCAGCCGTACGAATGGGTCTTTGGAATTTCGTGCCAGGCGGAAGATGGCAAATGCCAAGGCGGCAAGCAGGACCAGCACGGTCAACGTGCCGACAAGGCCCAATTCTTCGCCGATGACTGAGTAGATGAAGTCGGTATGGGCTTCGGGAAGAGAGCCCCACTTCTCGCGACTGGCGCCAATGCCGACACCAAGGAATCCCCCCGTGCCCAAGGCCAGTTGCCCCTGCGATACCTGCCAGCCAATACCGAGGGGGTCGCTGCCCGGATGGAGCCAGGAGGTGAACCGCGACATGCGATACGGCGCGATGAGTGTCATGACCCACGTGGTGAACAGCATCAGCCCACCGGACACGTAGAAGAACTTTCTGGGCACGCCCATCGCGAACAGCATGCCCATCAAGATCAGGGCGATCAGGAAGGTGTTGCCGAAGTCGCCTTCCATCAAGATCAACACCATCATGGCCAGTGCCACTGGCAAGACCGGGATCAGCAGCGTCTTCCAGCTGTACACCTCACGACGATTGCGGCTGAGGTGGTCGGCGCCCCAGATCACCAAGGCGATCTTGGCGAATTCTGAGGGTTGAAACCGAAGGGGTCCGACCAGGTCGATCCAGTTCTTCTGGCCATTGACGGTCACGCCGATGACCAACACCGCAAGCAGGCCGATGAACGCGAAGCCCACTAGCGCCGGGGCAATGCCCTTCCAAAAGTGCGGCGACGTGCGAGCGGACAGGAACATCAGGACCACACCGATGACGGCGAACAGCAACTGTCGTTCGGCTAACGTGTACGACGAACCCATGGTCTGGAAACTCAGAATGCTCGAAGCGGACAGCACCATCACCAGGCCAAGCACGAGCAGGAGCAAGGTGGCTGCGGTGAGCAGGTAGTACGAGCTCAGCGGATGGTTGAAGAGCAGATGCATGCGCCCACCAGGGGTGACCTGCTCACTTCGTGTGCGAGGAGCGCCGTCGGTCGTAGTCACCGATCCTCCAGGGCTGACACTGCCGCGGCAAACACATCACCGCGGTGTCCGTAGTCACGGAACATGTCCCATGAGGCGCATCCAGGGGCAAGGAGCACAGTGTCTCCTGGCCTGGCGTGGTCGAACGCCAGGCGCACCGCGTCCTCCATGGCTCCAGTCTCGGTGCGAGACAGGCAAACCACTGGGACATCTGGGGCGTGTCGGGCCAGAGCTTGAGCAATCACCTCCTGATCCACACCCATCACGATGGCTGCCCTGAGTCGAGGCTGTGCCGCTTGGACCAGCTCATCGAAGGACTGCCCCTTGGCCATGCCGCCGGCAATCCAGACCACGTGCTCATATGCCAACAGCGATGTCTGCGCCGCATGGCAATTGGTCGCCTTTGAATCATCCACAAAGGTGACCTGAGAGACGGTGCGCACCTCAGCGATGCGATGAGCGGCCGGGGTGAAGGCACGAAGCCCTTCCTGAACCGCCCCTGCCGGCACGCCGAATGCGCGAGCCAACCCCGCAGCGGCCAGGGCATTGGCGACATTATGCGGGGCCGCGGGGTGGACGTCGGAGATCAGCGCCAGTTCTTGGGCATGGTCTGCGCGATTTTCGATGAACGCCCGATCAACCAAGTACTCGTCCACAACGCCAAGCATGCTCAACCCTGGACTCCCCAGGGTGAACCCAATGGCGCGGCAGCCCTCCTGGACATCGGCCTGGGCAACCAAGGCCTCGGTGATGGGATCCTGGACGTTGTAGATGCAGGCTTCTTGCGTTCGCTCGAAGACCTTGCCCTTGGCCGCGACGTAGGCCTCCATGGAACCGAAATGGTCGATGTGATCGTCAGCGATGTTCAAACATGCTGCCGCAACTGGAGCAATTGAATACACGAAGGGCAGCTGCGGCGCACCGACTTCCACAGCGATCACCTCTCGATCGTCGTGCATCACCACATCGACCAGTGAATTGCCGATATTGCCCGCCGAGCAGGTCTTGTACCCCGCGGCAGCCAGCATCGATTCCAGCATCATGGTGGTCGTGGTCTTTCCATTGGTTCCTGTGACCAGGAGCCAGGCAGCAGCGGACTCCGATGAACGCAAGCGCCAGGCCAGCTCCAACTCACCCCACACCGCGATGCCGGCCTGCTGCGCCTGGAGAATCAGCCGGTCGTCCGGTCTTAGGCCCGGTGAAACCACCAGCAGATCACATGCGGGAAGTTCCCCGACAAAGCCCAAGTGCACCGGCACATCCAAAGCCTGCAGAATCTGGGCCTTCTCCCGTTGGCGTGGCCCATCGGCGGCATCGACCACGATGACGTGAGCACCGAGCTGCATCAATGCGTCCGCGCAGGAAAATCCAGCCACGCCAATCCCCGCCACCACGATCGTCCATCGGGACCAGTTCGAGGTTCGATGAGCCTGCCAGATCTCGTGTTCGGTCATGCCCGAACCCATTGGGCGTAGAACAAGGTCATCGCAACGCCGACGCACAGTCCCTGAATAATCCAAAACCGCACAACGATCTGGACCTCAGGCCAGCCGAGCATCTCGAAATGATGATGCAGCGGCGCCATGCGAAACAGTCTTCGTCCGGTGAGCTTGTACGAACCGACCTGACCGATCACCGACAGTGAGGTGATCAGAAAAATTCCAGCGGTGAAGGGCAGGAGCAATTCGGTGCGCGACAAGATCGCCAGGCCGGCGATCCCACCGCCAAGAGCAAGTGACCCGGTATCACCCATGAAGATCTTGGCTGGCGAGGTGTTCCACCATAGGAATCCAAAGCTGGCACCCGCACCGGCCGCAGCGATCATCGCCAAATCCAGTGGATTAGTGGTGTTGTAGCACGATGACGTCATCATGAATTCGCAATTCTGACCGTATTGCCACACGCTGATCAAGATGTACACCCCGAACGTCATGATTGACGCTCCGATCGCCAATCCGTCCAATCCATCGGTCAGATTGACACCGTTGGTCGTAGCAGTGACCAAGAACCACACCCACAGGACGAACAGTCCGATAGGCAGCACGAGCGAGGTGTCACGAATGAATGACACGGCCATTGAGGCCGGATGCAGCCCCTCTTCGTTGGTCACGGTGACCGACAAGATCGCGAACGTGATCGCAACGACCGCTTGACCAATCAACTTCGTCCGAGCGCGCAGGCCAGTGCTTCGTTGCTTGAAGATTTTCAGGTAATCATCAGCGAAGCCAACTGCGCCCAATCCCACCATCAAGAACAGCACCAGTAAGCCAGTTGCCGACAGCGGTCGCCACACGATCAGGTGCGTGATGAGATAGCCGGCCACCACGGCCCCGACGATGGCTACGCCGCCCATTGACGGAGTGCCTCGCTTGCCTTCGTGTGCCGGGTACGGCTCGTTCTCAGTGGAGACACGGATGGCTTGGGCATACCCGTGCCGACGCAGAATCGAGATCAGCAAGGGCGTGCCCAGGAGCGAGACCAAGGTGGCGATGAAGCCAGCAATCACCACAAGCCTCATGCCGCACCTCCATTGGCGTGAATCAGCGCATCGGCAACGGCCTCGAGGCCAATGCTGCGGGACGCCTTGACCAGGACAACGTCCCCGGGCTGGACCTGATCGAGCAGCAGGTCGATAGCGTCTTGGACCTCCGGGACCCAGATGGATTCATCGCCCCAGGAGCCTTCGTTGGATGCTCCCAGGTGCATCACTCGAGTTGCCGGGCCCACGCAGATCAGTCGGGAAACATCCAGGCGCACGGCAAGCCGTCCCACGGCATCGTGCTCCTCCACAGAACTATCACCGAGCTCCCGCATCTCGCCAAGTACCGCCCATGTTCGTCCGGCTCCGCGCATTGCGACCAGTGCTTTCAGAGCAGCGCGCACGGATTCGGGGTTGGCGTTGTACGCGTCGTTGATCACCGTGACCTCATCTGCGGTCGCAATGACTTGCATGCGCCACTTGCTGTTCAGCGTTGCTGCGCTCAGGGCACGGGCAATGGTCACCACGTCCATGCCAACTGCGCTCCCCACAGCAGCGGCCGCGAGGGCATTGCCGATGAAGTGCTCACCATGCAGGTGCAGCTGCACTTCGCTGGCAGCCTCGCCGATCTGCAACGTGAAGGAGGCGCGGGCCAGTTGATCAAGGTGCACGTCAACGGCCCGAACCTGGCAGCGTGCACTTTCGCCGAAAAGCACCCGTCTTGCCGGGGTCGGCAAATCGGCAACGAATTGGTCATCCCCCGGCAAGATCGCGATTGCCTGGGCAGTCAATCCTGCAACGATCTCGCCTTTGGCCAACAGCAGTGCAGCGCGCGAGCCCAAGAGCTCAAGGTGAGCTGTGCCAACGTTGACGATCACCGCAATGTCCGGTGCGGCAATGTCCACGAGCTCAGCGATCTGCCCGGGCCCGCGCATTCCCATCTCCAGAACCAGGAACCTGGTCGAGGGATCAGCGCGCAGGATGGTCAAAGGTACGCCGATCTCAGTGTTCAGGGAGCCGAGCGGCGCCACCGTAGGCCCGGCTGAGGCCAATACCTGTGCCGTCAGGTCCTTGGTACTGGTTTTGCCGGAGGAACCGGTAATTGCCACGACCGTCAGTTGCCCAAGTTGCCGTCGCCACCACCGGGCAAGGTTTCCCAGTGCGGCAACGGTGTCATCAACGACGATGCACGGCACGTCCAGCGCGCGATCGGACAGAACGACCACGGCGCCGCGAGCGATTGCCTGGGCAGCAAAGACGTGTCCATCAACTTTCTGGCCACGAATCCCAATAAACATCGACCCGTTCACCACGTCTTCGGAGTCGGTGCACCAGCCGCGGACTGTCTGCGTGGGCTCGACCAGCATCGCTTCCCCGCCAGTGGCGTGGCAGATCTGCGCCACCGTCAGCTCAGCCATTGCTGTCTCGAATCTGCAATTGTTGGCGGGCGGTGACAACGTCATCGAAGGGCCGTACATGCCCCTGATAGTCCTGACCCTGCTCATGACCCTTGCCCAAGATGATCACGGTGTCACCCGGGCGGGCGCCGGTGATGGCCTCGGCAATGGCCTGTTCACGGTCAGCGACCTCCGCGATGTGGGCGCGCTGTGCTGCAGGCACTTCATTGGCTCCCTCGATGATCGTTGCGCGGATGGATGCAGGTACCTCCGAACGTGGATTGTCGTCTGTCACGAACACCACATCAGCCAGGCGCGCCGCTGCCTTGCCCATCAGGGGACGCTTACCCGGATCCCGATCGCCACCGGCTCCCACGATGGCGATGAGCCGGCCCGATCCCCTGGCTGCCATCAACGCACGCTCCACGGCGTCGGGGGTATGCGCGTAGTCCACCAGAACACGGATCGGGTGATCTGGCGCAACGGACTGCATTCGACCCGGAATCACGACATCAGTCAGGGCGTCAAGGGTGGTCGCAAGCGGAATCCCCACTGCTTGAGTCATGCCAATCGCGCATGCCGCATTCGCCAGATTGAACTCACCGGGCAGGGTAAGTGCGAGGCGGCCCAGTTGATCACCGGCGATGACTTCGACGTGTCCTGCCTGCCGTCGGACCACCACATCAGCGCGATCATCCGAGATGGACCAGGTGGTCAGCGGGATCTGGGCCAGAGCAGCAAGACGGACGCCCCACTGGTCGTCGATACCGATGACGGCATGTGCACTCATGGACTGCGTGAACAGTTCTGCCTTGGCGGCGAAATACTCCTCCATGGAGTGGTGGTAGTCCAGGTGGTCCTGGCTGAGGTTGGTGAAGCCAGCCACGTCAAAGTTGATCACGTCGACGCGGTGCTCGGCGATGGCATGGCTGGACACCTCCATAGCAACTGCGTCCACACCCTCGACACGCATCTGTCGTAACAGGCGGTGCAAATCGGGAGCCTCAGGTGTCGTGCGGGAGGCTGGCGAGAAGGTGCCGCCAATCATGGTTCCGGTTGTTCCGATGATTCCCGGTATCCGACCTGCTGCAGCCAGTGCTGCAGCCACCATGTACGTCACGGTGGTCTTGCCATTGGTTCCCGTCACTCCGAGCATCGTCAGCTCACCACTGGGATGTCCGAAGAGCGCACTGGCGATGGATGCAAGCCGCTGGCGAGGCCGTGCGCACACCAAGACTGGAATCTGTAGCGGACCCATGATCGCCGCGCCTGACTCGTCCGTCAGAATGGCCGCTGCACCTGCGGCCTGGGCCTGCGCAGCGAATTGGGCTCCATGACGAACGTGGCCGGGTAACGCAGCGAACAGGGCACCGGGGTGGACTTTGGTGGAATCCAGCTCAACGTCGGTGATGTCGATGGACGTTGCTGGCGGCGTGGCACGTGCGTGCGCAAGACGAGCCACTTCGGCAAGTGTCAGTCTGCCCACGGTCGACGACGCCTCCATGTCGACCATCCTTGCTCACCCACCAGCACCGAACGTGGTCGGTAGTTGAGGTGCCGTGGTGCCGGTCGGCGGGATGTGCAGGGTCTGCAATGCCGAGATCATGACCTGCTTGAAAACCGGTGCTGCCACCTGTCCGCCGAAGTGTCCATTGCGCGGCTTGACCAAGGTCACCGCAACGACCAGTCTGGGAGCGTCGGCCGGAGCCATGCCAATGAATGAGGCCACCACTCCTCGGTAGCAGCCGCATTTGGGATCGGCATACTGCGCTGTTCCTGTCTTACCGGCAACGCGGTAGCCGGGAATCTGTGCCAAGGGCGCGGTTCCACGATTGGACACCACTGTTTCCAACATCAGCCGAACGGTCTTGGCAGTCTTGGGAGTCACCACTTGCGTGCTGGTCACCGTGTTCGGGTGGGTGATCGTGCCATCCGGGGCAACGATCTGGTCGACCAGGGTCGGGGTGATGCGCGTTCCGTTGTTGGCGATCGTGGCGTACACGCTGGCGGCCTGCACGGTATTGACATTCATGCCCTGACCGAATGCGAGCGTGGGAAACGTCGTCGAAGACCAACTGTTCAGGCTCGGCAGCTTGCCGGTGGACTCGCCGGGGAAATTCAGGCCCGTTGGCTGACCCATGCCGAACTTCTGCAAATAGGAATCGAAAATCCGCGGACCGATGCGCTCAGAGGTCAAGATGGCGCCGAGGTTGGACGACTTGGCCATCATGCCAGTCAGTGTCAAGTGCCAGGTGCCGTGCGCCACGTCATCGTGGAACACCTTGTTACCGCGCTTGAGGGTACCCGGAATTGTGATTGGGGTGTACGGGTTCGCCAAGCCCTGGTTGATGACTGCTGCGGCGGTCATCGTCTTTGCCGTCGAGCCGGGCTCGTACACATCTGAAAGCGCCCGATTGCCTCGATCGCCTGCGCTGGACGCACCGACGTTGTTCGGGTCGAAGGTTGGTGCGGTCGCAAGGGCCAACACCTTTCCCGTGGTCGGATCCATGACGACCACGGTGCCGCTGGTGGCCTTCGTCGTCGCCACCTCAGCAGCGATCGCCTGCTGAGCCGCGTATT
Organism: uncultured Actinomycetes bacterium; assembly: GCA_903832025.1. Classification (GTDB taxonomy): domain Bacteria; phylum Actinomycetota; class Actinomycetes; order S36-B12; family S36-B12; genus CAIKZY01. Next base: position 18,225 of record CAIKZY010000069.1, read on the forward strand.
GGATGTCGGAGTTGATAGTCAGCTTGACCGTGGACCCTGGAATCGCGGCGACCTTGGTGTTTGGTGCCGTCGGGATTGCTCCCCCGCCTGGTCCACGCTGGAATGTTTGCGTGCCATTGGTACCAGCAAGCAGCGGCTGCAGCCCGTACTCAAGTCCGCCAAGCCCCTTGCCGTCTGAGCCAACGAATCCCACGACATTGGCCGCGAGGTCTCCATTGGGATATACCCGCTTGGTCGTGGATTCCTTGACGATGCCCGGCAAGTTCAACGTCGCAATCTGAGACCAGGTCTGCGGCGTCAGTGCCTTAGCAACGTAGATGAATCGACGCCGGCCCGTGAGCCGAGTGGCTAACGCGGCTGGATCTGCGCCCAGCACCCCTGCCAGCTGCTGGGCTTCGGCCTGCGGATTGGTGATCAGCGTCTGATCAGCGGTGACATTCACTGCATCCACGGTCACCGCCAGCGGCTGATTGTTTGCGTCCACGATCGATCCCCGAATGGCCGGCAATTCGATGGTGCGTTGACGCTCATGCGTGGCCTGGGCTGACAGCGCTGAGCCCTGGAACACTTGGAGTTGAATCAGCCGTACCGCGTAGATGGACAGCACGGCAATGATGCCCGCCAGAAGAAATGAGGTTCGCTTCCGTGAATCCGACAACCGGATCCACTCATTCCGCATCTGCCCACGGTATCCACCGGTCAGGGTTTGGCGAGGTTCTCCCGCACGTGTCGCAGGCGTCTGATGACTTCTCGTGGCTGGCATGTGATGCAGGGCTATCCGACTGGAGTCGCGCTCAGGCCCGCATCAGACTTGGCGACCTTTGCTCCGGCACCCGGACCGGAATCACCGCTCACCACCGCTATCTGCCCCCAGCCACCGGAGGTTGCCGTGCCTGCCTGCCCAGCGGCCTTGGCAGCATCAGCAGCTGCCGGGTCGTATCCCGGCGGCAACTGAGGGCTGGTGCCGGCGGGAGCTTGGGTATCGGGGTACTCCGCAGCCGTGGCATCAGCAGGGGTGTTCAAGGTGGGAAGCGGCGCGGAGTTTGGCACCGGAGCATTCGCTGACGTTCCCAGGACTTTTCCGTTGGTGACATTGATGAAGACTGGATTCTTGGCTGCGTGCATGCCCAGGGCGGTGGCCCTGGCGGCGAGGTTCGCGGGATTGCTCATCGCATCAACCTGGCTCGACAAGGCTTGCGCTTGGATGGTGAGCGCCGTCTTCTGCTGTTGCAAACTGGTGACGGTGAATGCCCCTTGCGCGAGGGACGTGTTGATGACCAGCATCACCACCAGGCCCGCGCCCAAGATGCCGGCGATCAGCAGTGCGAAGACACCTCTGCTGGCCTTATCGGCGCGAAGTGGGGACACCAACTTCAGGTCTGGACGAGCGTGACGGCGTGCGTGCGCTCCCCTGGTGGCGTACTCGGTGGCCTCGGCGTTGTCCAGGTCATGTGCCTGAACATCAACGTGATGCTTGCGCGCTGCAGAACTCATGCCGCTTGTCCCACCTTCTGCGCCGCGCGCACTCGAACTGATGCAGACCGCGGATTGGCCTGCAGTTCATCCTCATCAGGAGTCATCGCCCCTCGGCTGAGCAGTCGCAGCCACGGGCGCATGGACGCCGGTTCCACGGGTAATCCCTGCGGTGCGGTGCTGGTCGCACCAGCGGCCAAGGCGTGCTTCACAATCCGGTCTTCCAGCGACTGGTAACTCATCACCACGATGCGACCGTCTATGGATAGTGACTCAAGCGCGGCCGGAATGGCCCGCTCGAGAGCCTGGAGCTCGCCATTGACCTCGATTCGCAATGCCTGGAACGTCCGCTTCGCAGGGTTTCCTCCAGTTCGGCGAGCGGCTGCAGGAATTGATGATCGGACAAGTTCGACGAGCTCCGCCGAGGAGGTCAAGGGAGCCTCTTCCCGGCGAGCCACAATGTTTGCGGCTATTCGAGTCGCGAATTTCTCTTCCCCGTACTGACGTAGCACTCGGGCGAGGTCTGAAGCGGGGTAAGTGTTCACGACGATCTCGGCAGTCAACTCTTGGGTGGTGTCCATGCGCATGTCCAATGGCGCATCGACTGAGTAGGCGAAACCGCGATCGGTTTCGTCGAGCTGCATCGAGGAGACGCCAAGGTCGAACAGGATGCCCTGAACGTTGACGAATCCATGCCGGGCCAGCACCTGCGGAATCTCGTCGTAGACGGCGTGAACGAGGGTGGTGCGTTCGGCAAACGGTGCAAGCCGCTGCGCGGACAGTTCCAGCGCGGTCGGATCACGGTCCAAGCCGATCAGGTGCATCGTCGGAAACGACTCCAGCGCTTGTTCAGCATGACCACCCAACCCCAACGTGGCATCCACCAAGACCGCACCAGGCACCTGAAGTGCTGGAGCGAGCAATGCCAGGACCCGGTCACGCATGACCGGGATGTGGCGGGTGGACGGTGAGCTCATGGGTTAGGACCAGCGCCCGACGATGGAATTCAGGCCCAGCATGACCGCGACAGTCAGTCCCGTCGCAGCTCCGAGCACGCTGAGCGTGCGCGCGGCCGAAGGCACCTTGTTCACAGTGGCGATCAGCGTGCTCATTTCGACCCTTTCCATGGTGTGTGGTGCTGGTAGTGCCGGTGGTGCAGGTGTGTTCCGCGAGGTCAGGTCCCCTTCCGCCTGTTGCGGTTCCTGGCATCGGGGAAGTGATGTCAGGAGATGGGGTGCGGGAGGAGACCTCACCGCGCGATCACAGGATTCCGGGGACAACCTCCTGGCTGATTCCTGAGTAACCGTCTTCTTGACTGGCCAGGTAGGTCTCCCAGGACGTGGCGTCCCAGATCTCCACCGTGGTTCCATTGCCCACCACGACGACCTCACGCTCAAGGCCGGCGTACTCACGCAGCGCTGCAGGCACGGTGACCCGACCCTGTCGATCAGGGATCTCGTCAAATGCCCCGGAGAACAGCACGCGCAAGTAAGCCCGCACCTGAGCGTCTGAGCGAGAGGCCTCATTCAGACGTTCGGCGTACGCCTGGAACTCCCCAGCAGGCCAGACCACGATCGAGCGGTCCTGACCCTTGGTGAGCACCAGGCCGGCTGCAAGCCCCTCACGGAACTTGGCCGGGAGAACAAGGCGACCTTTGTCATCCAGGCGCGGAGCATGGGTTCCTAAGAACATCACCCACACCTCCAGCCCCACATGTCACCCTGGTTTCTCCAGTTGGCGCCACTGTACTCCACTTTCCTCCACCGTCAACCATCCTGATCCAATTTTCGAAAAAATCCCTCCACCACTTGCCCCTGATCTCCACGGTCACCGCTCAGCTGGCCGTGGCTACGAACCGGTTCAGCAAGACTGGATGCGATTGCGCCCCAGTCGCGCCAGCCACCTGGGGCTACCGGGATGTGGCTCAGGCGGAAATCGACTCAGGCGGAAATCGACTCAGGCGGAAGTTGACTCAGAGCGGACCCAGGCGCCGCTGGGCAGCGGTCATCCCCGGTCGGCATGCGAAGGGGGCCTCCCACGGGCGTTTGCCGCAAACAGCCGGGTGTGTGAACAGTCCGCCGCGAGACAGCCGTGCCATAGGCGATCACCGCCCGGACGGCTGGTGAGCAGCATTCAGCCCGGTCGGCCGCAGGCGCCGGTTGCGCTCAGCCACCCCCGGTGGGGAACAGCCGAGCGCTTGACCGCGGCTCTGCCGAGCCACGGGTGACTGCACATGTCAGGGTTCCTGGGTGGTCCAATCGAAGACCGCCGAGGTGCGAAACACCACGTCTTGGACACTGCGATTGGACCTAGCAACCAGGGCCCAGCCCAGCCCGATCGGAAAGGCCATGCACGTTATGGCGCGCGCCGCGGCAATTGGCCAGGACACGCGTTGACCCCGACTGTTGACCACGCGCAACCCCATGAGGTGGTTCCCCAGCGTCTTGCCGGTGGTCGCCCATGCCGCTGTCAGCATCAACCACAGGACGAACACACCCAGGATGAAGAAATCCGCAGGTGACGGAACACGAAAAGAACCCATCGGGTTGAGCAGCCAGATGAACACGCCAATACCGATGGTCACAGCGACGATGAAGACCACGACGGCTGCCACATCGATGAAGAAGGCGATCCCCCTAGTCACCACGCCGGCACGCACTCCTTGCAGACCGCGCATTCGAGTCGGGATCGGCGCTGCAGTATTCGCGGTGATCAGCCCATCAGCAAGCTGACGCCGGTATTCACTAAATGAGGTCATCAGGCACCGCTGATTCTTTGGCTGTCTGCCGGCGGAGCGAGCACCTGACCGTCCCGTTGGCCACGACGAAGCAGCTTGTCCACGATGGAGGTCAGCATCGTGTCCACTTCCACAGCCTGAACCCGCGCCGAGCTCACGGCATCGGTGGCGATGCCGCCGCTGGATTGGCGGATGATCTTGGACAGGTCGATTTCATCGATGATGTAGTTAGCCAGATCAACCAGGGGAAGTCGGTCGATGATCGGTTCCATCGATGCAGCAGCAAGGAGATGATCGATGTCGACGTTGTCCAGGACGACTTCGGTCAGGTTGATCCGGGAGATAATCGCGTCCACGACCGGCGGCACCACCGCATCCAAGGCTGCATTGACCACGCGCTCTGCCGCCGCTCCCAAGGTCGACTGAAGCAGGCCGCTAACGGCGAAGGCGGTCGAGGCCGCGATCTGGCTTAGTCCAACGATGGCATTCGGCGCAGTGGATCCCGGCCGGGGCTCAAGGACCACGAGGTCATCACTGCTGCTCACACGCCCATCCTGGCCCATCTCCGGTGCTGCGTGTAGCCCGGTTCAGGACCTGGTCATGTTGGAGTTAGATGGTTCCATGCGCAGTGCATGGCACCTCATCGGTTGGGTCGTGGCAATTGTCCTGGTTGCCGTGGCTGCGGTCGTGAGCGTGATTGCCAGCGTGGTTGCCGCTCACCAGGTGTCTATTCGCGTTTCCCAATCACATTTGGCGCCGTTCTATCAGGCCCCCGTGCCTATACCGACGGCCTTAGGGACCGTGATTCGCACTCAGCCACTGGGCATTTCAGTGCCCGATGCCACGTCACTGCGCATGCTCTACACCACACAACGGCCAGATGGCACTGCTGCTGTGTCCGGTGCCATGGTGTTCATTTCCCACGCGCCGGCACCTACCGGTGGACGACCGGTGGTCGCGTGGGCGCACGGCACCTTGGGCATGGGCGATGCCTGCGCCCCATCGCGATCGACCAAACCCATAGGTGACATGTCGACCTGGCTGCCGCAGATGATGCATCTTGGCTGGGATGTGGTGGCAACCGACTACGCAGGCTTGGGTACTACCGGACCCAACCTGTACCTGGTGGGCCAGGCCGAGGCACGCGACGTGGTCAATTCCGTGCGAGCCGTGCGCAAGCTGCCTGAGGCGGATGCGGGCAGCAGTTACGTGGTCTTCGGGCATTCGCAAGGCGGACATTCGGCGTTATGGACCGGAGCGTTATCGAAGCAACTCGCACCAGAGTTGCACCTCCTGGGCGTTGCCGCGGCTGCTCCAGCCGCGCAATTGACGGACATCATGGGCGCCCAGTGGCAGACCGTTGTCGGGTGGGTGATCGGCCCGGAAGTGGTGCTGTCCTGGCCACACCTATACCCCGACCTGCGCTCCCAGCAAGTTGTGTCCGCCACCGGTCAATCGCATACCACCGACATTGCCAACCAATGCATCACGCAGGCAGCGCTGGTCGGTCAGGCACGAACACTGTTTGGCCAGCGGTATTTCTCAGCCAACCCCTTATCCCGGGGTGGCTGGGCCGCGGCGGCTGCGGCGCAGACACCTGCTCCCCTGCCGCCGACGATGCCGGTGCTCATTGGCCAGTCCACTGCCGATTCAGTGGTCCTTCCATGGCCAAATGCAGTGCTGGAGCGGCAATGGTGCTCGGCCGGCTCAACTGTTGCCGTGGCGTGGGTGGCGCAGGTGTCTCACCAAGACACCGCACTGGTGATGGGGCCAGAGTTCGTTCCCTGGATCGCTGATCGATTCGCGCATCGTCCAGCTCCTCGAACATGCACGACGCCCCCACCGGTTTCGATTCCGGCAGGGGCGTGAGCACAGTACGCGTCAATGACTACGGCTGCGGCATTTCCATTTCGCCGTTCTTGGCGTGGGGGAAGTAGTTCTGCCCAATGCCCGAAGTGCGCTTTGGCACCATCACCGAGCGGAACCACGACACGATCTCGTCACCATCCTGATTGAGCCCGCGAGTCTTCATGCGGATGATGCCCATGTCCGGCCGCGAGGAACTTTCGCGATTGTCCAGGCAGATTGACTCCGCATAAATGGTGTCTCCGATGTACACCGGGTGAGTCAGCTTGATGTCTGTCCAGCCCAGGTTGGCGACTGCATTTTGGCTCATGTCGATGACCGACAATCCCAGCACTAGGGCCACAGTCAGTCCGGAGTTGACGATGATCCGGCCACCGGAGATCGGATTGGACTGCGCTAGATGCGCATTGAAGTGATTCTGATTGGTGTTGCACGTGAGCAACGTGAACCATGTGGAGTCCGCTTCGGAGATCGTGCGGCCAAATGGATGTTGATAGGTAGTGCCGACCTCGAAATCTTCGAGAAACCGGCCAAGCTGCGCGGGAACAATTTTGGTCATGGGCGCATCATGCACCAGGCGCTCGGTCGTTTAACCGGCAATTGCCTCGGATGTGAGCAGCGCGACTTCGCGGGAGTTGTCCTATCCCTGATTGCGACGGCGCCAACGCTCTTCGACGCGATCCATGAACCCGGCCTTTGGCTGGCGCGCCGAAGCTGAGGACGCATCTGACGCTTCCGAAGCCGAAACGGCCTTGGGGGTGCGATACGCGGCATAGGTCCCCGCTGCGCTGACGAGCATGATCACGAAGCCGACGACACCAAGTGCCGCCAGGTCCGTAGCAACACCGGCACCCACAACGCCCATCCCGATAAGCACTCCGATGATGCCCAAGACGGCCTTGCCGTGGCTTGACCGACCAATGCGGGTCGTACGTAGGTTGTTGGCAAATGTGGGATCCTCGGCGTAGAGCGCACGCTCCATCTGCTCGAGCAGGCGCTGCTCATGCTCAGACAGCGGCATTGCGACCCATTCCTTCCCGATGTTGACTCCAATATATGTCCGTTCGCCTTGGGAGGAAACCCCAGCCAGGGCTCCGGTCCGCCCAGACCCTCATTCCTGAGCCTCGGCTGGAATCTCAACCAGCCGCGCCGCTCGCACCGCCTGCTGCCCGAATCTCGCACGAAGGGCATCCACGGCCAGTTCCGCCTCACGACGCCCTTGGTCGGGGGCACCCAGCTCAAGCTGCATGGCAGCCTGCTCAGCGGACTGCAATTGCTCGACCCGAACGCCC
>CAIKZY010000070.1 GCA_903832025.1 uncultured Actinomycetes bacterium
CGAAGGCCGTCCGAGCCGCCGCAGCATCTCCGGTAGCCCGATCAAAGTCCGCAATCCGATCAGTATCGATCCTGCCAGGCAAGATCCCCACCACACGCGTGCCCTGTGCTCCCAGTTCAATTGCGAGATCCGTCACCAGCATCGCAAGACCAGGTCGCAAGCCATTACTGATCGACAGACCCTTGATGATCTGCACCGACGATAATGACAGAGTCAACACCAACGCAGCGCTCGGATCAGCGGTTTCCGCAACCATGCGGGCCAGCCGAATCGGTCCGAGAAAAACCGATTCGAATGCCGCGCGCCACAGGTGATCAGAGGTAGTCATGACTGTTCCCGCGGGCGGTCCACCGGTGGAAATCACCGCGCCATTGACACCGCCAAAGGCAAGGCGACACGCTTCGACCGCCTTCTCGGCGCTCGCCTGCTGGGCGATGTCCGCAACGAGGAACCTCGACCGGGGACCAAGACTCGTGCAAGCCGCAACGAGATCCACCTCGCTGCGTGACGTCAGGAAGACATTTGCTCCCGCATTGATCAAGCTTCGTGCGGCTCCGAGCCCCAGGCCCTTGCTGCCGCCTGAGATGATGAAGGATTTGTCCGACAATTCCAGGTCCATCTAGCCCTCCTCGCTCGCTGTCATCCCGGCGGCCTGCATGCCTGAATCACTCGCGGCATCCTCCTTCGCTTCTCGCCACATGAAGTACCACCAGCCTGCAATACCGACAACGGCAAACAAGATCCATTGAACGGCATAGGAGACGTTCTGACTGCTATCGGCATCCGGTGCAAGCACTGGCTCCAAGGATCCTGTGGGCACGGGCTTGGCCTGCTGGATGTACCCGTGCAGTCCCGATCGGATCGGCAACATCGTCGGATCCACCGAGCTCACCATCTTGGCTGGCAAACCAGCGGTGACCGCGGTGCGCTCCCAGGCGCGCCACGGTCCACTGATCGTGACGAGGCCGGACGGTGGGGGTGGCATTGCCGGAAGCTGGTTGGCTGAGCCGTCCACAGGGGTCCATCCTCTATTGATCCACACGACCGTACCGTCAACGGTTCGCAGAGGCGCCAGAAGCCAGAAGCCGTCTTGGGTATTCTGCGGCCGCTTGCGGACCACAACCTGTGCTCCGGAGACGAACGTGCCGGTGACCGTGGTGTTCCGCCACTCAGCTCTGTCGTGATCGGCAACCGCGAGCTGAACCGGAGTCTGACTGATCGATGTGATCAACGCGTGATTTAACGCGTCCTTTTCCGCAGCACGGAGCCACTGCCACCTGGACAGGAAACCGAACGCCACGATCAGGACCAGGACCAAGGCCGAGAAGCTGATCCACCGACGAGTGCGCAGCAGGGCCAGCATCGGACCAGCCTACGACCTACTGCTCGTGCGGATCGTGCACTGCTGACGGAACGATGACGCCAGCTGACGGCAAGGCAATCTTCGGTGCGGCCACCACGCCCAGTTTGCCGGGTTCGTCATTCTCACGACCGGCATTGGCAATGACCACGGCGACGTAGGGCAATGCGACGGCGCCAACGATGGCCACCCACTTCAATGGTCCAGGAACCACCAGAGTCGCTAACACGCAGGCCGTCCGAATGCCCATGGAGATCAGATATCGCCGCGTGCGAGCGGACTGCTCCACGCTCAGCGGACGTTGGGCTCCGGTGACGTTGTAAACCTCATGTGTCTCACCCACCCTGACAGCGTAGGGGAGTTCGCCCTATCCTGCATGGAGAGACGTGTCAGCAAGGCGCCAGGGAGCAAGTGAAGGGAACCAGCATGGACCGAGTGTATGGACTCAATGAAGTCGTCGGGACCTCTGAGCAAAGCATCGAGGAAGCGATCCGAAATGCGGTCGAGCGGGCCTCGAAGACCTTGCGGCATGTGGACTGGTTTGAGATGCAGCAGGTTCGGGGATACGTCCGAGATGGCAAGGTCGACCATTTCCAGGTGACGGTCAAGGTTGGCTACCGACTGGAAGATCAGTAGCTTCTCCGAAAGCGATTGCGGCGCAATGGATCAAAGAGGAGTGAACATGGGCGTGGCGTTGGTGACGGGCGGAAACCGAGGGATTGGCCTGGCATGTGCGCAGGCACTGCGCGAGGCCGGTTGGCATGTCGTGGTCGGTTCGCGTTCAGGCACCGCTCCAGACGGTTTGGCCGCCGTGCAACTTGACGTAGCAGTTCCCGACTCCATCAACGAGTGTTTCAACGCCATCGAAGCAGAGCATGGACCCGTCGAAGTCCTGGTAGCCAACGCTGGCATCACTCGCGACGGTCTCCTCATGCGAATGACTGACGAGGATATCGACGAGGTCCTCGCCACCAACCTGGCCGGCAGCATTCGGCTCGCACGACGTGCCCTGCGCAGCATGATCAAGGCCAAGGGGGGAAGGATCCTGTTCATGTCATCGGTCGTGGGCCTGATGGGGTCCGGTGGTCAAGTCAACTACGCGGCCTCCAAGGCCGGTCTGGTTGGAGTCGCTCGATCTCTCGCACGAGAGGTTGGATCACGCGGCATCACCGTCAACGTCATTGCTCCGGGCTTCGTCGATACCGACATGACGGCCGAACTGCCTGAGGACCGACGAGCGCAGATTGTGGCCGCCGTGCCACTGGCGCGGTATGCCACACCGGACGAGGTTGCCGCCGCCGTGACGTTCCTTGCGTCGCCGGGCGCTGCGTACATCACCGGAGCCGTGATTCCCGTTGATGGCGGCTTGGGTCTGGGACATTAGGGTCTGCCTAACGGCACGACGATTGCGCAATTAGCCATCTCACGGTTCATTCGGACTCGCTGACCAGCACGAGGAGCAAGCATGGGCATTCTGGACGGAAAGACCATCTTGGTCACTGGCGTCTTAACTGATCAATCCATCGCCTTTCATGTCGCCCAGTTTGCTCAGGAGCAAGGGGCCACGGTGATCCTGTCCTCATTTGGCCGTGCCATGAATCTGACCAAGCGAACCGCAACCCGCCTCCCGCACCAGGCTCCCGTCATAGAACTGGACGTCACGAACGTCTCCCATTTGGCCACACTTCCCGAGCAGTTGCGCGAATACTCGCCCACACTCGACGGGGTTCTCCACTCCATCGGTTTTGCTCCCGAAGCAGCCCTCGGCGGTAATTTCCTCCACACCCAGTGGGAGGACGTGGCAACAGCCGTTCATATTTCCGCGTACTCGCTCAAAGCCCTGGCCGTAGCGGCCATGGAGTTGATGCCAGCCGGTTCAGCTATCGTCGGACTGGACTTCGACGCCACCGTCGCCTGGCCCAAATACGACTGGATGGGCGTGGCGAAGGCAGCTTTTGAGTCAACGGCCCGCTACCTGGCCCGTGATCTTGGACCGTCTGGTATTCGGGTCAATCTGGTCGCGGCTGGACCAATCAGGACCATGGCTGCAAAGAGCATTCCCGGTTTTGACGACTTCGATGCCGTATGGTCCACTCGCGCACCACTGGCCTGGGACCTGGACGATCCGCGTCCTGCCGCAAAGGCATGCGTAGCGCTGATGTCCGACTGGTTCCCCGCAACGACCGGCGAAATTGTGCATGTGGACGGTGGCGTCCACTCGCAGGGAGCTTGAATCGATGTCCCGATTAGTCCTGATGCGTCACGCAAAGTCCGCGTATCCACCAGCGACGATTGACTTCGCACGCCCGCTGTCTGAACGCGGACGTCGGGACGCAGCCGCGGCGGCGGCTTGGTTTGCCGAAGGCTCACTGCTGATCGATACCGCCGTGATCTCGACCGCACTGCGAACCCAGCAGACCTGGGAAGCGCTTCAGCTTGGGGTGCCCCAGGCCCGAAAATGTGAACGACGGAACGAAAACCTGCTGTATGAAGCCGGCTGGCAGCGCATTCTCGCTGTGCTTTCGGACACGATCGGGGTCACAGGATCACCGTCTTCGACGCTGATCCTGGCACACAATCCAGGCTGCGTGGACTTCATCGTCAACACCACCCGACCGCACCCATTGCACCAACAGATCTTTGAGAAGCATCCGACCTCAGCGATTGCGGTCATTGACTTTCGGGATATTGGTGAACTTGCCGACGGGCATGGTTCACTTGTCGATTACGTGATTCCCCGGGGATGATGTCGAGAAACGGACCACACCTGGATGTGATCTCACTCCACGGGTGGCGAGGGCGTGACAACACCTCGTTCGGCATCGGCATCTTGAATCTCCTGACGGGTGATCCCCATGAGGTAGAGCACGGAGTCTAGGTAGGGCACCGATACCGACGCGTCAGCTGCCTCGCGGGCAGCGGATTTGGCATTAAACGCAATCCCGAGCGCTGCTGCCTGCAGCATGTCAATATCGTTCGCCCCATCACCAATGGCGATAGTGCGTCGCATGGGAATCGCATACTTTGCCGCAAACTCCTCAAGCGCGATGCGCTTTCCGGCGCGATCGACGATGTCGCCAAGCACCTGACCGGTCAGCTTGCCGTCAATGATTTCCAGCGTGTTTGCCCGCACCTCGTCAACGCCCAGGTCTAAGGCGAGCGGTTCAATGACCTCGGTGAAACCGCCAGACACCAGGCAGACGCGATAGCCAAGCGCATTGAGCGTACGACACAGCGTGCGCGCACCTGGCGTCAAGGTGATGCGATCCCGCACTACCTCAAGGGCATGAGCATCAAGTCCCGCGAGTAGCGCCACGCGAGCTCGAAGCGAGGCCGCGAAGTCAAGTTCACCGGCCATGGCACGCTCGGTGATCGCCGCGACCTGATCCATGACACCGGCTTCATCTGCAAGCAGATCGATCACCTCATCCTGAATCACCGTGGAATCCACATCCATGACCACAAGGTGCTGTCCACGTCGATCCAGGCCTGAATTCTGTACCGCGATATCAACGCCCGAGGAGGCGGACAACTTTGATAACTCGGTCCGAAGCTCAATGACCGATGCTCCCGAGCCCTCCAGCATGATCGCGGTAACCGGATACGACGCAATGCGACGGATCCGATCAATGTTGCCTCCAAGCTGCGCAATCAATGCAGCAACCGCAGATACCGTTGCCGGCAGGAGCGGTCTGCCCATCACGGTCACCTGCACGCGTTGGGTATCCGAATCCGTAACCTCCACATCGCCGACCATCACTTCGGGAGTCATCTCCAGCCTCGCGGCAAGCACGGCGATGGCGTCGCGGAGCTCAGGCAACGTCTGTGGCCTGCGTGGTGTGGTGATGAGGATGGACAGGAGCAAATGACCGTGCATCACGATCTGCTGCATGTCGAGGACTTCCACATCGAATTCCGCCAGGGTGGCACAGACTGTTCGAGTAACTCCCGGCCGATCATTTCCCGAAAGCGTGACGAAGACTGTTCCGTTCCCCATAGGCGCCACACTAACGGCGGCATTCAGATCCCAAGGTCCTAGGCTGCGCATGTGCCTGAAGTGTTCACTGCAGTGGATGTCACGGTCCGTCGCGGGACTCGGAAACTCCTCTGCGATGTGAACTGGTCGGTATCAGCCCACGAGCGCTGGGTAATCTTGGGTCCCAACGGCGCGGGGAAGACCACGTTGATGCAAATCGCCGCCACCAGGCTCTTTCCAACTGTTGGTCTCGTTGAAGTGCTTGGCGAAGAACTGGGTGCCACCGACCTGTCGGAATTGCGTCAGGGGATCGGCTGGGCATCATCGGCGCTTCTGGCCGACATGCCACCTGGGGAGTCTGTTGCCAATGTGATTCTCACCGGTGCCTATGCCATCACTGGTCGGTGGCAGGAGCGTTACGACAGCAGTGATGAGTACCGACGCGATCGCCTCCTGCGGGCTTGGAACCTTGAGCATGTGGCAGAAAACCCGTTCGTCACCCTCTCGGAGGGGGAGAAGAAGCGGGCACTGATTGCCCGGGCCTTGATGTGTGATCCCGAATTGCTGCTCTTGGACGAACCAGGAGCAGGCCTCGACCTCGGGGTCCGCGAAGACCTGGTCACACGCCTTTCTGCACTCGCCTTGGATGACACCGCACCCACGCAAGTGCTGGTAACCCATCACGTCGAGGAAATCCCTGTCGGTTTCACGCACGCCTTACTGCTGCGCGACGGACGGATCAGCGCCGCAGGTCCGATTCAGCAGGTATTGACGTCGTCACACTTATCGGCAGCCTTTGGCACCGCGCTCAGCGTCTTGTGCACGGAGGGACGCTGGTCCGCTCGGGCGACCCAGTGAGGTCTAGCCGGTGAATGCCGCATCATGGATCTCAGTGCTCCTCGCCGGGTGCGCCGCGGGGATCATCAACGGTGCGGTTGGTTCAGGCACGTTGCTGACATTTCCCGTGCTGCTGGCAGTGGGACTTCCTCCGGTGGTGGCCAACGGCACGAACACCCTTGGCATGTCGGCCGGATCCTGGGCATCGGCATGGGCGTACCGCCAAGAACTTCGCCAGCGCTGGCATGTGCTTCGCTACCCAATGCTCGCTGGCTTCCTTGGTGCACTGGCAGGCGCGCTGCTGGTCGTGTCGCTGCCCCCGTCGGTGTTCACGGCCGTCATTCCATGGGTGGTGCTGACGGCAACAGCTCTTGTGGCACTGGCGCCGCTGCTGGGCAGATGGCTGTCACATCGCGGTGGCGAACCCATGAACCTGCCAAAGCGCATCTGGCCTTGGACCCTGGGAGTGGGGGTGTATGGCGGCTATTTCGGCGGCGCTCAGGGCATCGTGCTGATGGCCATCCTGGGGCTTCGCTACGACCGGGATGTGCAGCACTGCAATGCGGCCAAGAACATGTTCGCTGCCACGGCCAACATGACTGCGGCAGCCGTGTTCCTGGTGACCGGTCGAATGAATCTCGCCGTGGCGCTGGTACTGGCAGCCGGGGCAATTGTTGGAGGCTACGCAGGTGGCCACTGGGCCAGGCAACTTCCGTCCGCTGTCCTGCGCACGATGGTGATTATCGCTGGGCTTGTCGCATCAGGCTATTTGCTGATCTTCGGCTAGCGTGAACATCATCGACCACGAAAGGGTCCTTTGGTGAAGCGTGTTCTGCTGGCGGTGCTTGGCAGCCTGGCCATGCTCCTTGGCTTGGCCTCAATACTGGCCGGTGCCTGGATTTGCCTGGTCTTCAACACCGCCGATCGTGCCTCGACAGCGATGGGAACGATAACAACCCGCACCGATGCCCATGCGGTCGTCATTGACGTGGCCGGGGTTGGTGTGGCCAGCCCGGTCGGTCCCATCGGTGGATCGACCAACCTCACGTTCACCGCCACGGATAGCAAACCGCTTGCCGTAGGTGTCGGGCAGCGGTCATTGATCGACACGTACCTGTCGGGATCGAGATACGATGTGGGCAGGGCAACAGGCCGGACATGGACTGTCACGCCAGTTCCTGGGACTCAGCCCTTGGCTCCTCTGCCGCCTTGGATACACACAGGCACCGTCATTACCCTGCCGGTGTCCGCAGGCACAACGATTGTGCTGGCCAACCAGGATCGCTCCGCGCCAGTGTCAGCCCGGCTGACACTGCAATTGCACGCCGCAGGTGCGCGAGTTGCCGGCTACGTTGCACTGGGTCTTGGTTTCCTCGTTTTCGCAGTGGGTCTTCTTCTACTCGTCTCGGGCGTCAGAAGACGCACAGTTCCTGGGAGTGTGCAGGACCACACGACACCAGCCTCAGCACTCTTGGGCATACCCAGCGCTGCGACAACTGACAGTTCCACAAACCCCGCAGAAGCAGATGCGGTCCTACCTGAAAGCAGCACTGCTTTCAGTGCTCAGACACCAGCCAGCCCTGTGACAGCGCCGGCGCCCGTAGCCACGGACCCAGCCGCCAGCTCCAGGGAGTCGAACCAACCGTCGGCCGAGTCACCCCAACAGGTGACCTTCGCGGACCTGCCGAAAGTGGAAACCTTTACCGCCGCGGCTGCGGCGGCCTTGGCGGCTGCAGCGTCGGCAGACCCCGTCAGCGCCTCCGAAACAGCTGTGCTGGAGAACCAGCAAACGTTCGATCCAATTCGCCAAACCGATACCGTCGAATTGCCGGTTCACGTTGCCACCGAGCACACCTCAGCAGAGCCGGGGCAAGGTCCACCTGATACTTCCGAGGGCTAGTGATGAGTCAAGTGGCCCATCCACAACCTTCGGAGCAAGCCAAGCAGCCTCTTGGCCCCGTGTTCACGCTTCCGAACCTCATGAGCTTTGCTCGCTTGCTCGGAATTCCGTTGTTTCTCTGGCTGCTCCTAGCGCAGCATGATGACGTATGGGCTTTGGTGGTCCTTATCTGTGCCGGCGCCAGCGACTGGCTTGACGGGGCTGTCGCGCGGGCTACCGGCCAGGTTTCCCGTCTAGGCGCGCTACTGGACCCCCTGGCAGACCGGCTCTACATCGCCGCGACAATTCTGGGCTTGGCAGTGCGTGGATTCATTCCATGGGCCTTGGTTGTGATCCTGGTCGCTCGTGACGTCATGTTGCTGGCACTTGTGCCGTATCTGCGCTCCAGGGGCATGCTTACCTTGCCGGTTACCGTTCTGGGGAAAGCGGCGACATTCTGTCTGCTATGGGGTTTTCCATTCCTTCTCCTCACCGGCCAGCCAGGCTGGCTCGGAGTGTTCTGCTCGGCCGCCGGCTGGGCATTTAGCCTGTGGGGAGTCGGCCTGTATTGGTGGGCCGGATTCTCGTACGTGGCGATTGCCAGAGATCTCCCTATCAAGGAGACCGGGTGAGCCAGACCCTGATGTCGATGCCGCTGGTGCGTTAGAGTTCCACTCAACGTCGATCAGGAGAGCTGATGTACCCGGATAACCTTCGCTACACCGCAGAGCACGAGTGGGTTGA
>CAIKZY010000071.1 GCA_903832025.1 uncultured Actinomycetes bacterium
ACGCCACCTTTTTCAGCGGCGAGACAAAGGACAACAGCCATGAGACCTCCACATCCCTGCAGTAACACGGGACCCAGTAGTTACAAGCTGACATGCACTTGGGCAGACACGCCGCAGTTCGGTGAGTCATCCAGTCTGACGGATGGCCAGGCGTCAGGGCGTTGAGTGAGGTGGTGAGGCAGGGGGTCAGCCGGTGAGCCAGTCGTTGAGGCAGTCAGCGATGCCGGGAGTATTACAGAAAGCCATAGAGTCAAGATGTCAACATTACAAACTGTCAGAAAGACAGATTCCCTGATTGGCAGCGGAAAGACGTCTCGATCGACAGCTGACCTGGATCGAATCATGCATGAACTTGTTGCGCTACAACGCAAATCTGAGGTGCGCGGAAACCTTACACAGTTACACGATTACGAAAACACCACGCGGCCAATGGACCAGGATGAGCAGTGCCTGCGTCTTGAGCGGGTCTGTACAGCGCAGCAACACAGGCCGAAAGCCCGCAGAAATGCGCAGTCAGGGCGCGAAAGAAAGCGCACGTCGTGCGGCACTTCACCTCGGGTTCCGCATGCTGCGGGAGTGGGAGACTGGAGCCTGCACCTAACGTTTTGCTGGGCGTCCTGGCTTGCCTGGGCTCGGATTCGCCGGTCGGGACTTCAAGATTTTTGCAATGGTTACCCGCGAAATCTTGCCCGCGATTGAGGTCTCGGTGGTCGTGGCGCCCTGCGTGATGGCCTCGACGATTAAGGCATCCAAGGCCGTGCGAGCGTGAGCGACGTCGGCTTCAAGGCGCGCCAAGGCGCGCGCTTGCTCCTTCACCATGAACAGCGCCATATCGACGCGTGCTTGGTCCCGAGTTCCCTTAAAGCGCCGAGACGTCCGGCCGGCAGTGGGGGAGGCCAGGACGGGCTCCGGTGTGACCGTCAATAGCTCTCGCAGCTGTGCCGCGGAGGCATGTTGAAGGTAGGCGGGGATCTGAAACCGGCCGGTCATGAGGTCAGCCTAATCAATCGGGCGGGTTAACTTGTAAAGGGCATTAACGGAGTGTTGCAGCTCGAACATGCGTCACGAGTTCGGAAAATCCCTCATGAGTGTGGCTTCAGGTACCCCATAGGTAACTCCACTCACTCAAGTTGTAAATAGACTTAACATTCGGCTCATTGCCATGGGAGAGGCGTGGGGTGACAACTTCGCCGGCGCAAGTGACGGGCATCACGACGCAAGATTTTGCAGACCCGTCTTCGTCGTTATAAAATCGTTATGTCCAAGGGGCGACCCCCCGCCGGCACCACACATCCATAGCCCACAAAGCTACGAATAGGAGTGAACCTCCATGAGCACGTTGACCAAGGTGATCTCGAACATCTTCACCCGGACAGCCCTTGACCCTGAGGTGGCCCGGATGCAGCAGATCAGCCGCGAGTGGGAGTACCACCGCTCTCGCGCAGTTTCCCCGTCCGAGCGCGCAGAGATCGATGCCATATTCGCTCGCGCCAGCTGATCCAGACGCGTTAGACGAGGCCTCCACCACCACGGTGGGGGCCTCCGTCGTGTGAGGACATCGCGCGGCGTGATCGGCGCATCGAGGCATCGGCGCAGCGGACCACGCGCGCCAGGTGAAGCCAGGGTCGTGGATCGCTGTCAGGCCTAGAGTGGAGTTGTGATGCACCTGCGTCAGCCTCATGAACTCCAGCCGAAAGGCCAATAATGCGTTTGCGCTTCCTGATGAGTGCAAGCACGTGCGCGGTTCATCGTGCCGCTGTCTGGCAAGGTAGCGGGATGCCACGTATGCGCCAAGCACGGATCATGCTGGGAGCTGCGGTCGTGACTGGGGTAGTGCTCATGGCTCCTCCCAGCGCGCATGCGGTGACCTCAGCGGTCACCACTTCGCCGACCTGGAAGTCGCTACCGCCACTGGTTGTCCGGACGCAGACCGTGTGGGCGCTGGCATCCAGCGCAGGACTGCCGATGACCAGTCAGCCGCCGCTGTCGTCCAAGCCGGGCATCACTGTCCAGGCGTGTCCGGGCCAGGCCGGCTACTTCCTCCAAGTGGCATACGCCAGAACCCGGGCCAAGCGGATCAGTGTCAATGAGCAGCCGGGTGCCGGGTGCTCTGAGGACGGAGGCACCGGATTCGGCCTCGTCGTCCGATTCAACGTCCCGAAGGCGACGATCAGTATCTGGGCCGGCTGCGGCCTGAACACGCAAACGCTGCAGCCCCGTCCTGGATGGAAGGGAACGGAGCATTGCCCCACGCGCTCGGTGCTGGCAGCTGGCGGCTGGATCCGCATCACGCAAACAGCGCACACCACGTCCCGACTAATGTCCACCACCAACATCACCACGACCGGACTGACCTATCTCCAGGCCATGGAGATCGCGCGCGGGCTCAGACCCATGTCGTAGCGGGCTTGCCGATCCCGATGCCCGGCATGACGGATCTGCAGGCAGGTGCATCGGACATGCCATCGTTGCGATTACGCTGTGGTCACCATCGCAGGGGGAATTCACATGAGGATTCGTGTTGTCGCAGCCACGGTGCTGAACGCGAGCGTGACGTTGGTGGGTGCCACCGGGGCGTTCGCCGCAGTGAACCTCACCTCCGCCCAACTCGCTGATGGCGGTTTCCCCAAAACCCCGAATGTCACCGCCTGGGATGGCACGGCACGGATCAGTACGAACGCTGCTCCGGTCGGCGCACCGGTGACTGTTACAGGCATCGTCGGTAAGGACACCAAGGTCGGTCAGGTCCTCACTTGGAAGCGATACGTGCCCAAGGATGCCAAGGGTGATGGCGAAATGAGGTCGCTGAACATCACGACAACGGTCAACGCCAATCACACGTACTCGATCACGGCCTACTTGGGCCAGGTCGGCACATACGGGTACTCCATCGGGTACAGCACGTCCAGTTTCAGTCCGGAGTTTGTCGGCATGCAGTTTCAGGTGACGACGACGGCGAAATGACCTCTTCTCGATTCGCCGTGACCGGCACGTCATGAACTCCCGGCGAACTGGCTCAGCGCGATCGGGTTCATCGCGGTCGACGTCGTCATCTGCCGACGCACCAGCACCATTCACCGGATTCGGCGCCGGATTGGTTGCCTTCTATGAAGCACTCGAGCACAACAATTCACGTGCCTGGTTCGCGGAGAACAAGGGGCGATACGAGTCAGAAGTCCTGCGCCCGTTGCAGGCCCTTGCGCGCGCGGTCGAACCAACATACGGGGCAGCCAAGATCTTTCGTCCGTATCGGGATGTGCGATTCAGCAGCGATAAGCGCCCCATCAAGGAACAAGCTGCCATGTGGCTCGATCGCGGTGATGGCACCGGGTACTACGTGCAGGTCAGCGCCGACGGACTGCTGCTCGGCGGCGGCATGCACCAGCCGCCCAAGCCCACGCTTGCGGCATTTCGTGCCCGGGTCGACAGCGAGGCCGGCGTGAAGCAGATTCGCAGGATCCTTTCCGCTGCACAGCGCCACTCAGTGCTGTTGTCCGAGGACTTCCGGCTGGCCACGGTGCCCCGCGGGTATCCCAGGGATCACCCCAGTGCAGACCTGCTGGGCCTGACGTCGTTGATTCTCGTGCGCCACTTCCCGCCAGGTGCGTGGATGTCGACCAAGGCAGCGACCGCCAAGATCACCGACACCTGGAATGCCATGACCGCGTGGAACACCCTGATCGCCAGCCTGTAGGGACAATGCACGACGCTAGGCTCTCTGCGCTGGTAGGCACGAGGTCCCGGGCGCAGTACGTGCCACGGCAGGACCTCAGCCAGGCTGGTATCGGGACGATCACGGAATCAGGGGAGACACGCACATGGGCGCTGCCATCGAGGTGTATCGCACTGTGGCTTGGAACGAGACCGATGCGGCTGGCCACAATCATTTCTCCGCCGCGTTTCGCTGGCTGGAAGAAGCCGAGCATCAGATGTGGCGCCTGATCGGCTTCACCCCCGAGCGCATCGCGCGCATTCCGCGCGTGCACATCGACGTTGACTACGCCCAGCGGCTGTACTTCGGCCAGGAGATCACCGTCCGCGTGGATATCCGCAAGGTCGGGCGCACCTCTTGCACGCTGGGCCTTGACGTGCGCTCGCCTGACGGGAGCTCGGCCGTTACCGGCAGTTACGTCATTGTCCACGCGGCAAGCACCACCGATGGATCCGAGCCGTGGCCGGCCGAATTGGTCCCGATCATGGAGTCCGACACCTGCTGGAAGGTTGCACCCCAGGTCAGCCCGTAGTCATTGGATCCCAGAATCGGTCTGCGATATTTGATAAACTGACAAAATGCTCGACCGTGCCCAGATTGATAGTGCCGCGGATATCGCTGCGCGGTCACTGTTTGATGCCATCATCGAACGTCGCATTCCTCCGGGGGCACCGCTTCGGCTGAAGGAGCTCGCCGAACAGCTGGGAACCTCCATGATGCCTGTGCGCGAAGCCATTCGACGCCTGGCAGCCCTGGACTTGGTGGAGATCGAGCCACGCAAGGGCGCACGCGTTCGCGAATTGTCCATGGCCGACCTGGAAGACACCTATTTCGCCCGGCTGCACCTGGAGAACATCGCAGTCTGGGAAGCGGCAAAGCACTTCAGCAGCGAGCATGCCGCGGCCGCGGCCGCGGCACTGGCCGAGCAGGAGGCAGCGCAGGTGGCCGGGGATCGAGTGGCCAGCCGCGATGCCCATGAGCGCTTTCACTTCGTGATCTATGACGCCTCACGCAAGGAATGGCTCGTCCGCGGGATCCTGCCCGCCTGGCGCAACGCCGAGCGGTATCGCGTGGAGGCCATGCGGCATGTGGAGACCCAGGCCCAGCGCAATCAGGAGCACACCGAGATCCTGTCCGCGCTGATCCGTCACGACGGCCTGGAGGCCGTGCGCTGGATGACCAACCACCTGACGACCTCGGTGGAGGTGGCGGCCGAGGCCCTTGCGGCAGAGACCGGCCAGGTCCGCGCACCGATCCGGGTCCCAAAGGTCGCCGAGGTGCTCTCGCGCCTGGACGTCGGGGTGTCACTGGCCTAGCGGCTGAGCAGCCGCACGTGGGCGATATCGTGCCTGATTTGCGCTCGCCAGATTACCGTTATGTAACACTTTTCGAAAAGTCGTGCGCAATCGTTGATCAAATGTCAAGATCCGCGTATCCGTCGTCCGCGGAGTCACTCATCATGGGTCTGCTTGCAGCCCATACTGACAAGGGAGGTCGCATGAGACGCAGTCTCATGGCAACCGGCCTGGTGGTTACTGCCGCCTCGCTGGTCCTGGCTGGATGTTCGTCCAGCTCGAGCAGTTCTTCATCATCGCCAGCCGCTCCGGCTTCGTCCGCGGCTGCACCGGCGAGCTCAGCAGCTCCGGCTGGTTCGTCGTCCGGTTCACCGGCAGCGGCAGCCAGCAATGACGGCAAGCCACTGGTCCTGGGCGTCGTCCAGGCCGGCAGTGGCTTCATGGGCCCGATTGATACCCCGGCTCGCCAGGCCCTGCTGATGGAGGTTGACAAGGTCAACGCCGCCGGTGGCGTCAATGGTCAGCCGATCAAGGTCAACTTCATCGATACCGAGTCCAAGTTCGGCGCATACGCACCTGACGCCAAGAAGGCGATTGCCGATGGCGCAAACGTGCTGGTCGTGACCTGTGACTACGACACCGCCGCTCCGGCAGCACTGGTTGCCGAGAAGTCCAACGTGCTCAACGTTGCCCCGTGCGTCGGCGACCCGATCTACGGTCCCAAGGGCGGCCTGCCCAACGGCTTCTCCATGGGTGACGGCGTTCCCGGCGAAGGCTCGGTCATGGCCGAGTTCTCCAACAAGCAGGGCTACAAGAACGCAGTGCTGCTGGAGGACACCTCCATCAAGTACACCCAGGATCAGTGCAAGGTCTTCACCCAGCGCTTTACCGAGCTCGGCGGCAAGATCTTGAACACCTACACCTACAAGCAGGGTGACTCGGTGAAGGAGACGGTCTCCAAGATCGCATCCAGCCCGACCAAGCCTGACGTCATCGTCAACTGCGGCTACAACCCAGGCGGCGCCGCGGTTGCCAAGGAAATCCGTGATGGCGGCCTGAACCAGCCGATCGTCTCCGGCTTCGGCATGGACGGCGACTTCTGGGTGGGTTCGATTCCGAACCTGAAGGACTACTACGTGGTGACCTACGCATCGAAGAACGGTGACGATCCGGATCCGGCCGTCAACGCCTACGCTGCCGCATTTGCCAAGAAGTACGGATCGGCACCGGCAGTCGGCGGCTTCGTCACCGGCCCGACCACGTTGCAGGCAATCCTGGAGGCATACAAGCTGTCCGGGAGCTGGGACGGCACCAAGATGGCAGCAGCCATGGAGACGCTGAACAACTTCCCGACCCTGGCCGGCCCGACGTCCTTCACCAAGGATCTGCACATCAACGTGAATCGTCCGATGCGCGTCCTGCAGGTCAAGAATGGCAAGTTGGTGTACGACACGGAAATCACCCCGACGAAGGTTGACTTCCCGCAGTGAACGAAACGGTGACGCCCCGGTCACGCGCATTGCGCGTGGCCGGGGTTTCCCGCGCGTTTGCCGGTGTTCAGGCGCTGCAGGATGTGAATTTCTCCTTTGAGCCGGGCCAGATCTTCGGCTTGATCGGACCCAACGGTGCCGGGAAGTCGACCCTGGTCAACATCATCAGCGGCTACGACCGGCCCGATACCGGCTCAGTGAGCGTCGACGGGACTGATGTCACGGCATCCAGGCCGTACCAGCGCGCCCGCAATGGCATCGCGCGCACCTTCCAGCACGGTCATCTGTTCAGCGGCCTGAGCGTGAAGGAAAACCTGATCGTGACCGGCATGGGGACCGGCAAGTCCCGCAAGCAGGCAATCGCCAAGGCCGATGCCCTGATCGAGCAGTACGGCCTGGCATCGCGCGCTGACCACCCGTGCGCGGGCTTGCCCCACGGCATTGAGCGTCTGGTCGGCGTCGCGCGAGCCTTGTGCACCGACCCCAAGTACATCCTGCTCGACGAGCCCGCCGCCGGACTGAACGAAGGTGAAATCGGGGAGTTCACCGCCAACATCCAAGCCTTGCAGGCCGGTGGCCTGGGCGTGCTGCTCATTGACCACAACGTCAAGCTCATCTTGAACGTCTGCGATCGCATTCACGTGCTAGTCGAAGGCAAGACCCTCCTGGAAGGCACCCCCACTGAGGTGCGCGGATCTGAGGCCCTGGCCGAGGCATACCTGGGCAAGAGCGGAAGTGTGCACCGTGGGTAATGACGGCTTGCAGGTTGCGGACCTCACGGTTGCCTACAACGGCGTCCCCGCCGTTCGCGGCATCTCGTTCTCGGTGGCTCCGGGTGAGGCTGTTGGGCTGATCGGCCCGAACGGAGCCGGCAAGTCCTCGACCTTGCTGGCGATCATGGGCGCCATCCCGCGAAGCGGGCAGATCATGGTGCACGGAGCTTCCATCGCGGGATTGCCACCGGAAAAAGTCGTCAAGACCGGCTTGTCCCTGGTCCCTGAGGGCCGTCATGTCTTCGCCGAGTTGTCGGTTGCCGACAACCTGCGCCTGGGTCATGTCGGGCGCCGAACCCAGGCC
>CAIKZY010000072.1 GCA_903832025.1 uncultured Actinomycetes bacterium
ACCGCCAACTTCTCTCGCACAGCGCACAAGCGCTGCCAGAGTTCGACAGGGGCCTGGGCGCAGCGACACCGTCGACCTGGCTGTGTTCTGTGCGATCATCTCGAGGGTGACAGGCGCGCAGGCCTCAGACCGACCCTTCGTGAGCTTCCCGCCTGCCAGCCCCCGGGACTCCAGCTCCGCGACCTTCTACGGCCGAGTCGTCGTTCTGCTTGTCGTCGCGTCAATTCTCATCGTGACTTCGGTGGCCGTCGCAGTAGGAAGGTACTTCGACGCGCAGCAGGTGGTCCTTCCGCCTGAAGTGCGAACTGTCGGAGGACGGGAGATTCTGGTCTCCCACCAGCTGCCACCGAGCGGTCTGTTCATCGTCGCCCTGTGCGCCATCGGAGCGATCGCGATTGCCGCAGTCAGCTTTGAGGTGATAGCCGCCCTCATGAGTGTGAGC
Source organism: uncultured Actinomycetes bacterium (assembly GCA_903832025.1). Lineage (GTDB taxonomy): Bacteria > Actinomycetota > Actinomycetes > S36-B12 > S36-B12 > CAIKZY01. The sequence goes on from CAIKZY010000072.1 coordinate 443, forward strand.
CCTCGTCGAACGCTGCTCAGCGAATTGCGAGGTGAGGACGTGGTATCGGCCGAGCCAGGGAGGCGAGTGCGCGTCACCGTGCTTGTGCCGGCGCACAACGAGGAGTACTCCCTGCCCACGACCCTCGCTGCCTTAGGCCAACAGACCCGCCCCCCTGACCGCGTGATCGTGGTGGCCGACAACTGCACGGATCGCACCGTTGCTATCGCTCACGAGATGGGCCACGAGGCGTTTGAGAGCGTGGACAATGCACACAAGAAGGGTGGCGCCCTCAATCAAGTGCTCGCCGCCCTCTTGCCTGTGGCGGGTCCGCAGGACGTCATCTTGGTGATGGATGCCGACACGAGTCTGGGCCACGCTACCTGGAGGTCGCCACCCAGCGGATGGAGGACGACCCTGAGCTCGCGGCTGTCGGCGGAGTGTTCTTCGGCGAGCAGGGTCATGGACTCATCGGGCAGTTTCAGCGAAATGAGTACACCCGCTACAGCCTGCAGATCCGGTCCCGGCGAGGCAGGGTCTTTGTGCTCACGGGCACGGCGACCGTGTTTCGCGCCTCTGCGTTGATCGATGTTGCCGCTGCTCGAGGCGTCTTCATTCCCGGCGAACCCGGCCTTGTATATGACACGGCCGCCCTGACAGAGGACAACGAACTCACCATCGCGCTGAAATCTCTGGGCGCGACCATGGTCTCCCCCCCTGAGTGCTATGTGATCACTGAATTGATGCCGGCATGGAGAAATCTGTGGATCCAGCGACAACGCTGGCAACGCGGAGCCCTGGAGAACCTCGCCGCATATGGCATGACGCGCGCGACGATTCGCTATTGGGGTCAACAGCTGGGCATCGGATACGGCACGGTCGCGCTCAACTCCGCCATGCTCCTGATGCTTGTCACATTCATCTCACTTGATCGCTGGATCTGGTTTCCGTTCTGGATCGCCATCGGTGTGATCTTCTGGCTCGAGCGCGTCATCACGGCATGGAGGGGCGGTTGGCGAGCTCGCCTGCTTGCTGCCGCTCTGATTCCAGAACTCTGCTACGACGTCTATCTGCAAGCCGTGTTCGTCTCGTGCCTGTTCGACATCAGCGTTGGACGACAAGCAAAGTGGGGGCACGTGCAGC
>CAIKZY010000073.1 GCA_903832025.1 uncultured Actinomycetes bacterium
AGGGATTGCTGTCGGTTGAGTTGACACCTTCTATTGCGGGACGCGGTCTCGCGGGAGGATGTCCGTCATGCCGAAGAAGTACCCACCGGAGTTCAAGAGGGACGTGGTGACGGTCGCCCGTCGTGGTGACCTGAGCGTCGCGGAGGTCGCCGTCGATTTCGGGGTCGCCGAGGAGTCGGTGCGCCGCTGGATGAAGCAGGCCGACGTCGACGACGGGATCAAGGACGGCCAGACCACGGCGGAGCAGTCCGAGGTCGTCCAGCTGCGGCGGCGGATGCGCCGGCTGGAGATGGAGAACGAGATCCTGCGGCGGGCCGCGGCCTACTTTGCTGCGAGTTCGCTCCCAAAATGACATACCCGCTGGTCCGTGACCTGGCCGCCGAGGGTTTCCCGGTGCGGCTGGCCTGCGGGGTGCTCGGCTTCTCGACCCAGGCGTACTACTCGTGGCTGAGGGAACCGGTGTCGAACCGGGATCTGAACGACGCATACGTGATCAACGCCCTGGTCGACGCGCATGGCGACGATCCGGCGTTCGGTTATCGGTTCCTGGCTGACGAGCTTGAGCGGACCGGCATCGAGGTCGGGGAGCGCCGAGTCTGGCGTCTGTGCTCCCAGCAGCGGCTGTGGTCCACCACGGTCCGCAAGGGCCGACGCGGGAAGAAGCCCGGTCCCGCGGTCCACGACGATCACCTCCAGAGGGACTTCACCGCGACCCACCCGAACCGCAAGTGGGTCACCGACATCACCGAGCACCCCACCGACGAGGGCAAGGTCTACTGCTGCGCGATCAAGGACCTGTTCTCCAACCGCATCGTCGGCTACGCCATCTCCGACCGGATGACCGCCGACCTCGCCGTCGGTGCGCTGCGCGCCGCCATCGCCAGACGCCAGCCCGACGGCGTCGTCATCGTCCACGCCGATCGAGGATCGCAATTTCGAGCCAGGAGTTTCCAGGCCGTCCTCAAGGCCGCCGGACTGAAGGGCTCGATGGGTCGAGTCGCCTCCGCGGGCGACAACGCCGCGATGGAGAGCTTCTGGGCACTGCTCCAGCGCAACGTCCTGAACTCACAGAAGTGGCGCACCCGCGAGGACCTGCACTACGCGATCGTCCACTGGATCGAGCACACCTACAACCGCCGGCGACGTCAGCGTGGCCTCGGCCGGCTGACGCCGGTCGAGTTCGAGCTAGCCTTCACCGACAACGCCGCTCAGGCAGCCGCCTGATCGACACAACACGTGTCAATCAGATCGACAGCAATCCCCATTGCACCGTGTGGCGTTGCCAGCCCACTCGCATTGGCGCGACTAGATGGGCAGTATCTTTTGCGTCCGAAAGATGGTATTAGCGGCACATACCGCGTCATTGCTCAAGTCGACGAAATCCTTGGCGCTGATGACTCCGTATCGCCAATCCGAATGCTGCGTGACGTGCCCCCTACTCCACTGGAAGTCAACACGGTCAACGAATCCCTAAGACACCTAATCGAGCCAGCTGCGGAATTAGGAATCGATTTCACGGAGGCAGACATAGCCGTGACTTACCCGGCTGTCGTACTCAGGCCCATTGCCATCTTCCGTTGACCTGTTGCCGGGTTCTAGCAGTTTGAGAATTCCGGAAGGCGCGGCACAAGAAGAATGTCTGGCGGGTGGGGCAGAATGAGTGGCCTCAGGGATTGGTCGTCCCTGGGGACGATGACTGGCACCGCGATCTGCCATTGACTCGGCAACTGTCGAGAGGAGACCTTGTTTTGCGCGTGTCCAAGCCGGCTTTCCGGTTTATTGATTTGTTCGCGGGCGTGGGTGGATTCCATCATGCCCTGTCCGCTCCCCAGTTTGGCGGGGAGTGCGTCCTTGCCAGCGATATCGACGACTCGTGTCGGCGGGTCTACGGGGCGACATGGCCCAAGATGGCCCGCAAGCGAATCCACGGCGACATCCGCGATTTCACGCTGAGAGAGGACGGGTCAGATAGATCCCTGGAAGAATTGGCCGAACTGATCCCGGACCACGAAGTACTTTGTGCGGGTTTCCCGTGCCAACCATTTAGTAAGTCGGGAGCACAGAGGGGGGTTCTTGACTCCACTCGTGGAACGCTCTTCTTTGACATCGTGAAGATCGTTCAAGCTAAGCAACCGCGTTTCCTCCTCCTGGAGAATGTCAGAAACCTCGCAGGCCCTCGACATCAGGAAACCTGGGCCACGATCGTCCAGACCTTGCGCGAACTCGGCTATCGAGTTTCCAATCATCCGGTCGTCTTTAGCCCGCACTTCTTGCCAGCAGAGTTAGGCGGCAAACCACAGTCGCGGGATCGGGTTTTCATCCTCGCCGCCAAGGTTGAGGATGGTGCCGACCTGGAGCAAGAGCCGCTCATTCGTCGTGGCCCGGTGGGCGACTGGAATCCAAACCAGTGGGACATTGAAGAATACCTTCTCGACGACACCGAGATTGAGAACGTGGATGCTTACCGGCTACGTAAGGACGAGATCGCCTGGCTAAATGCTTGGCAGGCATTTGTTCAGGGCATTCCGGCCGATGATCTGCCCGGCTTCCCCATTTGGGTTGATGCGTTCAAGGACAAGCCAGAGATCGAAGCGGATACACCCGCGTGGAAGGCGGACTTCCTGCGGAAGAACAGTGCGTTCTACCTTCAACACCGCACGTTCATCCGTGCTTGGCTTCGCAAATCATGGATAACCGGCAGTGGTTACAGGGTTGCAGATTTCCCCGCCAGCCGCCGTAAGTTCGAATGGCAGGCACGACTGGCTCAGCCCCAGGCCATCGACCGCGACCTCTGGAAACTGACGATCCATTTCCGCCCGTCGGGTATTCGCGTCAAGCCCGCGACCTACCTCCCCGCGCTTGTCGCCATCACTCAAACTTCAGTCATTGGTTCGCGACGGCGCAGGATTACTCCGGTCGAAGCTGGACGCCTGCAGGGCTTACCCGACTCGGTGTTTCCGAATGCGGGCGTGGACGATGCGACTGCTTACAAGCAGGCTGGGAACGGGGTCAATGTTGGCGCTGTGCAGTTCGTTGCTGCGCATCTGTTCTCTAGCGCTGGAGAACAGTGGGGCCGTGAGATTGTCGAGGCAACGCGAATTTTAGGAGGGACAAATGTCGTCCACTATCAGGATGCTGACCAGGACGAGGAAGACGCCGCATAGAGATTCACATCGTGAGGAGTTACTCAGTGGAGTGATCCCCGTGCGGACATGAACTCGTCGTAGCGACGACGTTGTTGCGCATAAAGGTTCGGTGGTGTGACATCTGCAAATTCCATCGGCCAAAGTGGCAACCGAATGAATCTTCCTGCTGCGCGAGCAGATTCCATGCAGGGGATCATCGCCTTCTGAGGTAGATAGTGTGCCTTGTTGTTTGACTCCAACTGCTGCGCTCGAAGTTCCTCGGGAAGCAAAAGGTAGAGCCCCGGAAGAAGCGGCTCATGCGCCAACTCGATGTCGAACGGGAACTGAACATTCGATAGTGGAATACCAGCGAGACCTCCATTTCGGGTCGTCTTGTCGATCCAGAAGTCCATGTTTTCGGGGCGAGGTTGTCCGAGAGATCCACGCAGTTCATGCACGCTGAGTTGCTGCCAGTCATCCGTTCGCCATGCTCGGCTGATCGTCAACTTGTTCCCTTCGAGATTGCCAAGGAACGTTGTGGAGTCTCCTGCTGACTTGAGGTTGAGCGCATCGTGACTCAACGGCCAGCAGGTCCCGGCTCGAACGATGGTGGTTCCATCCAATGTGGGTATGGATCCACTCCAGGAACATGTAACGGTCTTGGGTGTGTAGACGAAGACGACGGGATGCTCAAAGTTCCAGGTTTCGTACAGGCGATTCTTGTTCCCGGGGCCTTCTCCTGGCTGCCACACGGCGGTAACTCCGGGCTTTACACCTTCTTTGTGACTCAATGCGATTCCTGCAAAGTCATAGTCCCAGGGTTCTCTGCCTTGCCTGCGATCAAACGTTTCACCGGGGACGTTTTGCCTTACGTATGCGCCGAGGGTGTCAAAGAACAGATCCTCCAACTGGGCTGCCGAGGCCATTTGGTACTGATCCTCGCGATACTGGCGCTGCGCCCAAAGGTAGGGGAATAGGTATTCGTCCCTGGAAAGCATCTCTTTCGCCAAGGAAAGGAAGCGCCTTAGGCTCTCTTCAACAACGCTCTGCTCCCCGTCAGTCACGATTGCAACGTACACGGACAGCAAGAAGGTCAGTGAAATTACTGGGCTGGTAGGTGTCGAACGGCTAGTGAAGTTCGGTTTGTTCCACGCGTTTTGTGGTCACTGGAACAGGCATCAAATCTACGAAGTCACATGAAATGACGGACCGAATCACGGAGATCTAACCGAAAAGGACCCATAACCTGACCACGCAAGAGTGAAGAAGTTCAACGCACTCATGACTACGCCTAACCCACACCGAATCACCTCCCGGGCTGGCATCACAATGCACTAAGGGTGACCGAATACCGGACAGGAGCATCGGGATGCCAGCCCGGGAGGTGTTCTTGTCGGTTTGGTTCTTGAGTTCATGTTCGGGTGTGTCGTTGGCCTGGGTGTCGTGCTTGGTTGGTCGTCGTTTCGTGGTGGTTCTTTAGTCGGGTTCTTGCGTGCTTCTCGTTGCTGCCTGGGTTGCCTTGGCTGTCTGTTGCCAGCGGGTGCAGCACCCGACGACGCCCGAACTTGCGAGGTACCGAGGGGGTAGCACCGTTGAGTAAGTGACGGCGGCCAACAGAGCCACCTCACCGAAGGGATCACCAATGACGAACGCCTTCATGACTTCGACCAGGCAAGCCTTGGTCAAACTACGCGCTGCTCAAGTCAAGCACTCTCGGATGCGCAACAGGGCAGATGCAAAACTCGAAGCAGCCAAAGCGCGGCACTCCGCGGAGGTCACGGCAGCCGCAGGCATCGAGGCCGAAGCCTGGCAGGTGCTATTAGCAATTCCCGGTGTCTCGGTCGCTACAGCCGCTGCTTTGCTCGATGTCAGCGAAACCTCCATCGGCCGCTGGGCCAACCGGACAGGCAAGCCGACTACGCACGGGGATCTGTCATGAGCACTCGGGCGAGCACCAGACCTCTGAGCTTTGATCAGGCAGTTGATGCTTTGCGTGTCGCGCAACCCGGGCTAGTGAGAGCGCTATTCCTCGCCAAGGAAGTTGCCCTCGCTTTGGCTGTATCGGAAACTCTGGTGCGCCAACTCACTTTGTCAGGTGAGCTTCCTTGCCGCCGGATAGGGCGACTCGTCCGCTACACCCAGGCTGACCTCGATGCCTTCGTCGAACATTGCGATCAGCGTGGTTACTCGGTGGATTCGAGTACGAAGTGATGTCAGAGGTGGAAGTCAGACTGCAAGGAAGGGATCAGGAGAGGATTCTCAATGGCTAGACGCAAAGGTGTGGAGGGATCGGTACGGGAGATTCCGGTCGGTTCGGGGTCCTGGCAGGCGCGTCTTCCTTCGCGACTGGATGCGTACCGCAGACCGCTGCCGGAGACTTTCGCGAGCGAGTCGACTGCCTGGACGGCACTTCGTGTCGCCATCGTTGACATGGATCGGAACGCGAGCCTGCGCCCAACGGGCAGACCAAGCGGGACGGTGCGCAAAGTTCGCGATGTGCTCAGCGACTACATCGCCGCACGCCAGAACTCTGCTTTGGCACCTATCGCGATCCGTACGGTGCGTGACTACCGAAGTGTTTTGGAGAATCACGTTTCCGGGAAGCACGCTGACATCGGCCGAGTCCCGATTCACAAGTTGACTGGCCGTGACATCAGGGCATGGATGGACGACCTTGCCGCCGACGGAGTGAAAGCCGGCACCATTGCAAACGCGCGACGCGTTCTTGGCGCGGCTCTGGCCTGGGAGGTGCGCGAGGGCCGTCTAGGAGTCAATCCTGCGACACACGTGCGAGTCGAGACCAGCAAGGTCCGTCGGGCGACGATGCAGACCGTTGATCCGGTCTTGCTTCCGTCTTGGGCTGAGTTTGCGACGATCGTCGAAACACCGGAATTCGAGCACGACCGACTGCTACTTGCGCTGCTGGGTTGGTGCGGGCTGCGCTGGGGTGAAGCTGTGAGTCTTCACGAGCAGGCGGTGTGGCGGGATCGTCCGCAGATCACAATCGATCGGGTCTTGGTCCGCAGGACGCAGAAGGAAGTTGATGTTCACTCCGGTGTCGGGCTGCACCTTCTCGAAAACAACTACTGGCAGCAGGAGCCGCCGAAAGCCGGCATGACTGCCACAGTCCCGGTACCGCGACCACTGTGGTTGCGCCTTGTCGCTCTGGCTGACCAACGCTTGCGAGAGACACCAATGCCAATGCCCGCCGGCCGCCTACTGTTTCGACGTCCGATGCTCTCGCCTGGCAATACGCACAGCATTGGCGTAGTCGACAACACCAACTTCCGCCGCGATGTGTGGGTGCCTACGCGTCTTGCCGCAGGTCTCGTCGGTGATGAGTCTCTACCGGCGCTCGATCCTCGGCGTTACCCAATGAAGGTCAAGGACCTGCGCGCCTTCGCTGCCTCCGTTCTGCTCGACAGCGGCAGCAGCCTGACCGAGGCGGCGCTCCTACTGCGCCATTCGGACAGGCGCACCACCGAGCGGCACTACGCGCGGGCGATGCAAGAAAGAGCCCATGACAGGGGTCGGCGGGCTGTCCAGATCGATCAGAGTGCGAGCCTGCCGGAACGGCTTGATGCCCTCTGGCAGGCCTGGACGGGAGCCTTCCCCGCAGTCTTGGCACGTCTTGGATTGGATGCAGACAACGTCATCGAACTTGGTTCACGTCGGAGCCGTGCATGACAGATGCATGTGGGTCGGCTGAAGTGGTATCTTTTTAGGGCTGGGCTGGCCGAGAGGCCCTGGTCCACCCTTTAGGCGGGGATATCCCCCGCCTAATTGCATTTCTGGGAGAGCTGATGCGCGAGCTCAGCATATTTATTGATGAGTCCGGAGACTTTGGCCCGGTGCAAAGTCACTCGCCCTTCTACATCCTGAGTCTTGTGCTCCACGATCAGAGCAACGACATTACGGACCACCTCGACAAGATCCACGAGGCGCTTCTGGCGCGCGGATTTTCGGCGGATCATGCGATCCACACCGGTCCACTGATCCGGCGTGAGCACGATTACCGGTGGTTGGATCTGCCGTCTCGGAGGTCGATCTTCCGCGTGCTGGTCGACTTCGTTCGAATGAGCGACGTGACCCACCACTACTGGGCGTTCAGCAAGCGAGAGCTCAGCGACACCGACCAACTCGTAAGTGCCATGTCTCGCGAACTTGGTGCGTTGATCCGAGCGAATCATGAGTACTTCAACTCGTGGAGCCGAGTCATTATCTACTACGACAACGGGCAGAAAGAGATCACGAACCTGGTGAACAGCGTCTTCAACGCCCACCTGACCAACGTCGAGGTTCGAAAAGTGTTCCCGTCGGACTACAGCCTCTTCCAAGCCGCCGACCTGTGCTGCACCCTCGCGCTGCTGCGCAAGAAGATCGAGACCGTCGGATTGTCCAAATCCGAACGAGACTTCTTCTCTACCTCGAAGGACAGCGCTGAACGAGCTCTCAAGAAGGGGTACTTCAAGACGATGGACCGCAAGCGTTTCGGGGACTGAACACCTGTCCGACCCCGCTCGGCAGTCCGTGTGGGGGACTCGGCCTGAGTTATCCACAGGGAATCACTGAAAAGAAAGGGCACAAGAAAGGGCAAAAAGCATTTCCCGCAAATCTCGGGGGGATGGCGTAGCGGAAAAGTCTTTACATACCAACAGGTCTTGATGGTGGCCAGGGACGGGGTCGAACCGTCGACCTTCCGATTTTCAGTCGGACGCTCGTACCAACTGAGCTACCTGGCCGGGCACTGATTCCGGAATGGAATCAGTCTTGAAGCGACCTCGACATGCTGCCAAGCCGCATCAAGGAGGCAGGGGACAGCCCCTGCGACTTGCAGACTCTAGCAGCAGCAAGATACAGGAGAAATCCTGGATCTCCCCGACTTCGCCACACCCGTTAGCTCGCCCCCGACTTCAGTTGCTGCACCAATTGCGATGGCGGATCGTGGTGGGCGTAGGGGTTGCTGGCTTCCACCACCATGAACACCAGGAGCGACGTCAGGGCAGCCATGATGGAAATGGCCAGTCGGTAGGGCCGGACCCGAGTCGGGAAGAAGGCTGTTGTCATGAGCAGCATTGCCACGCCGAGCACGACAACCGTCCAGATGCGCATGGCAGCGCTACTGGCTGGAAGTTGATCGATTTGGCTGGCCGAGTCCTGACTGAGGGTGCTGAGCGTCGATGCGATATCGCCCCAGATCGGGCTTGATGTCTTGTCAGCGTCTCGCGCTGTCAGCACAACATTTACCAGCGCACCGGTGGACTGGACCTCCCCGCTGGCCGCGCCCTCCCAGTCCGCGGATTGCAGGAGTGGCCATTGCTTGCTGACCAGGGAGCTGCGGTAGGTGCTGATGGCCCGCTCCACCGCATCCGCACCTGCCGAATCGGGAATGTGGTTGGCAAGTCCGCTGAGCCTGGTGACGTCGGCCGCCACGGATTGCGATGCATCCTGGGCCGCCTGCATGTTTCCTCAGAACGTACTCAGGACGAAAGCGAGCATGAACACGAAGGCGAATGTCGTGAACCCCAGCAAACGTGAAAACAGGTCAGATGTGCCGGGAATCGACGGTTTCGACGGTGTGTCCTTGCCCGGGTCACCCGTTGCTTGGTCGTTGTCGTCCGAGCGCTGGACCATCGCGATGAACGTGTCATAGAAGACCCAGCTGATCAGGAGGACAATCCCCACGCCGATCGCGACGAAGATAATCAGGACCAACAGGGGCGGGGCTTCGCTGAGGAGATTCGCATTCACAGGCAGAGCATTGACTGCTCGAGTCACGGATGCAAGCACCCTGGCTGGCTCTATCGTCCGCCCAAAATCGGCTCAACTGTGGCGTCGTCTACCCGTGGCCTCACGCGTGCGTGACGCTGCTACATCGGTGGATGTCCGTACGTGAACAATGCCCAAAGGCCAGCCGGAGCTGGCCTTCGATGTGTGGCGACCCCGACCGGGCTCGAACCGGCGACCTCCGCCGTGACAGGGCGGCGCGCTAACCGACTGCGCTACGGGGCCTCGTGAGAAGCCGTATCCCCAACGGGGTTCGAACCCGTGTTACCGCCGTGAAAGGGCAGCGTCCTAGGCCACTAGACGATGGGGACCTATATCTCCATCGACCTACTTGCCGTTGGCGACCGCATAACTATAGGGGAGCAGCCCGAGGCGTCCAAACTGGCCCTATTGAGGTGCGTGCGCTCAATGCCCGTGAGCGGCTCGGGCCAATCGGTCGGCGATGGCCGCGCCGATGCCTGCTGCCGGAGGCAATACCGCCCAAACGTCAGATAACTGCAAGGCATCGGCCTCCCGCAATGCCGCATAGAGCACTGCGGCATATGCATCGACGGAGTCCGGCGCGCTCAGGCGCACGTAGCCGGCCGGCGTGCCGATGTCGGCCAGCGCCAGCAGCCCGATGGGGTTGCCGGAGGCGACCGGAAGGTGGTCTGCGCTGCCCACGGCATGGACGATGGCGTGTGGTGCGTAGTGCGATGCCAGGGTTCCTGAGGCGCGCACGGTGCTGCTCGATGCCAAAGGAAGTCCGCTGATGGCGACCACGTCGGGTTCGGTGATCGCTCCGGTGCGCAAGATCACCGGCGACGGTCCGGTGCAGTCGATGATCGTGGATTCCACGCCGACGGTGCAGGGTCCGCCATCCAGTACCGCGTCGTCGTCACCGGTGAACGGGCCAAGCTCATCGATCACGTGCAATGCCGTGGTTGGGCTGACCCTGCCGAATCGGTTGGCACTGGGTGCGGCAAGTCCGATGGCGCTTAGTCCTTCGTTTGCGTTCAGTCCGTCATCGGGCTTACCCCTGCTGTCGCTGGCAGCATTGAGTGCGGCCAGCTGCGCGAAGAGTTGATGCATCATGGGGTGCGCACTGACGCGCAGGGCAACAGAATCCTGGCCGCCGGTGACGAAATCCCCGACGTGCTCTGCGCGTGGCAGTACCAGCGTCATCGGACCGGGCCAGCAACGCAGGGCAAGTGCATGCGCGTAGTCCGGAACGTCACGTGCCCAGGTCCAGGCGGCATCAGCGTCGGCCACATGCACGATCAGTGGATGATCGGCGGGCCGTTGCTTCACGGCATAGATCCGTGCCACCGCGGCGGGATTATCGGCGCGCGCAGCGAGGCCGTAGACCGTCTCGGTCGGCACAGCGCACAGGTATCCGGCAAGCAGCTGCTGCGCGGCGATGCGCGGGTCGGTGGTCAAGAGCACGACATCATTGAACCGCACCAACTTGCTTGCGGACATGCGCGCATGCACCGGCGCGGGTAGGCAGTCGTGCGAGCCGGTTCTCGTGCTTGAGTTCTCGCGCGGGCGAGTGCCGGTGAGTGCGGGTGAGAGGCAGTGCTGGCTGGCAGCAATACGACGATGGCGGCTTCGGGTCGGAACTAGCGAATGACGATGCGCAGGAAGCCTGCGGCATGCGTGGTGGTGTTGCGGATCGTGAGCACGATGGAGACCGGCTTGCTACCGACCAGCACCGGCAGGGCGAGCTGGCCGGACGCGTTGGTCATGAATGAGCCGACGGCAACCGGGGTCGATGATCCTGATGGGGTGATGCGTGCGGCCACGGTGTACCGCTGCAGAGGCACCAGGCCCGGCACGACCAGTGCGAATGGCGTGCGCAGATGCTCATTGATCACTCGTGCCTTGGCCAGTGTTCTGACCGACGTGCGCAGCAGTTGGTCGGTGACGGTATTTGCCTGCGTGGCAGACACCATCACCACGCCACCGGCAAGCACGCGCGCGCTCACCGGATTTCGCGCCGGGCCGGTGTTGGCGGTTGCCGCCTGAGTCGTGATCGGCGCTGCCAGGCCGGTCGGGTCTGCTTCGTAGACGTAGCCGCCCGGCGCGAACGCCCGGCCGCGGGCCGGCGTGAGCACCACGGCCACGTCAGCAGGCCCGATTGATACGCCGGGTGGGATGGTCACGTCCACGTGGGCATCGTTGACGACGGTGAAGTCTGCTGAGCGCCCACCGATGGTGACCGACGTTGCACCGGTGAAGCCGTAGCCCACCAGGGCAACATGGTTCCCACCGGACAGCGGTCCAGATGCCGGGCGCACACTGGTGATCTCCTGCAGCGCACCGCCGCCGCCAGTTCCGCCGCCAGTTCCGCCACCGGATCCACCACCGGAACCGCCGCCACCGCCGGATCCACCGCCACCGGGTGACGAAGGCGAGCCACTGGCTGAACCACTGGCTGAACCGCTGCCCGAACCGCTGGCAGAAGCCGACGGCGAACCGGATGAGAACGAGACACCGGTCGGCGTGGAACTATCGGAGGCCGATGCGCTGCTTGGCGGCGGCGCCGATGCACTGAACGCGGAGAAGTCCCGCTGATAGAGCAGTTCATTGGTCGAGCCGTTGGCGTTGCCGATCAGGTTCGGTGTCGCGGCTTGCTGGAGTGCGGTGATGACCTGCACCGGTGTCGCCGATGGATGCTGGGCAAGGTATTCGGCGGCCGAGCCGGCCACATGCGGTGATGCCATGGACGTGCCACTGAGCACGTTCGTGGCGGTGTCCCCGGTGTCCCAGTCGGACACGATGCTGGCGCCGGGGGCGAAGATGCCCACGCAGGAGCCGTAATTGGACCAGGAGGTTCGGGCATCGGTGCTGTCCACTGCGCCCACGGCCAGTACCCCGGCTGCTCCGGATGGGCTGTAGGAGCAGGCATCGGCTCCGGAGTTGCCGGCCGCGACCACCACGGTGATCCCGGCGCTGATGGCGTTGCCGATCGCGGTGTTCAAGGCGCTGTTGCTGGCACCGCCCAGGCTCAAGTTGGCGACGGCGGGGCCGGGATTGGACTGATGGTCAGTGATCATCCAGTTGATGCCCGCGATGACATCGGCCACGGTGCCCGAGCCCGAGCAGTCCAGCACCCGCACCGGAACGAGCGTGGCCGCCTTGGCCACGCCATAGGTGGTGCCGGCCAGGATGCCGGCCACGTGCGTGCCGTGCCCATTGCAGTCGGATGTGCCCAGCGCGTCGGAGACCACGGAGTACCCCGGGAGCAGCCGGCCGGTGAAATCGGTTTGCGTGGTCAGCACCCCGGTATCGATGACATAGGCACGGACTCCGCAGCCGGATCCACCGGGTGTGAAGCTGGAATCCAGTGGCAGGGATCGCTGGTCGATGCGGTCAAGTCCCCAGGGGGCTGATGCCTGCACCGGTCCGGCAGCCGCAGTGCAACCACTCGCGCTGCCACTGGCACTTCCACTGGCGCTCCCACTTGCACTGCTGCTGGCGCTGCCACTGGCACTGGCGGGCACCACGGCATTGGGAGATGAACCCGAGGTGCTGCTTCCCGAATTGCGTGAAGCAGTGCCGGCCGGTGTCGTGGCTGCTGAGCTGGCAGGCGAGCTAGCCGAAGGGCTGGCGGTGATGTCGCTGATGCCGACGGTGGTGTTCGGCACGATGGATTGCACGGACGGGTCGGTGGCCAGGGCACTCGCCTGTCCGGTGCTCAAGTGGACGGCCAGGCCGGGCAGGGCCGCGCTGAACTGGTCCTGCACCTGGCCACCGAGTGCGGTGGCCGTATTGGCCACCGACGATTGGGTTCCCGGGTCGACGGTGACCACGTAGCTGCCGGTCGGGCTGGCGGCAATGGAGACATCGGTGCCGGAGGAGGCGCTGGCCGACGGCACATCCGCAGGCCGGGGCATCGCCCCGGCCGCCTGGGAGGCCCACAGACTGCAGGCGGCAACGGCCATGGCAAGGCCTGCGGCCCAGCCCATCACGCCCGTGCGCCTCATGACATCTCCAGGTAGCCCCGACCATGATCATGCATCACACTGGGATCATTGACCAAGCGTACGTTGAGCACGACCAACGCAATGGTGAGCATTGTGTAAGGAAAGCGTCAGGGTTCATCCGAAACACTGTCCGCAGGGATCCGATTGGAGTTTCGTGGAGTCAGATGGAATACCGGCCAACGAGGAGCCGGCAGTGAACGAGGAGAACAACATGAGCAATCAGATGCCACCAATGCCGGTCGCGGAGCCGGTCGACTACCCGGTGAGCGCCCCCGCGGCACCGGCCAAGAAGTCCGGCACCCCTGCCGGGATCCTGATCGGCGCCGCGGTGATCGCGCTGCTGGCGGGCATGCTGGGCGGGGCCATTGGCTTTGCTGCGGCCAAGGATTCCCTGGGCACCAGCGACTTCACCTCGTCCGCGGCCGCGCCGATCTCGGCACCGGCCAAGGGCAGCATCGCCGCGGTTGCCGCGGCCATCCAGCCGTCAGTGGTCCAGATGAACGTGACCGGCCCCAGCGGCTCGGGGACCGGTTCGGGTTTCGTGCTGAATTCCGACGGCTACATCCTGACCAATAATCACGTCGCCGGCATGGCCGGTTCCACCGGCAGCATCGAGGTGCAGTTCGCCGACGGAAGCACCGCGCAGGGCAAGCTGGTCGGCGCCAACCCCGGCTACGACCTGGCAGTGGTCAAGGTCAATCGCACCGGACTGAAGCCGGTCACCTTGGGCAACTCCGGCCAGTTGCAGGTCGGTGACTCGGTCATTGCCATCGGCTCCCCCCTGGGCCTGCAAGGCACCGTGACCTCCGGCATCGTCAGCTCCCTGAACCGTCCGGTCACCTCCGGTGGGGACGGCGGCGGGGTGTCGTTCATGGATGCCATCCAGACCGATGCCGCGATCAACCCCGGCAACTCCGGCGGACCGCTGGTCGACGGCAACGGCCAGGTGATCGGCGTGAACTCCGCGATCGCCAGCACCGACACGACCGGCTCGGGGCAACCCGGATCTATCGGCCTGGGATTTGCCATTCCGATCGACACCGCCAAGCGGATCGCGCAGGAGATCGTCAAGACCGGCCACTCCACCACACCGGTGATCGGCGTCCAACTGGACACCACGTTCGCCGGGCCGGGGGCAAAGGTGTCCGTGGTGACACCTGGTGGTGCGTCGGACGCAGCGGGAATTCAGCCAGGCGATGTCATCATCAAGATCGATGGCAAGACCGTGACGGACTCCACCGATCTCGTGGTTGCCATTCGGGCGCACAACCCTGGTGACAAGTTGAACCTCGACGTCCTGCGAAACGGGTCAACGATCCAGGTTCCGCTGACCTTGAAGGGCA
>CAIKZY010000074.1 GCA_903832025.1 uncultured Actinomycetes bacterium
ATTCAGCCGCCAGGGACTCAGGCGACGGGTAAATCTTCGGCATAGGGTGTCCTCTATTCGCTCAAACGTGCATAGGCAGGGATAGTAAGGAACTCGACGAACTCCGGTCGGAGGACAATTTCACCAAGGATGTCGGTTGCCTCCGCATATCTTCCTTGGCTGTAGGACACCTCGCCTTCCTGCGTACGAATCTCCTGTAGTTCGGAATTCAGCACCTCCAGCACCAAATCTCTGGTCACGACCGGACCTTCGGCACAACGTGCCGAAGTCCCTATCCATTGCCACAGTTGAGTGCGGCTGATTTCAGCGGTGGCCGTGTCTTGGGCTTGGTTATCCATCACCACTGCACCTGATCCACGCAGCCAGGCTTCGAGGTAGTGGATCGTAAGTCGCACGTTGCTGCGCAAGCCGTCAAGGGTGACTGCGCCTGTAGCGCTGGTCAGGTCAAGCAGATCTGCTGCCTGCGGTTGAATGCCGGGAAGGGGAGCGTCAAGCTGGTGAGGGCTACTTCCCAGTCGCGTGTCGAAAGCCTCGCGAACTGTTGGGACTATGTCCATATGCGTAACCCAGGATCCATCGAATCCGTCATAGGCTTCACGCAACGCATCCTGTTGAACGGACTGAAGTACACCCATGCTCGCGATGGAGTCAATTCCGCTGGGTAGGGATGCCGACATCCCGCCAATGGCATGAGCGCCGCGCAGGTGACAGGTCTGCACGAGCAATTGGGAGTACGTGCGCATGAAAGGGACCGTCGTTGTCACTTGCGCTCTGTCAGGCAGCAGATATTGCTCACCGAGCAGTCGAAATCGTTTGATCGCAGAGAAGATGTAGTCGCAGCGACCGGCGCTTAAGCCGGCGCTGTGATCCCGCAATTCGTAGAGAATCTCATCCATTTCGAATGCGGCCGTAATGGTTTCGATCAGTGCGGTTGCCCTGATTGTGCCGAAGGGAATTCCCAAATCCGCCTGCGTGCCGATGAAAATGTCATTCCATACCCGAGCTTCGAAATGTCCCTCGATTTTCGGCAGCACCAGGTATGGCCCCTGACCTGACTCAATTGCCAACTGTGCACTGGTCATCATGTACAGGCAGAAGGCATTCGCGCCGCGGTCCTGGATCGCGACGCACCGTTCTTGGAGCACCGCACGTATTGGGAGGCCTACCAAGCAGCGAAGAATGCCGGCACCCAGGCGCAGGCTGAGTGACCATGCGCGCGGTTGTGACCGGTGCCGGATCGGGAATCGGTCAGGCCACAGTTTCGCGTCTGAAGTCTGACGGCTGGGAGGTACTGGGCGTCGATTTGCAGGCAGGCGATGGTGTCCTGGCGGCTGATGTCACCAATGAGCAAGCGCTCATGCGGGTAGCTGAGACACTGAACGAAGAGCCCATTGACGCCCTAGTGTGCGCTGCAGGTATCTGGCTTAGTGATGATGACCGCTACAGCAAGGTGGACTTGGATGTGTGGAACAAGACCTTGGCAGTCAACGTGACCGGAACCATGCTGAGCATGCGTGCCTTCGCACCCCACATCCGCGGTGGTGGAGCGGTGGTAACGGTAGGCAGCATGGCAGCGATAGCAGGGATCCCTCGCCGAGACGCGTACACGGCATCGAAGGGTGCAATTGTTGCCCTGACGCGGGCATGGGCTGCTGATCTGATCAGGCGGGGAGTGCGCGTGAACTGCATCGCCCCTGGTCAGGTCGCCACGCCGATGACCCAGCACGTGACTGGACTTGATGCTGCGACGTTGCCCCTGGGACGGGAGGCGCGGCCGGAGGAAATTGTTGAAGTGATTGTGTCGCTGGTTAATCCTGCTTCCGGCTACCTGAACGGTGCAATTATCCCCATCGATGGCGGGCTTACGGCAGCCTCGGCGCTAGTCCCATTGTCCCCACGGAGTTAGGAAATTGAGTGGGAGCGCAACTCAACTTTGATTTCACGGCACAGTCGGTCATTGTCACCGGTGCCGCGCAAGGCATTGGCAAGGAAGTTGCACGATTCTTTGTCGATGCGGGTGCAACGGTCCACGTGGTGGACCTGGATCCAGATCTCACCTGCTCGACTGCTGAGGAGATCGGGGGGCATCCGGTCGTTTGTGATGTGACGCAGACCGATCAGGTGGATGCGGCCGTTGCAGCCATCATCGAACACAGTGGAAAAGTTGATGTCCTCGTCAACAATGCAGGAATTCTTCGTGATCGACTGGTGTGGAAGCTCACCGATGCTGATTGGGAATCAGTGATGGCGGTCCACATCGGCGGGACGTACCGGTTCACACGGGCATGCGCTGCGCACTTTCGCAGCGCGGGATACGGGCGAATCATCAATGTCACCTCTTATAGCGGGCTCCACGGCAATTTCGGGCAGGCCAATTACGCCACTGCGAAGGCAGGCATCATCGGATTCACCAAGACCGCTGCAAAGGAACTTGCTGGGTTTGGCATCACGGTCAACGCCATCTTGCCCAATGCTGAGACGGCAATGGTGGCGTCGATTCCGCCTGAACGACTCGCTGAGATCGCTGAGACCATTCCGTTGAAGCGATTCGCGCAGGCGACTGAGATCGCGCCCGCGGTCGGATTCCTGGCATCTGATGCGGCCTCCTACATCACCGGCATTGTTCTGCCGGTCGATGGCGGAATATCGATGTAGTCGTCATTCGGCTGGGAGTAATTGCGCGCCTTGCTCATCGATGCGATCTGGATTTCGATGGCGCATGGCATCGACGGTGAAGATGACCAGTGCGAGCCAGGTCAAGAGGAATCCAACCCAGCGCAGACCATTCATCGGCTCATGAAAACACGCGATTCCCACGATGAATAAGCCAATCGGCGTGATGTATTGCATCAGGCCAAGTGTGCTGAGCGGCAAGCGGGTGGCCGCCCCGGAAAACAGCAGCAGCGGAATCGTGGTGAGCGGGCCGGCCATGATCAAGAGCAGTGACATCGACCAGCCATCTGCTGTGTAAACAGCCTGTCCGTGCGCGGTGACCAACGTCAAGGCGACCACCGCGAACGGGGTGAGCACCCCGGTCTCGATCGCTGTGGATTCAACGGCCGGATATCCCACGTGCTTCTTGATAAACCCATAGGTGGCGAACGAGACTGCTAACAGCAGCGCGACCCACGGCAGGGATCGGTAACTGACTGTCAGGGTCACCACGGCCAGTGCAGCAATCGCCACGGCCAGCCACTGTGCCGGTCGAAGTCGCTCCTTGAGGACCAGGACACCCAGGCCGACAACGACCAACGGATTGACGAAGTAGCCCAGTGATGCCTGAAGTGCCTGATCGGTGGCAATCGCGTAGACGTACACGCTCCAATTCGCCCCGACGAACACGGCGGCAATGGCCAGGAGTCCGACAGCTCGTCGATCTGCCAAATGCGTCGACATCGCTGTCCAGCGTCGGGTGACGGTGATGACGATGCAGAGCAGTACAAAGGCCCAGATGATGCGCTGCGTGACAACCTCGATCGGGGAGACCGCGGCGACGGCATGGAAATAGAACGGGAACAGTGCCCAAATGCCATACGCCGCGATCCCGAACAGCATCCCGACGGCTGTGGAGGATCGCGGCGTATGCACGCTGGTCAATCTAGGCGACGACCCAGGTGTCCTTGCCCCGCACCAGGGACTGCAGGTCTCCTGGCCCCTTTTGCTCCAAGGCATCGGCCAGCTGCTCGCGGGCCAGCCGGTCGTACGAGGGGCGCTGCACATCGCGGAAGATGCCGATTGGGGTGTCTTGCAGTGTGTGCGTGTCGGACAGGCGGCTGAGCGCGAACGCCAGTCCCGGATCTTGGGCATGGGCATCGTGTCGAAGCAAGGCGTCCTCGCCGACCTCGGCGACGTTGGCGATAGCGATATGACCGTCGCCGGTGCGAATCACGCCCTTGGCTCCGTCCTTGCCGAAGCGGATCGGCTGACCGTGCTCGAGGCGAATCATCAGATCATCCGCGGTCTCGTTCTCCTTCAGCGGATCCCACGCACCGTCGTTGAAGATATTGCAGTTCTGGTAGATCTCGATCAGGGCGGTGCCCTCATGCGCTGCTGCCGCTGACAGCACCGACGTCAGGTGCTTGCGATCCGAATCCAGCGAACGCGCCACAAAGGTGGCCTCCGCTCCCAGAGCCAGCGACACCGGGTTGAAGGAGTAGTCCAAGGACCCCATCGGGGTGCTCTTGGTGATCTTTCCTTGCTCTGAGGTGGGGGAGTACTGCCCCTTGGTCAGGCCGTAGATCCGATTGTTGAACAGCAGAATCTTCAGGTTCACGTTTCGACGAAGCGCGTGAATCAGATGGTTCCCGCCGATGCTCAAAGCGTCGCCGTCGCCGGTGATCACCCAGACGGACAGGTCTGGTCGGGAGACGGACAGTCCTGTCGCGATCGACGGTGCACGTCCATGGATTGAGTGGAAGCCGTATGTGTTCATGTAGTACGGGAAGCGGCTGGAGCAGCCGATACCGGATACGAACACGATGTTTTCCTTGGCAATGCCCAAGTCAGGCATGAAGCCTTGCACCGTGGACAAGATGGAGTAGTCGCCGCACCCGGGGCACCAGCGAACTTCCTGGTCGCTCTTGAAGTCTTTGGCTGACTGCGCAACGTCGGACTTCGGCACTAGCGTCAGCGCGGGGTACTTATCAAGATTGCTCATCGCAATACTCCTTATAGGCTCGCGCGGACGTCGTTGATGACGCCAGCAAGTTCGTCAGACTTAAAGGGCAGGCCGCGAACCTGGTTGTAGTTCACGGTGTCGACCAGGAACTTGGCCCGCAGCAGCATGTTGAGTTGCCCCAGGTTCATCTCCGGGACGATCACTCGGTCGTACTTGGCCAGTACCGATCCGAGATTTGCCGGGAACGGATTGATATGGCGCAGGTGTGCCTGTGCCACCGATCCGCCACCATCGCGCACGAGCTTGCAGGCTCCGGCGATCGGACCAAACGTGGAGCCCCAGCCGATCACCAGGACTTTGGCGTCCCCTGTCGGGTCGTCGACGGTCAGTTCCGGAATCGTCTGGGCGATCGCATCGACCTTGGCTTGCCGTAGGCGCACCATCTTGTCGTGGTTGTCTGCGTCGTAGGAGATGGCGCCTGTGCCCTCGGCCTTTTCGATACCGCCGATCCTGTGTTCCAAGCCCTTGGTGCCGGGAACTGCCCATGGACGGGCCAGCGTCTGCGGATCCCGCAGGTACGGCCAGAAATCCATCGAGCCATCGGCATTTTCGTGATTGAGCTCGGTGGCGAAGTTTGCGTCGATGGCAGGAAGGTCTGCGACATCGGGCACTTTCCAGGGCTCAGAACCGTTTGCCAGGTACCCGTCGGAGAGCAGGAACACCGGCGTGCGGTACTCGATCGCGATTCGCGCGGCTTCGATGGCGGCGAAGAAGCAGTCGCTCGGCGATTGAGGTGCCACGATCGGCACGGGCGCCTCGCCATTGCGACCGAACATCGCCTGCAGCAAGTCGGATTGCTCGGTCTTGGTCGGCAAGCCGGTTGATGGTCCACCACGCTGCACGTCAATGATCACCAGCGGGAGCTCGGTCATGACCGCAAGGCCGATGGCCTCGGACTTCAGTGCAACGCCGGGGCCGGAGGTGGTCGTCAGCGCCAGCGCGCCGCCATATGCGGCGCCAATCGCCGATCCGATACCAGCAATCTCATCCTCAGCCTGAAATGTGGTGACACCGAAATTCTTGTGCTTGCTCAGCTCGTGCAGGATGTCCGAAGCGGGGGTGATCGGGTAGCTACCCAAGAACACCGGCAGGTTCGACAGCTGACCTGCGGCCACCAGCCCAAGGGACAATGCCAGGTTTCCCGAGATGTTCCGGTAGACGCCGGCCGGCATTGCTGCCGGAGCGACCTCGTACTGCACCGAGAAACCCTCAGTGGTCTCGCCGAAGGACCAGCCTGCCTCGAATGCGGCGATGTTGGCCTTCAAGATCTCCGGCTTCTTGCCGAACTTGGCCTTCAAGAACTCCAACGTGCCCTCAGAGGGACGGGAATACAGCCACGAAAGCATGCCAAGGGCGAACATGTTCTTCGCGCGCTCGGCTTCCTTCTTGGTGAGGTCAAAGTCCTTCAGGGCTTCGACCGTCATGGATGTCAGTGCCACCGGATGCACCTGATACTCCTCCAGGGAGCCATCCTCGAGTGGGTTTGCGGTGTACCCGACCTTTTCCAAGGCCCGCTTGGTGAACTCATCAGTATTGACAATGAGGTCCCCGCCGCGGCGAAGCAGCTTCAGGTTGGCCTTGAGGGCGGCCGGATTCATAGCAACCAGCACATCCGGCTCATCGCCAGGAGTGGCGATCAGGTGATCTGCGAAGTGCAACTGGAAGGCAGAGACGCCCGGAATGGTTCCTGCAGGCGCTCGGATTTCTGCCGGAAAGTCCGGCAGTGTCTTCAGATCGTTGCCCAGACCTGCGGTCTCGGTGGTGAATCGATCCCCGGTGAGCTGCATGCCGTCGCCGGAATCCCCGGCGAAACGAATGACAACCTTGCTGACTTGGACGACCTGCTTGGTCACGTGCCCGCCTTCGATCGGTGCGATGGATGTCCCGCGATGGAACCTTTGCGCAAACAGTGGGTAACCGCCGTACGACGAGTTTATTGGACGTCCTTGGAATTGGAAGGGGATGTCCGTGGCATTTCCCCACATATGGCGTGATCTGCGCCTCACCGCCAGCCAATACCCTGACTCCATGACACCGCTGGACCGCTCCACAGGACCAGGCCCACGCTGGGCCGGGTACCGGCTGGCCGATGGAGTGGGGATCGGCCTGGTCAACCTGGAGCTGGCCTGCTGCTCCCTGGAAGTGGCATCGGCGATCACGTTGGGCCTCCTTGTGCCCAGCCATGAACCCAGCCCCAGCGTGCTGGTCATCTCCGGCACGATCACCGGTGCGCTGGTCCCGACAGTCTCGGAAGTTATCGCCGCCCTTCCTGATGCAAAGGTCCTGGCCTTTGGTGCCTGCGCTTGCAGCGGAGGGCCGTACTGGGACGCTCCAACAGTGATTCCCGGTGTCAATCAGCTCACCACGGTCAGCATGTACGTTCCCGGCTGCCCCCCACGTCCCCAGGCGCTGGTGTCGGCCATCAGCGAGTTGGCGAGACCATGACAGCGCACATCGGCAGGGATGAGGACCTCGTAGCCACTGATCAGTGGCTCCACGCGTTGCGGCAATTCCGTGACGACGGCCTGGACATGCTCGATTTCCTGACTGGAGTCGACCGGGGCGAGCACATCGAAATCGTTGCCCGGCTTACCTCTTCGAGCCAGCCCAGCACCAGTTGCTTCGCTCGCACCACGGTGCCAGTCGGTGGTGGGGTACTTCCGTGCGCCTGCGACATCTACCCCGGGGCCGCTTGGCATGAGCGGGAGACTTCGGAGATGTTCGCGATCACCATTGCCTCAGGCGAGCACCCGCCGCTGCTGTTGCATGACCAGGGCCAACGGGGCGCACTGCTGAAGGCAAGATTGCTGCAACGTCGCAATGAGCGACCGTGGCCGGCGGATGCAGGGCAAGGCAGCAATCGTCGAACCTCCCGACCACTGGGGGTTGCACCGGGAGTCACGAATGAGTGAGCACCACCATCAACTGATTGAAGGCAATAGCCATGGAGTGATTGCACTGGATCCAGCAGCGTGCACCTCATGCCTGATCTGCGTCCGGGAATGCCCCACGTGGTGCATCGAGTTGGACTGCCACGAGGAGCCGGTCGCAGAGGCAAGTGGCCGTCGCCCCAAGGTGAGCAACGTCCTGGACGACTTTCGCATCGATTTCGGCCTGTGCATGTACTGCGGCATTTGCATCGAAGTGTGCCCATTCGATGCGCTGTCGTGGCGGCAGCAGTTCGACTATCCCAGTGATCAGCGACAGGCGCTCGTGCACGATGTGCTGCGGCTCAAACCACCCGCGGACAATCAGCGGTAGTTGACGAACTGCGTCGCGAAGTCCAGATCGGCCTCGCGCACCAGATTCTGCACGGCCTGCAAGTCATCGCGACTCTTACTGGTCACGCGTAGTTCCTCGCCCATGACCTGTGTCTTGACCGACTTGGGCCCTTCGTCACGGATGAGCTTGCCGAGTTTCTTTGCCTGATCCTGGCTGATGCCGGCTTTGAACGTTCCGGAAATCTTGTAGTCCTTGCCCGAGGAGCGCGGGTCCTGGGCGTCAAAGGACTTCAGGGAAAGGCCTCGCTTGATCAGCTTCTCCCGGAAGACGTCCAGGGCGGCGATTGCGCGTTCCTCGGTGCCGGAGGTGATTTCCACCGCCAGCTCGCCCTTCCACTCGATCGTGGTGTCGGTGTTCTTGAAGTCGAAACGCTGTGCCAGTTCCTTGGCTGTCTGATTGAGAGCATTGTCGGCTTCCTGGCGGTCGACCTTGGACACGATGTCGAAGCTGCTGTCGGCCACGATTTCTCCTTCACGCGGGTGCGGGATCTGATGCCACTCTATTGTTCCTCCTGCCGTCCGCCTGGTGCCACTGGCCTGGGGGTAGGCGGCGCACGTGCGCTGCTTTGCAGGGCTGTATTGTTTGCTCGCTCGACAACGGCGGGTTGCCCGAGCGGCCAATGGGAGCGGACTGTAAATCCGTCGGCTTTGCCTTCGAAGGTTCGAATCCTTCACCCGCCACTGTGGCCCCCGCAAGGGGGCCACAGTGCTTTCCCATGCTGTGCTCGGAGTGAAGACATGTTGGCCTCCAGTGAGTTGTCCAAAGACCACATTTCCGATCGCGGTCGAAATGCCGAGGCAGACGACGTGTCACGTGTTTGCAGGCTCACACGTGCTGTTCGTCCCCCGGGCATCACTTGTCGCGGGGGGGGGGGGCTTGCAGCAGTGGCCCAACTACGGCACTGGTGGGTTCTTCAGCGTGCGTCAGTCGTTCCACACCGCGACCGGAACCTGGACGGCGAAATGAGCCTGCCGGGGCAGGTGAGTGGTTCTACCTGCCAGCTGTGAGTCGGGCTACCAACCAGCGCGGGTGAAATCCTCATCCACGGTAGTGTGGCGCCCGAAAGTTCGAGTCGGGAGACGAGCGTCTCGGTTTCATTGGGGAGGGTGGGGCTATGCGGAGACCAGTCTTGGTGTCGACGCCATTGTTTTTGGCGGCGTCGTG
Source organism: uncultured Actinomycetes bacterium (assembly GCA_903832025.1). Lineage (GTDB taxonomy): Bacteria > Actinomycetota > Actinomycetes > S36-B12 > S36-B12 > CAIKZY01. The sequence goes on from CAIKZY010000074.1 coordinate 9,125, forward strand.
TGTGTTCCTTGCTCCGTATGCCGACGCCTCGGTGATGAATACCGTGATTGCCACACCATCGGTCGGTAACCGCCCCGAGGGGGTTGCGGTGTCCCCGACGGGTGTCAACGCCGGTGATGTCTATGTGACGAATACCGGCGACAACACGGTGTCGGTGATCGACTCGAGTAATCAGGTGGTGGCGACGATCACGGTCGGCTATGGCCCTTCTGGGGTGGCGGTGTCCCCGACGGGTGCGAACGCCGGTGATGTCTACGTGACCAATTACGGTGACAACACGGTGTCGGTGATCGACTCGAGTAATCAGGTGGTGGCGACGATCACGGTCGGCATTGCCCCG
>CAIKZY010000075.1 GCA_903832025.1 uncultured Actinomycetes bacterium
CAGCTGTCGGGTGATGCGCCGGGCCGCAACCACACCCACGGCGATGGCGATCGCCAAGCCCAGCGCCAGGGCTAATCCGATCCGCCACAGCAGCTGTGCGGTGATCTGACCGACAACGCTGGTGGGCTGCTCCAGCACGACCCCGGCAATGGGCGTGACTCCGCGGCCCTCGATGAGCACCATGCCATTGGGCCCATGGCCTTCGGCACTGAGCGCGCCGCCGTTGAAGATCTGCGCCACTTGCTCAGGCGCCAAGCCCGGCACCGCATCATCCGGATTCATGACCAGGTAGCCAGTCACTTGCTCGGCTTGCAACGCTTGCGCCAGTGATGCCGGCAAGGGTTCATCACGACCCGGGCCTGACACATCACGGGTCAGGGCCGAAGCGGTCAGGTCAGCCATCCTCGCCAGCGACGCATGTGCCTGCGTTAAGGCCGATGAGCGCAACAGCGGGTAGGCCACCACCCCTGCAATGATCACGGCCAGTGCAGCGATTGCACTGGTCATCGCCACTGTTCGGGCGACCATGCCCCAGCGGCGGCGCATCAGGCCTCGGCGGAGTAGCCGACTCCGCGAACGGTGCGAATGCAGCTTGCCTCGCCGAGCTTGGCGCGAACCTGCGCAACATGAACATCCACAGTGCGCGTGCCGACTACCGCTGCATAGCCCCATACCTCTGACAACAACTGTTCGCGGCTGAAGACTCGTCCGGGGTTGGCGACCAAGTGGAACAGCAGGTCAAATTCGGTGGCGGTCAGTTCCAACGGTTGGCCAGCTACCGTTGTGCGACGAGTGACAGGATCGATACTGATATCACGCAGGACCAGAGGTCCGTCCCCGGACTTCACGTTGGATGCCCGACGGACCACTGACTTCACTCGCGCGACGACTTCGCGTGGGCTGAAGGGCTTGGTGACGTAGTCATCGGCACCAAGCTCAAGGCCAAGCACTCGATCAACTTCATCATCACGTGCCGTGCAGAAAATCACCGGCACCCAGTCATTGTCCGCCCGCAACTGCCGGCACACGTCAGTACCGTCCATTCCCGGCAGGCCAACGTCCAAGATGATGGCCACCGGATGCAGGTTTCGCGCTGCAGCCAGTCCAGAAGGTCCATCGAGAGCGACATGAACCCCGAATCCCTCGCGCGACAGGTACAGGCGCAACAGATCCGAGATCGCGCGTTCATCCTCTACGACCAGCACTAGGCCCTTGCTCGGTTCGGGCTTCATGTCATCCACCCCTGCAGCCTGTCATGGAAGCCGGGATCCTCGCGACGCGTTCGGTCGGAGTTCGGTCAGGATGTTGTTCGAGTCGTGTTAATCGTTTAGGCGTGAGTCGTGCGCTTTTTCCCCAGGCCTGCCATCTGCATCGCCTTGCCGACCAAGGCTCCAACGACGACCAGTGCAGCAGAGACCCAAAACAGCGGCCAGTTGGCGATGATGACCGCGATTGTCCCCAAGACAAACGCCAGGGTGATGATGACCACCAGGGTCCATGCCGCCGGCGTGGAGCCGTGCCCGCCAAGTTCACTCATGAACATCATCTAAGCAGATCCCAGCGTGAGCCGGCGTGCTGGCGTGGCGCACATCGGGCGCAGACGATTAAACAGTCGGGTCATCCCCGTGGTCCAGCGCCTCCCAGGCACTGCGACTGGCGATCGGCTTGATGCGCTCGTATCGGCTACTCATGGCTGACCATGTACGGCCGCGAAGGACGGTGACCACACCTGCCGCAGCGGCGATCGTGGCGCCTGCAGCCACGAGTAACCAAGTCGGATACCCGTGCCAGGACAGCTCGACATGACCGTCTTGGCGCACGATGTCGGCGATTGAGCCACTCGGCGACAGCGCCCAGCGCACAGCATTGATGCCTGCTGCCGCGCTGAACAGCACGATGAGCACGCCGATGAGTTGCCGTCCGAACGACCGAGTTGCCACCACAGCGGCAAGCGAGGCGAGCACTACCCAAGCGCACATCGACGACAGTGGTAGCAGCTCTCGGCCGGCCATCGTGCTGGTTTTGACCATCGATTGCGTGGTTTGTGCCACCATCACCGAGACTTGGACCCAGGGAAGAGCGAATCCAACAATCATCAGCAGTGCCCCCACGGCCAAGATTGCCAGCCAGCGCCGGTACTGAGCGCTCATCACTGCACTCCGGTGAGCGTTGCTGCAATAGCCACAGCTCGAAGAACCGCGGCCGCCTTGTTCGCGCATTCCTCAGCTTCTGACTGTGCCACGGAGTCGGCGACGAGGCCTGCTCCCGCTTGCACGTACGCCACGTGGTCCTTGATCACCGCGGTTCGGATCGCAATGGCCGTGTCTGCGTTACCGGCGAAATCCAAGTAGCCCACGCATCCGCCGTATACCCCGCGGCGCAGGGGCTCCAACTCGTCGATGATTTCCATCGCCCTGGGCTTGGGAGCACCCGATAGCGTCCCTGCCGGGAACGTAGCAGCCAGGGCATCAAAGGCCGTGGCACCAGGGACCAGAGTGCCGGTCACGGTGGAGACCAGGTGCATCACATGGGAGTAGTACTCCACGTTCATGAAATCCAGGACATGCACCGAGCCCGGCTGGCTGACGCGCCCAACGTCGTTTCGGGCAAGATCCACCAGCATCAAGTGCTCTGCGCGCTCCTTGGGGTCGGCGAGCAGTTCACTTGCGAGCTCAGCATCATGCTCAGCGCCTTCGCCACGGGGGCGAGTGCCGGCGATGGGATGGACCACCAAGGAGCGGTCTTGCACGGTGACCAGCGCTTCTGGTGAGGAGCCCACGATCTCAAATCCCGCGAACTCGGCAAGTGGCGCGCAGGTGTCACTCCCCAAATCCTGCGGAATGCGAAACAGGTACATGTAGGGACTGGGGTTGGTGGTCCTCAGGACTCGATATACGTCCAGTGCATCAGCAGGGCACGGGCAGGAAAATCGCTGGGAAAGCACGATTTGGAAGGCGTCACCGGCTCGGATGTACTCCCTGCATGCCTCAACACCGTCCAGAAACGCCTGATGATCAGTCCAGGAAGTCACCTGCGGGCTGGCTGTCACGTCGAAAACAGCCGGGGCTCCCCTGTCAGGATTGGCCAGCAGCGCCTGCATGGCATCAAGTCGCGCGACGCCATCGGCCCATGCAGCTTCCACGTTGTCATCGCTGGCGTTATAGTTGATCGCATTGGCAATCAACCACAAGGTGCCCTCCTGGTGGTCCACCACCGCCAGGTCGGTTGCCAGCAGGAAGGCCATGTCAGCTACATCCAGGGGATCCGGATTGCTGTCGGGGATGCTCTCGAACAATCGCACCGCGTCGTAGGCCAGGTAGCCCACCAACCCCCCAGTCAGCGGTGGCAGCCCTGGCAACGGCTCGGTGTGCAGCACTTGGAGCGTCTTGGCGAGCACCTCTGCCGCATCGCCGCCCGTTGGCAGCCCAACGGGCACCTTGCCCAGCCATCTGGCCTGACCGTGGCGACTGGTGAGCATGGCGGTGCTCTGCACCCCGATGAAGGAATAGCGGGACCAGGAATTGGACTGGTCTGCTGACTCCAGCAAAAACGTGCCCGCGCGGTGCGCGCACAGCGTGCGATACAACCCAACGGCAGTCTGGCCATCAGCGAGCAATTTGCGAGTGACCGGGATGACTCGACGATCACGGGCAAGCTCAACGAACTCCTGAAGGGTCGGGCTGGTCACGCCCATGGCAGTTGCCATGTCAGAGGACCTGGCCAGCGGTCAGGTCAACACCGGCACTGTCAAAGCAACTGCCACTGCCGGTGTGGCACGCCGGCCCCACCTGGTCCACCAGCAGCAGCACCGTGTCGCCATCGCAGTCCACCTGGATCTCACGCACGCGCTGGGTGTTGCCCGACGTTTCCCCCTTGACCCAGCGCCTGTTGCGCGATCGAGAGAAATACGTCGCCTGCCCGGTGGCCGCAGTGTCGGCCAGAGCGCTGGCATCCATCCAGGCCAACATCAGGACCCGACCGGTGGTGGCGTCCTGGGCTATGGCGGGCACCAGACCCGCGTCATTGAAGCGCACCTGGGCCGAAATGTCTTCCAGCATGCATCCATTGTGCCGACAGGCCATGATGGTCAGATGAGTGCCTCGTCATATGCCGCCCTTGAGCGTGCAGAACTGTCCGCCACGATGCTTGCTCTCGGGCCAGATGCACCGACCTTGTGCGCGGGTTGGACCGTGAAAGACCTGGCAATCCACCTCATTGTTCGCGAAGGCAAGCCCTTGGCAGCAGTGGGCATCGTGCTGAGCCCATTTGCCGCTCTGACAGCATCTGCCAGCGCCAAGCTTGCCCAGCGTCCTTTCAGCGAGTTGGTGTCCATGGTTGCCGATGGCCCTCCGACGCTGTCGGTGTTTTCCGTGCCGGGGATGGAAGGACTCGCCAACTTCTTGGAATACGTCGTCCATCACGAAGACGTCCGCCGCGCCCAGCCCCAGTGGACAGCACGCGACCTGGATCGTGCCGAGCAGGACTTGCTGTGGTCCAGAACAGCATCGACTGCTCGCTTGATCGCCCGCAAATGCCCTGTGGCGCTTCGGCTGCGGCGCACAGACGCTACTGCCCCTGTCATTGCACTGAAAAGCACGTCTGATGCCGTCACGCTAGCCGGCAGCCCATTGGAACTGATACTGCGCCTGTATGGGCGCACCGCTGTCAATGTGGAAGTCAGCGGTAGCGAGCAGGCAGTGCGGGCATTCGAGCAGGCACCGCTGGGAATCTGAGGAATCAGGCGCGAATTGCGATGCCGTCATCGGACAGTGAGCGCTTGACCTGGGCAATCGACAGCGTTCCAAAATGGAAGACACTTGCCGCTAGGACAGCATCAGCGCCCGCCCGAACCGCCGGAACGAAGTCAGCAAGTGAGCCGGCGCCGCCAGACGCGATCAACGGCACGTCGACTTCCTGCCGCACCATCTCGATCAATGGCAGGTCGTAGCCGGCAGTGGTGCCATCGGCATCCATGGAATTGAGCAGGATCTCCCCCACGCCCAGTTCGACCGCTTGCCGTGCCCATGACAGGGCATCGATTCCGGTCCCTGTCCTGCCCCCGTGAGTGGTCACTTCGAAACCGCTCACGGTCACGGCGTCCCCGATGCATCGGCGAGCATCGATACTCAGCACGACGCACTGGGATCCGAATCGATCAGCAGCGGCACGAAGGAGCGTCGGATCGGCCAGGGCAGCGGTATTCACGCTGACCTTGTCTGCACCGGCTCGCAACAAGCGGTCGAAATCCTCGACCTGGCGCACTCCGCCACCGACGGTCAACGGAATGAACACCGATTCGGCAGTGCGAGCCACAACGTCGTACATCGTGGATCGATCCGAACTTGAGGCCGTGATATCCAAGAACACCAATTCATCGATGCCTTCCTGGCCGTAGGCATATGCGAGCTCCACCGGATCCCCGGCATCTCGCAACTCGGTGAAATTAATTCCCTTGACCACCCTGCCGGCGTCAACATCAAGGCAGGCGATCACCCGTACGGCAAGGCTCACGGCTGCGGCGGTGCCCACTGATAAGGATCAAACCGCTCGGCCACTGCTGCAAGTGCCTCAAAGAGCGTGAATGCCCCGTCGTACAGCGCCCGCCCCACGATCGCTCCCTCGACGCCGTGGGGAACCATCTCGGCCAATTTGTGCAGGTCCTCCAGTTTGGAGATACCGCCTGACGCAATGATCGGTCGATCGGTGGCCTCGCATACTTCCTTCAACAAGTGCAGGTTCGGCCCGTGCATCGTGCCGTCCTTATTCACGTCTGTGACCACGTAACGAGCGCACCCGGCTGCATCCAGCCGTCCAAGGGTCTCCCACAGGTCACCGCCTTCTTCGGTCCACCCACGCGCCGCAAGGGTGTGTCCACGAACATCAAGGCCGACAGCAATCCTGTCGCCGTGCTCGGCGATAACGTGCTCAGTCCATGCCGGGTTTTCCAGCGCGACAGTCCCCAAGTTCACACGGGTGCATCCGGTCTTCAGCGCGCGGGCAAGTGACTCGTCATCGCGAATGCCGCCGGAAAGCTCCACGTGCACTTGGCCCCGCACCTCGGACACCACCTGTGCCAGCAGATCGGCATTGGAGCCACGACCAAATGCCGCGTCCAGGTCGACGAGGTGAATCCAAGCAGCACCTTGCTCCACCCATTGCCGTGCGGCATCAATTGGAGCGCCGTAGGACTTCTCGCTTCCCGCCTTGCCTTGCACCAAGCGCACCGCTTGGCCGTCGGCGACATCAACAGCGGGCAGCAAGATCAGGGACTCAGTCACCTACTTACTCTAGCCAGGATGCCTACAGCGACTGCACCCACGTGCGAAGCAGAGCCAGTCCGGCATCACCGGATTTCTCCGGGTGAAATTGTGTCGTCACCAGCGGACCGTTCTCCACCGCTGCCACAAACCGCTGACCGTGCTCGGACCAAGTCACCTTGGGCGCGGTCCGGTTCGGATCCAGTTGCCCCAATTCCCAGGTGGTCACTGCATAGGAATGCACGAAGTAGAACCGCTGGTCATGCAGGCCAGCAAACAGCTCCGAGTCTTGCGGTGCATCTAAGGTGTTCCAGCCCATGTGCGGCAGTACCGGTGCGTGCAACTCCTCCACGATTCCGGGCCATTGACCTAGCCCGGAAGTGATGACCCCATGCTCGACACCGGTCTGAAACATCACTTGGTGACCGACGCAAATGCCCATCACTGCTCGCCCTCCGGCGACGCGACGATCAACGAGCACATCCGCGCGCACCTGCCGAAGCCCGCGCATGCAGGCATCAAATGCTCCCACGCCTGGAATCAGCAGTCCGTCAGAGTTCAATGCGGAGGCAAAGTCTGCCGTGACCGTGGTCTGTGCACCCACCGCTTCCAGTGCCTTCTGCGCTGAGCGAAGATTTCCGGAGCCGTAGTCCAGCACGACCACCGATGGCGCTCCCATGGTTTAGCCGCCCGTGAGCGTGCCCTTGGTAGAGGGAACACCCAATACCCGTGCGTCACGCTCGATCGCAGTGCGCAGCGAGCGCGCAACGGACTTGAACTGCGCCTCAACCACATGATGGGCATTTCGGCCGGAGATCACACGCACATGCAGCGTGATTTGACTTGTCGCCACCAGGGATTCCCAGATGTGGCGTGTGAGTGTGGTGTCGTAGGTACCGATGAGTTCAATGAGTTCCGGCTCCTCGTGAACCAGGTACGGGCGGCCGGACAGGTCGACAGCGGACTGCACCAAAGCCTCATCCAACGGCACCAGCGCATCGCCGTAGCGGCGCAGACCGGCACGGTCACCCAACGCCTGGTTCAAGGCCTGGCCCAGCGCCAACGTGGTGTCCTCGACCGTGTGATGGGCGTCGACGTGCAGATCGCCAGTAGTCTGAACAGTCAGGTTCAATCCCCCGTGTTTGGCAAGTTGCGCCAGCATGTGGTCGTAGAACGGCACGCCGGTGTCAATCGCCGATGCACCCGTGCCATCCAAATCAAGCTGGACCAACACCGAACTTTCCTTTGTCGATCGCTCGACAGTGGCACCGCGACTCATGACTTCCCCTGACCGACGACGTTCGCCGAACCCGACCGAGTCAGCGCCTCCCTAAATCTAGCGTTCTCCGCCGGCGTGCCGATGGTGACGCGTAACCAGCCGTGCGGACCAGTGACGCGAATGAGCACCCCTTGGCTCAACAGGTCGTCGAATACGGCCTGTCGGTCCTCAAATGAGCCAAACAAGATGAAGTTCGCATCGGAGGGACACACTCGATACCCCTGGTCTGCTAGCCACTGACTGAGCATGTCGCGCTCATGGCGAAGCAGCGCTACCTGAGCCTGCAGGACATCGGCATGCTCCAGCGCACACACGGCCACCGCCTGGGTCACAGCCGACAGGTGATACGGCAGGCGCACGACCTGCAGCGCATCGATCACATCCTGCTGTGCAGCCACGGCGTAGCCGAGCCTGGCCCCAGCAAGAGCAAAGGCCTTGCTCATGGTTCGGGTAACCACCAGATTTGGATACTGGTCCAAAAGCTCGAGCGCACTGGGTGTGCCCGCTCTACGGAATTCCGCATAGGCCTCATCGACAATGACCAGGGCATCGACGTCCAGCGACGCCTGCGCCAGGGCATGCACATCATCCATGGGCAGCCCGGTCCCAGTGGGATTGTTCGGGCTTGTCAGCAGCACCAAGGTCGGCTTCCGTTCGGCAATCGCCGAACAGGCAGCCTGCACGTCAATGCCGAACTGCTCGGTGCGCGCCAAGGTTTGGTAGGTCGTGAATGTGTCGCGCGCGTATTCCGGATACATCGAATACGTCGGATCAAAACTGATGGCAAGGCGTCCAGGACCTCCGAAGGCCAAGAACAAGTGGTGCATGACCTCATTAGAGCCGTTTGCTGCCCACACACGCGCGCCGTCTACCCGAACACCGGATTCGGCAAGCAGATACTTCGCCAACTCTGCGCGCAGGGCTACCGCATCTCGGTCGGGATAGCGATTGAGCCCACTTGCCATCTCGGCAACTGCTTGCCCCATTGCCTCGGCCAATTCAGGTGGCAACGAGAATGGATTTTCGTTGACGTTCATCCGTGCGGGAACGTCCAGTTGCGGTGCTCCGTAGGAGTGGATGCCGACTAAGTCTTCACGTACCGGCGCAAGGAAAGCGTGCAAGGCCTACCGTCCCACTCGAATGGCAATTGCATCTCCGTGGCCGGGAAGATCCTCCGCGCCTGACAAGGCGATCACGTGCTCGGCAACACCGGCGAGCGCCTGCTGGTCGTACTCGATGATGTGGACGCCGCGAAGGAAGGATTGCACCGAAAGCCCGGAGGAATGGCGGGCAGAGCCTGCGGTGGGAAGTACGTGATTCGATCCGGCGCAGTAGTCGCCCAGGGACACCGGCGACCAGGTGCCGACGAATATGGCACCGGCATTGCGAACCTGACGGGACAACTCGCGCGCGTTTCGGGTATGAATTTCCAGGTGCTCGGCAGCATAGGCGTCCGCCACGGCGAGCGCGGCAGACAGATCATCGACAAGAACGATCGCGCTCTGGGTCCCGCCAAGCGCCTCGGTGATGCGCTGGACATGCTTCGTCGTGGCCACTTGCATGACGACTTGATCCTCAACCGCCTGGGCCAGTTCAGGACTGTCGGTCACCAATACCGCGGCGGCTAGGGTGTCGTGCTCTGCTTGAGAGATCAAGTCAGCAGCCACATGCGAGGCGACCGCACTGTTATCGGCGATCACCATGACCTCGGTGGGGCCGGCCTCAGAGTCGATACCGATGATGCCCTGAAGTGCGCGCTTGGCAGCGGTCACGTAGATGTTGCCCGGGCCGGTGACCAGGTCAACCGGTTCACACCGTTGCCCATCGGGCAGATCTACTCCGTAGGCCAGCATGGCTACGGCCTGCGCGCCACCCACCGCGTACACCTCGTCAACGCCAAGGAGCGAGCATGCAGCCAAGATTGTGGGGTGAGGCCAGCCGTCGTGGTCCTTTTGCGGCGGAGAGACCACAACCAGGGATCCGACGCCTGCCTCCTGCGCCGGGACCACGTTCATGATCACGCTGCTGGGATACACCGCACGGCCCCCCGGCACATACAGGCCAACACGCTCCACCGGGATCCAGCGCTCGGTGACCGTTCCGCCCGGGACGACGGACGTGACAACCTCGTGCCGACGTTGATCACGATGGACAGCTCGTGCCCGAGAAATGGACTCCTCCAGGGCTGCGCGAACTGCCGGTTCGAGGTCTTGTTCGCACTGACGCAGCAGATCTGCCGGCACTCGAAGGCTTGGCGGGGTCACGCCGTCGAACTTGGCGCTCCATCGGGCAACTGCTGCGGCACCTTCATCGCGGACATCCTCAATGACCGGACGGATGGCCTCGGTGGCATCTGCGACGTCCATGACCGCTCGTGGCAGCACCGTGCGTGGATCAATCGTGCTGGACCGCAAGTCGATGCGACGAATCATTTCCTCAGTTTACGCTGCTCCCATGAGTGCTTGGATGCCGCTGTTTCCCCTAGAGGTGGCCGTCGTACCCGGCTTGGTCCTTCCTCTGCACGTCTTTGAGCCTCGATATCGTCACATGATCCACGAATTACTGGCAAAGGCAGACCCAGATGAACGGCTCTTCGCCATCGTGGCCCAGCGGCCCGGTAGATCTGCGCTATCCGACGGACTGGAAGGCATGTATGACATCGGCGTGGTGATGCAGTTGCGTGAAGTGGATGAACTGCCTGACGGCCGGTTCGACGTCATCTGTACCGGTCTGCACCGATTCTCCCCTGCCGAGATATCCACGATGCCAATGTCCGAGGGCGCGGATTTGCTGCGGGTTCGCATTCGGACACTGCCTGACCCGCAAGATCAGGAAGTGGGTCAACACATCGTCGCTGGTGCGCTGGACGCCTTCAGTCACTACCGAAGGGTGCTGTCCGGGCGGATCGGGCAGGAGGCTGAACTCGACCAAGACGAGGTGATGCCTGATGACCCGTCGGTACTGTCGTTCTTGATAACGGCCGCGATCGCGCTGCCGGTCGACGAGCGCCAGCAGTTGCTGGCCTGTCACACCGCCGAGGATCGCTTGCGATCAGTGACCTCGATATTGCAGCGTGAATCACGGCTGATTCGCGCCTTCTCAGCAATGCCTGCCCTGGACCTGACTGCCGGTATGCCAGGACCGAATTAGGGCATCGGCCTCACCGGAAATGTGCTGAGCGATGTGCCGAGGACTCGGCGCGAACCTGCACGAGCCAGTCGGCGAAGGTGACACCGGCAATGATCGCGCACGCGACGATCGGCCAGACCAGCAACACCGCGGGCAACGTCAACGTCAGGTCCTGCGTGGGCACGCCGTTCACGATGCCCAGGTGCACCTGTCGAGCAAAGGATTCCAGGCGAATGCCGACCTGCCAGATCAGCAATGATCCCACGAACCCCGCAAGCACCGACGCGACCAACGTGGCCATCAAGTGCTCCCTGCGCATGACCACCAGTCCAATCGTCACAGCGACACCAGCAAGAAGTGCAAGACCGGCAAAGGCGATATCGGCAGTCAAGTATTGATTCGTGATAGCGATTTGCTCAGCGGCAAGGGCGTTGGGCAGCCGTGGACAGACTTCCCACCAAACCACGCCCAGCCCAAGTCCGGAAACGATTGCCGTGACCACTCCGGCGATCAGCACGGCCCGGACATCGCGGAGCTTGTCCCGATGAAACCCAGGAAGCAGGGCCGGGTCATGACCAGGATCGGATTGAGCGGGGAACGTCACCAGGCGATCCTGACACGAACTCACGATCCCAGGCAGCCGGGGCCGAGAAGAGCCTTGAGGTCGGCGTACAGCGACGGACTCGGCGTGACTCGGTACCGATCATCCAGCCGGAGCACCGTGGTTTTGGCACCACCGGTCAGATGCAGGTGCACTTCATTGGTGCCTGGGTGCTCGGCAAGGACAGCTTTGAGTCGTTCCACCAACGGCTGGATGCATCGCGAAGCCAGCAACGTCAGTCGTACCGGCCCGTTGGAAGCATCAGACAGGTCAGGAGCGGTGATCTCCATGGCGACCAGGCGAAGTCCGTCCTCATCACTTCGATCCACTCTGCCTTTCACGATCAACACTGCATCGTCCATGAGCAATGTGGCGATCTGCTGATATGACTGGGGGAAGACCATCACCTCAACCGATCCTTCGAGATCTTCCAGCGTCTCGATTGCCCATGGAGAACCCTGCTTGGTGGTCTTGCGCTGCACCGAGGTCACCAATCCGCCCAGCGTGACGACTTGGCCATCGACATTCTCATCGGCAAGGAGCGAAGCGATCGCCTTGTCAGTCATCATCGCCAGGACGTGCTCAATCCCATGGAGTGGGTGATCAGATACATACAGGCCGAGCATCTCTCGTTCGTGGGCAAGCAATGTCGACTTGTCCCATTCAGCCATCGATATTTCGACGCTCGGCACCAACGAGTGCTCCGAAGTGGCATCCAGCCCACCGAACAAGTCGAACTGGCCGACTGACTCGGCTCGCTTGATGTCCACTGCCGAGTCCACGACTTGCTCATGGATTTGAATCAGTCCCCGTCGGGCATGACCCAAGGAGTCAAATGCACCTGCCTTGATTAAGGATTCCACCACGCGCTTGTTGCACACTCCGGCATCGACTTTGGCGATGAAGTCATTGAAGTCGGAAAATCGCCCAATGCGGCGCCGGGTAGCGATGATGGACTCCACAACATTGGCCCCGACGTTTCGAATTGCCGTCAAGCCGAACCGAATATCGGTACCGCGCGGGGTGAAATCAGCATCTGAGTCGTTGACATCGGGAGGAAGCACCTTGATGCCCATACGACGACATTCATTGAGGTAAATCGCTGACTTGTCCTTGTCGTCCTTGACGCTCGTGAGGAGGCCGGCCATGTACTCGGCCGGATAGTTGGCCTTCAGGTAGGCAGTCCAGTACGACACCAGACCGTATCCAGCCGTGTGCGCCTTATTGAATGCGTAGTCGGAGAATGGAACCAAGATCTCCCATAGCCGAGAGATGGCTTCGTCGGAATAGCCGTTCGCGATCATGCCGTCGTGAAATGGCACGAACTCCTTTTCCAGGATCTCCTTCTTCTTCTTGCCCATGGCACGGCGCAGGAGATCGGCGCTTCCCAGCGAATAGCCCGCCAGTTTCTGCGCGATCGCCATGACCTGTTCCTGATAGACGATCAACCCGTAGGTATCTCCCAGGATGTCAGTCAGGGGTTCGGCCAGCTCGGGGTGAATCGGAGTGACCGGCTTTCGACCGTTCTTTCGGTCGGCATAGTCATTGTGCGCATTGGCACCCATGGGTCCTGGCCGATACAGCGCAAGGACGGCCGAAATGTCCTCGAAACTGTCCGGCTGCATTGATCGCAGCAACGAGCGCATTGGGCCGCCGTCGAGCTGAAACACTCCCAGGGTGTCACCACGGCTGAGCAGCTCGTATGTGGCCTGATCATCCAGCGTCAGGTCTTCCAGCACCAGCGTCGTGCCTCGATTCACAACAATATGGCGCAGGCAGTCGTCAAGCACCGTGAGATTGCGCAGCCCGAGGAAGTCCATCTTGAGCAGGCCAAGGGATTCGCATGCGCCCATGTCGAACTGCGTGATGATCGCTCCGTCTTGCTCGCGGCGCCAAATGGGCACAACGTCCAGCAGCGGTTCGCGGCACAAGATGACGCCTGCGGCATGGACTCCCGGCTGCCGCTTGAGTCCCTCTAGGCCCTTGGCGGTATCCACCACTTTGCGCACTTCGATATCCGCCTCGTACAGCGCCCGGAATTCAGAAGCCTCGGCGTATCGCGAGTCCTTGGGGTCGAAGGCGCCGGACAAGGAGATGTCCTTGCCCATGACCGCCGGCGGCATCGCCTTGGTGATCCGATCGCCAAGCGCATACGGATAGCCGAGTACTCGAGCAGAGTCCTTGATCGCGGCCTTGGCCTTGATCGATCCATACGTGATGATTTGTGCGACACGCTCCTCGCCATACTTTGCCGTCGCATAACGGATCATGTCGGAACGACGACGCTCATCAAAGTCCATGTCGATATCCGGCATAGACACCCGCTCCGGATTCAAGAAGCGTTCGAAGAGCAGACCGTGCTTGATGGGATCAAGTTCGGTGATACCCAGCGCGTAGGCGATCATTGCGCCAGCCGCGGACCCACGGCCCGGCCCGACACGGATTCCGTTGTCCTTGGCGTAGCGAACTAAGTCGGCGGTCACCAGGAAATAGCCGGGAAAGCCCATCTGGCAGATGACGCCTACTTCGTAGGTGGCCTGCTTGCGCACATGTTCGGGAACGTTTCCGTGGAAGCGCACGTTGAGTCCGCGTTCGACTTCCTTGACCAGCCATGACTCTTCGGACTCCCCCTCCGGAACCGGGAAGCTGGGCATGAGGTTGGCGCCCTCGTGAAACGTCACATCACAGCGCTCAGCGATCAGCAGCGTGTTGTCACAGGCTTCGGGAAGTTCAGACCAAACGGCTCGCATCTCCTCTGCGGACTTCAGGTAGAAGTCGCGAGCGTCGAATCGAAAACGCTTGGGATCATCCATCGTTGTTCGAGTACCGATGCACAGCAGCACGTCATGAGTGTCCGCATCGGAAGCGTGCACATAGTGCATGTCATTCGTGGCGATCAGCGGGAGATCTAGGGCGCGAGCGATGCGAAGCAGGTCTGTGCGAAAGCGCTGCTCGATTTCCAGGCCATGGTCCATCAACTCGCAGAAGTAGTTGCCTTGGCCCAAGATGTCGCGGAAGTCGGCGGCGGCTGCCAGCGCCTTGTCGTATTGGCCCGCTTGCAGCCACCGATTAACCTCACCGCTGGGACACCCGGTCGTACCAATGAGCCCCTTGCCATACCGCTCCAACAACTCGCGGTCGAAGCGCGGCTTGTGGTAGTACCCCTCAAGGCTCGCCAGACTCGATAACCGAAAGAGATTGTGCATCCCCTGCGTGGTCTCTGCCCACACGGTCATGTGCGTGTAACTCTGCTTCCCACGGCCAGCAGTGGGGTCTTCCGGCGTGCCTTCGTCAAACCCGCCGCCGAAGTCGAATTGCTTGCGCTCATGCCGGCCTTGCGGGGCGTAATAGCCCTCTAGGCCAATGATCGGGGTGATGCCAGCAGCTTTTGCGCCCTTGTAGAAGTCGTAGGCGCCATAGAGATTTCCATGATCGGTCATGGCGATCGCAGGCATGCCCAGCTCCACCGCGCGAGAGAACAGATCCTTCAGACGAGCAGCACCGTCCAGCATCGAATACTCGGTGTGCACGTGCAGGTGAGCGAATGACTTCGACCCTCCTGCGCTGTTCACCGTCCCACCCTAGAGGCCAGCACCGACACCTGACTGGCTCGACACTGCAGGAGCTGGGCCTATGCCCAGATCCCCGCCGTCACGGTGACCAGCGCCTGCTCCAGGTCGATTGGGTAAGTGCTCTCAAACGTCACTTCCTGCCCACCAGGGTGCGTGAACCCCAGACGCACCGCGTGCAACCACTGTCGCCTGAGCCCCAGCCGCGTTGCCATGACCGGATCGGCACCATACGTGATGTCTCCAGCCAGTGGATGTCTCATCGCTGCGCAGTGCACCCGGATCTGATGCGTACGCCCGGTTTCCAGATGCACTTCGAGTAAGGACGCAGGGCCAAATGCTTCAAGGGTGTGGTAGTGCGTCACCGACGGTTTACCGCCAGCCACGACAGCGAACTTGTAGTCGGCCCCAGGATGACGACCAATGGGTGCATCGATCGTGCCGGTGAATGGATCCATGATCCCCTGAGCCAGTGCGTGATATGTCTTGTCTACGGTCCGGGCTTTGAATTGGGCCTTCAAGTGCGAATACGCACGCTCACTGCGAGCCACCACCATCAGACCTGAGGTTCCCACGTCCAGTCGATGCACGATCCCCTGACGTTCCGCAGCTCCAGATGTGGCAATGACAAACCCGGCCGCTGTCAGCGCACCGGTAACCGTGGGCCCGGTCCATCCCACACTTGGATGAGCGGCAACACCAACTGGTTTGTCCACCACGATGATGTCGGCATCTTCGAACACCACCGGTAGCACGACCTCCGACTCGACCTGCGGCGGTGTGGAATGCGGCCTTGGCTCGTTGATTTCCAGCACCGCGTCGATCGAGAGCCGATGCGCCTTGTCCACAACTCGCCCATCAACCAATACCTCACCGGCGGTGATCAATTCCGCTGCCGAAGCCCGTGACATGCCCAGCATCCGGACCATGGCCACGTCCAGACGTTCGCCAGCCAAGCCCTCGGGCACCGGGATGAACCGAGCAGTCACGGCTGCCTGGACGAGCCGCGATAACTAACTCCCAGCAACGTCAGTGCGACCATCAAGATTGCTGCGCCGACGATGCACGAATCAGCAACGTTGAATATCGGATAGTGCGGCAACTGAATGAAATCGATGACGAATCCACGTCCTGGGCCGGGCGGGCGAAACATGCGGTCGCAGAGATTGCCCAAGAGCCCGCCAAGCAACCCTCCCATCGCGATTGCCCAGGCAACCGAGGTGAGCCTGCCTGCGGTACGAATGATGACAATGGCAACGATGATGGCGATGACCGTGAAAATCCACGTGAAACCGGTGCCGATGCTAAACGCAGCTCCCGAATTTTCGGCATAGACCAACTGCACCCACGTTCCGACAAGGTGCACAGGGCC
>CAIKZY010000076.1 GCA_903832025.1 uncultured Actinomycetes bacterium
AGGTCAGCTGTCGATCGAGACGTCTTTCCGCTGCCAATCAGGGAATCTGTCTTTCTGACAGTTTGTAATGTTGACATCTTGACTCTATGGCTTTCTGTAATACTCCCGGCATCGCTGACTGGCTCACCGGCTGGCTCACCGGCTGGCTCACCGGCTGGCTCACCGGCTGACCCCCTGCCTCACCACCTCACTCAACGCCCTGACGCCTGGCCATCCGTCAGACTGGATGACTCACCGAACTGCGGCGTGTCTGCCCAAGTGCATGTCAGCTTGTAACTACTGTTTCCCGTGTTACTGCAGGGATGTGGAGGTCTCATGGCTGTTGTCCTTTGTCTCGCCGCTGAAAAAGGTGGCGTGGGCAAGTCCACCGTGGCCGCGAACTTGGCTGCCGCATTCGCGCGGAGCGGATACGCAACGGTGCTCATTGACCTCGATCCGCAGGGCACGGCATCCAGTGCCTGGCTCGGGGTAACCTCTGACACCATTTCCAGTGCGGACTACCTCGTGCGGCCCGAGGCCGGGTCCACGATGGTGGTGGGGGAGGGCTGGATCCCAGCACCGGGGGTTCCAGGGCTCTGGGTGGTGCCGGCCGATCACGATCCCCTGGTTATCCGCGGCCGCGCCATGGTGACCGAGATGAATGCGGCTTTGATCCTGCGCAATCGCCTGCAGGCCCTCCAGGACGGCACACTCGGGGAGTACGCCGACATCGTCATCATCGACACCAAGGGCGCAGATCCGCATGAGCCGCTGGTGGCGGCGGGCTTGATTGCCGCTGACTTCGTTCTCCCGGTGCTCATTCCTGAGCCAGCCCAACTCGACGGGATCGCTCGGGTGGTGACCGCGGTGCACGCATTTGCCGAAGACGGTGTCTCCCAAGCGCAAGTGCTGCCACCATTGGTAAATCAGTTCCCGCACGCGAATCAGGGCCGCAAGTCGGCAAATGTTGCCCAGAAACTTCTGGACGATGCCGGAGTGCCCCTTGCCGAAACCCGCATTCATGCCTGGTCGGACGTGCGCATGGCGCAGTCAGAGAACACTCCGGTATGCGTGCACGCCCCAAAATCCAAGGCTGCGGGGGAGTACCACGCACTGGCCAAGGAACTGCGCAAGTCCATGGGCATAGGTAAGGCGCGAAAGGCGGTGTCCTGATGTCGACGACCAATCAAGAGCGCGCCAAGAACTTGGCCGGGCTATTCGGCAAGCCTGCAGCGCGGGCTAACGAGGTGTCGGACGAGCCATCGGCAGACCCGACACCGAATGCTCCTGTGGCCAGGCAATCAGCAAAGTCGTCATCACGCCCGCCAGTGCGCGAATCCCGCGGTGGCAATGCACGACCGGTCTCCCCAAAGGCAGCTGCTCCATTGGTCGAAGAAAGTCATGCGATTGCCGCCGCAGTTGGCGTAATGGGCAAGGTCATCACGATCGCGGCGACAGATGCAGACCCCGGCTCGGTGGTGGGTGAGGCTGCAGATAACCCCACAGCAGTGGATGTGCACCCAATTGACCTTTCGCCCAGGCCAGTCGAACCGGCAACGCCGGAATCCTCCGCTGATCTCGTAACGGCCAAAGTGATCGAACTGCTGTGCACGCCAACGCGTTTGTCCGGCACCTCTGAGCGACATAACGTCCAAGTACCGCAGGCAACCTTGGATTTGTTGCGCGAGGTGGACAAGCGCCTGGCTCAGTCAGGGCGACCGGTGGTCTCGCGGAATGCGCTGCTGGCAGCAGCCGCGGAGCGGATCATCACCGACCCGGCACGCTTTGAGCATATGCAGGCTCCGGTCGCCCGCACCGGAAGTGCCGGAGTGCAAGGGCGCATCAGTCCCAATCTTCGAGTCCGCCTTCGTGCTGCGGTCTACAGCACTGACACACCGCTGGTGACTGCGCACGCCATGGCTCACGCCGTGAACGAATTGCTGGCGGCCGCCAAGCGTGGACTGCGGCTGTCTTCTCGTTCGTGACCAGCGGGGGAGCAGTTCACGCAGCACTGCGCCGACGCGGACTCACCCTGGAATGGGCGACCTTGTCCTGGAATGTGATTGGCGTCCTGGTCTTGCTCGGCACCGCACTGACCGCCCATTCAGTTGCCCTGGGTGCGTTTGGCTTGGATTCGCTGCTCGAAATCGGCGCCAGCACCGTGGTGATCTGGGAGCTCAGCGAATCCAGCGAACGGCGCCAGGAGATGGGGCTGCGCATCATTGGCCTTGCCTTCGCCGTGCTGGCGCTATACCTGGCAGTGCAATCGGTGATGGCGTTGACCGGCAACTGGGTAGCGCAGACCAGCCCATTGGGGATTGTCTGGACGGCGGTCACCGCGGTGGTGATGTTTGCCCTGGCTCGAGGAAAATCCATCACCGGTCAGGCGCTGGGCAATCCCGTACTGATCGCCGAGGCGCGCGTGACCGTGGTCGATGCCTGTTTGGCGTGTGTGGTGTTGCTTGGCCTGGTGTGCAACGCAATCCTTGGCTGGTGGTGGGCCGACCCGATTGCCGGCCTCGTGATTGCTGGCTACGCGGTGCGCGAAGCACGACATGCATGGTCAGCTGCGTCCTGACCCGTGCACGTGATCGCCCCGCGAGGCACCGCACCATCGCCTCAACGGTTATCTCGCTGGGGTCATCAAAGACGCTAACGTGCTGCGGTCATACAGCGCCAGCGTGGACACCTCGCCTGTCCGGCCATGGCGATTCTTGGCCACGATCAACCACAGGCTTTCGGGGAATTCCGCATCGCGATGCAGCAAGATCACCGCATCGGAGTCAGCTTCCAGCTGGCCGGACTCTCGCAGGTCTGCCAGGGTCGGGCGCTTTTCCGCCCGAGCCTCTGATGCTCGGTTGAGCTGCGATGCGGCGATGACTGCAACGCGCTCTTCGATCGCCAGTCGCTTGAGAGCACGGGAGATCGCTGCGACCTCAGTCTGTCGATTCTCCGACGTTCCTGTCGGGGGAGTGAGCAACTGCAAGTAGTCGATGAGCACGACCTCGATGGGATGCTTGCCCCGTCGCGAGACCCGAATCGCCGCAGCGATATCCGACACGGACATTGATGCGTCCACGATCGTGATCGGCTCCAGCGCAGCGGGAAGCGCAGTTGGCTTATCCAATCGCAATTGGCTCATCGGCGTTGCGGTGTAGTTCGCCAGGCACCGTTCGAGAACTTCGCGACTAGTCATTTCCAATGTTACGTACAGCACGCCATGACCACTTGCGGCAATGGACACTGCGGCCTGCGCCAGCGCGGTGGATTTCCCCGTTGCCGGCCTGGCGGCGATCAGCATCATGTGCCCGGGGATGGCACCGCGAATATCGGTCTGGCTGGCCAGGTCTGGCAATCCGATCGAAATGGCCGGCGAGGTGGTTGCGGTCAACCATTCATCAAAGACGTCAGCGATCGGCACCACAGCGCGCTGAGTTTCCCCTGCCACTGCCGACTCAATCTGCTCCCAGGCAAATCGATGCAGTGCCTCGGCGTCCTCGCTGGTAGCCGGCGTGGGGTTAGCTTCCACGGCTTGTTGAATGCGCAGTGAGGCAACCTGCAACTGGCGCAGTGAGGCAGATTCCAGGATGCGCTGGGCATACCAGGGGATCGAGGCGGCAAGGCACCCGTCGTGCACCAGGTCGGTAACTGCCGTTGCGCCCCCGATTCGCTCCAGCAGCCCATCGGCACGCAACTGGACCACCACCGCAGCGACATCACCGCCCAGCACCGGGTTTTGGTGGTACACCGCTAACGCGGCGCCATAGATCGATGCCAGGCGCTGATCGGTGAAGTGCTCCGTTCGAACAGGGGATTCCAGTCGGTCCGTCTCGCTCGGTGCGATCAGGACTCCACCGACAAATGCGCGCTCTAGAGAATCCTGGGCGGGGTTCATGGACCGGCCTGCTCAGTGCTGATTGGCAGCAGCGCTGCCGATGTAAGGATGTAACGTACGTCGACCTTGGCTCCATCATTTGCTGCCAGGGCAGTGGCGTGGTCCAGGACCTGCTGTGCCCACTTGGGATAGCGCGTGGACAGTGCCAGGTACTGGCTGCCATCCATCAACGGGGTTGCAGCCTGTTCGGTAGCCAGGGGTTCACCCGCCAAGAACCCGTCAATGGCCTCCGGTCCGGATCGAAGGATCCAGTTGAGATACCGGGGAGGGGAGTCGATGCCACCGCGGTCGCGGACTGCCTCGACCAGGCGGAGCAACTTCTCGGCTCCTACCTGAGACACGATCTGCTCCGGCAGTTGTCCGACAAATCCGATCGAGGACAAGGCATCGGTCAGCCAGCGGGGAGTTGCTCCCGAGTGCTGTGTGTTCATAGGAGAAACAGCAACAACAGGATCGGGGAACTTGTGCCCGCTGTTTGCCACCGTCGGTGAGGGAACGCGTGGTTTGACGGGGTAGGCAATGACCTGCGCATTATTCCCGCGGGAATCTTTCCCCCGGGAAATCTTCCCTGGTCTAAGTGGATCAGGATCCGGCGACGTGAGTCCGGGAATGCATGTAACAAAGTAACGTGTGGGAGTCGCGCCGAGGCCTCGCCCAAGCCGCTTGCCGTCAACGCGCACGATCAACCCCGCTGCGTTGAGATCCGCCAGCCATTTGGCGCAGGTCTTTCGAGTCACTCCAAGTGACGCCGCAAGGTCGTCGGCACTGATGTTGGTGCACCAGCCGCCGGGAACATCGGCAGAAGGGGCAGCCAGGTGGCACAGGCGCAGCAGCGCACCGAATAGGGCAGTGCCCAATTGCGCGGCAAGCTCGGCATCGCTGGCCAGTTCTGGAAAGCCTGGTGGCACGACAGTGCGCGAGGTCAGCACCAGATCACCTGGTCATCAGTGCTCATACCCACTGCTCTCGCAGATCGGTGTACCAGCGACCGATTTGTAGGCAGGCAACGGGGAATTGACGAAGTCGGTCGAGCGCACCCAGAGCTTGCAGCATCGTGGGCAGGATCTCGGCGGCTTCATGGCTGACCATCGGTGCGATCAACACGTCTTCAGCGCCGATGGAATCCGGCTTGGCAGGAAGCCCTGCTTGGCGCAGTCCCGGGGTGGTCAGCACTTTGGCCCACACCAGATCGGCTGCAGTCCAGGTGTCTGCAGGGGGGAGTACTCCTTCACGCTCCAGTTTGCGCGCGGTGGCTTCATTAATCCCGGTGAGACGGCATGCATGCGCCCTGGAGCGTGGGTCCAGGGGACGAGCCATGCCCACATCTTTGTGCTCAATGAGGGTATTGAGCGGTAATGACACACCTGTTACTCGTACGCCTTGCGCTTTATCGATATTACGCGGGATTCATACGCATAATGCCATGAGTTATCCGTACGTTGTCCGAATATATTTCCCCGCATGCGGCACCCGGCTGGGCGGTAGGCGATCCTGTGCTGTCGCCAAAGTGAGGAATGCGCATGTCCGACCTGCTCGCCCTGACCGTCTCAACTCGTGGACAGCAGTCGTGGTCGCTGCGGGTTCTGGAGGTGTTCCTGGCCCAGTTCGCCACGCGTTACGCCGATGCCGAAGTGTGTATGCGCGATCTCAACGCCCTGCCCCACATCAGCTTGGGCGCCCTGCAGGCTGGGCGGACCCCGGTCGACCAGCACACTGCGCAGCAGCGGCAGGACTTCGCCCTGCAGGCTGAACTTGTCGATGAGGTCGCCGCTTGTTAGCACCTGGTGATCGCTACCCCGATGTACAACTGGGGTCCACCCAGTGCCCTGAAGGCCTGGGTGGACCACTTCGTCAATATCCGCACCTTCTACGGCTCGCCCAGTCCGTTCGCCGGGAAGCAGATCACCGTCATCGTCTGCTCGGCAGGGCTGTATTCCCGAGGGGAGCTGATGGATGATGACGGGTTGAGGCCATGGTTGCGGATTGTGTTCCGCCGTCTAGGAAGTTCAGACGTTCATTTCATCGACTGCGACCCCACCGGCCCGCTGGATCGAGGGACCGTGCAACTTGAAGATCCAGCCAGTGCTTGGGCCCAGGCCATGCGGCAGGTCACCGATCGGATTGCGGAATTGTCCGCTTAGGCCCATTGCATGCTGACCGCTGACTACCAGGAACTCTCACCCTCAAGGAGACAGTTGCGCTGATTGGCAGATCACGCCGATAGCTAGTGGTCGGGGCAAAGGGGCTATCGACTGGAACCGGGAGTTGACCCGGCTGATCTGGCATAAGCGCGTGCAATGGGTGAGGCGAAGCGAGGATCAATCCCGTGTCGAGGATCTATCTCGGGCGCACAGCGCCCATCTGGTCGAGGAGTTCATCGACGTCAATGGTGGCAATCCGTGTCCCGGTGTCGCTGAATCCGTAGGGAAGGATTAGGCGCTTTCCGTGAATCACTCCGCCGCACGAGTAAACAACGTTGGGGACGTAGCCATTGCGCTCACTGGCAATGGGCTCCAGCAGCGGGCTGTCCAATGAACCCAGGAGTACCGTGGGGTCGTCCAGGTCGAGCAGGATCGCTCCCAGCACGTACTTGCGCATCGGCCCGGTGCCATGCGTGATGACGAGCCAACCGGCCTCGGTCTCCATCGGTGATCCGCAGTTGCCACTTTGGACCAACTCCCACGGCTGGGAGGACTGCGCAAATGTCTTTCCTCGCGACCAGTGATACCCGTCATCAGAGGTGGCGATTGAGTTCGCTTCCCGATCCCAGCGCGACAGGGCCATGTACGTGCCTCCGACCTGGCGAGGGAACAGTGCAATGCCCTTGTTCAAGGCTGCCGGACCGGTCAAGTCCGTGGAGGAAAAGCATCGAAAGTCGACAGTCTCCAGAACACGGGGGACAACGGACTGCCCATCGAATCCGGTGTAGGTGCAGCGATAACTAGTTTCCCCGCCGGGACCGGTGAACCGAACCCACCTGGCGTCCTCGATACCGCGCCGTTCGTTGGAAGCGGTCGGCCAGATAACCCGCTCGCTCAGGACCGTGTCATCACCGAAGTCCACCTCATAGCTACTTCGCGCAATCACTTGCAAACGCTCGGCGATGGCGTCCACGCCTGCGACATGAAAGCGCTTGGAATGCAGTTGGGCCAATGTGACATCGAGTTCCTCAGGGGTGAAGCTGTCCGGCAGCATGCCCAAGACGAACATAAGGTCGTCTAATGGGAGCCCGGCATCGGTGGCGGCCTGCAGGACCAGCTTGCTGCGGAGCACGGTGTATCGACGAGCTTGGGTGGTGGCATAGGCAGTGGCATCGTCAACGCGTATTGATCCGTCAGAGTCGAGCATCCCTGACCGGAAGACCATCGAGCTGATGTGGCCTTCGCCGACTGCACGGATGCTCATGATGAATCGCATCTGGCCGTCAGATAGCCCGGATTGGTCTGGGGCAGGAACCATTGATGGGTTGAAGTACGCCGTCGCCTCGAAGGCATACTCCTGGGTCAGATAGGCCCCGATGAGCAACCGCCGTGCCTCACTGAGCTCGTTGTCCGGGTCGACCAGACCCGCTACGGCACCAAAGTGCAGCTCAAATTGCTGAATCAGGTCCTTGTGACGATCACGGAATTCCACGATGGTGGAGTCCAAGACTTCGGCAACCACTGCATCGGGCAATGACATGGCGCGCGCGATGACACCTTTCGCCCGTGAGGTACCTCGTATCAGTTCTTCCTCGCCGGGGATGAAAATGCGACACATCACCCGATCTGGGTTCGGTCGCAATATGGTGTCCGTGCGAGTGACTAGACCCATCGCATGTCTCCGATCAAGGCGAGTCGACGCTGGTCAGTCATCAGGTATGCCAGCGTGGATTCTGCACCCTGATTGGTGTTGCGGCCGTGAATGGTGAGTCCGTCATAGCCCGCGCCAGTACGGGGATCGAACATGCGGGTTTGAGTGTCGTTGACCCCGTCAAACCAGCCGTACGCTGCTTCGATCGTTGCGAGCCACTGCCGCTCCTCGGTGATCTCATATGCGGTTGAGACCGCATCAGTGATCGTGCTGAGCTCGATGGGTTGCTGATCGAAGCGTTGGCGAGTCTCATTCGGTCCCCAACCCCCAACTGCGGTGACGGAGAAGGCATCGGCATGCATCTCAACGGTCAACAGCCAGGTGAGCAGAGCTAATCCAGCATCGGTGACGGCGGGCCGGCCCAGCAATGCCCCACCCGCGATCAGCACCTCAGGCAAGGCCGCATTGGCATACGTCAATCGAGGTTGAGGCCAAGGCCAGCTCGGTTCGGCCGGTTCGGGGATCATGTCGATGGCAGCATGAAGGAGGTCTTGCGATGGTCGATGGTGGGGAATGAGCCGAAGCACCTCGGCAGCTCCCAGCGCGGCGAACAGCATCGAATGCAACCACGGACTTCGACGAGAAACCGAGAACTCATAGCGAGACAGGGCATCGCTGCGCACCATCGGATCAGGGTCATGGGTGGTCACGGTTCCCAAAGCCCAGATGGCGCGGCCCCAGGCGTCGGCGCACTCGGCAGGTCCTGACCAACGTCCAAGCACGTCGCAGCGATTGACGAACCCACCGCCGGCACCTTGAGCATGAGACAAGAAGCGCAGGTAGGTCAGCACGAGCCCGCGCAGTTCCGGGGATCGCACCCGGCTGCGCTCCATGACGATCAGCCCGCGGGCAACGTCGTCCACGCAGTAGCCATGCTCACGCCTGGCAGAGGATCCGAGCGCGTGTTCGAAGAGTCCTCGGGCATCCGACATCGCCAGGAGGTGTTCGAAATTCAACTCTGGCTGGGTCAATTCAGCTCCCAGTCGGTGCAAGGGTGATCAAAGTCGTATCGACGCCAGCGAGTTGGTGCTCAGTCGCTCGTCGGCTCTTCCTGGCAATCAACTCCTGCGCCAGGGTGACGTAGTCATCGGCGATTGCCGGCCACAAGAACATCGCTCCCTTTCTGGCCGCACGCTGTTGCAAGTCCTGGCGCAGGCCGTTGTTGCACAGGATCGCGCGGATGGCGCCGGCGATTGCTGTCGGATTGGCCTGTTCCACGAGGATTCCTGTTCCATCACCGAGCAATTCCATGGCATGGGGGAAGCGTGTGGAGATCACCGGTTTCCCTGCCACAATTGCCTCCACCAGGACTCCGGAGGTTACCTGTTCCTTGGAGTCATATGGCAGGAGCACGACATCGGCGGAGTTGATGATCTGGCTCAGGGATGGGGCATCCAGGTAGGCGTCGATGAATTCGACATCAGCAGATACTTTGCCAATCATTGCCCGATGCGTCAGTGATACTCGATAGTGCTCACCCTGGATCTCACGCACTTTGGGATGAGTTTGCCCGGCAATGACGTACTGCGGACGCGGGGAGAGATCAGCCAATTGCGCCAGCGCATCGATGCCCCATTCGATGCCCTTCCCCTCGCTGAGCAGTCCCCAGGTGAGGACGATCGGCCGTTGCCCCTGGCGAAGCCCGTGCTGAGTGACTCGCAGGTCGGCTGAGCCGTGGGCGATCACGCGCACCTTCTCCTGAGCGACCGCGTAGTGCCGCAACAAGTTGCGTCGTCCGGTGAAGGTCATCGTGACCACCGCGTGAGCAGTATCCAAGATGGCTTGCATGATTTTTCGCTGATGTGAAGTAGGCGCTTTCAGCACGGTGTGGGCAACCACGATGATCGGAATGTGCACGTTGGACAGGATGTCGACGATGTCCTGGCCATCCGAGCCGTCGAAAATGCCAAACTCGTGCTGCACGATCACGGCATCATGAGCATTGATCGTCTGCCATGTGGCGACATGGCCATTTCGAGCCCGGTGCCGCAGCACGACTGGATCAGAAATGACCGACTGCGCGATGTTCGAGCCGACCTCGATTACCGAGACACCAGTGCCATGCCGCCGCATCGCCGTGACCAGCGAGTGCGTGAAGGTTGCGATCCCGCACTGCGTTGGGGGAAACGTTCCAATCATCGCTACGTTGATCGACATATTTGCTCCTTGAGCGTGGTGAAGTCTTGGCGCATCGATCTAACCACGTAGAATGAGCGCATCAGGTGATATGTGCACGTACTGTTCGGTCACTGTTCGGTCACTGTTCGAGCACGGCTCATTGGTGTTGTGCCACAGTCCGCCGGTCGTGCGGGTCCACTGGTCAGTGCAGGCGGAGCGCTTCTTCTCACCCAGCCGTGATGACATCACGCGGGATGCGGCCGAGAACCTGAACTTGGTACCGCCGCACGCTGCACAGTCGATGTTTAGACACATCCGAACATGTCTGCGCACAATGCAAAGCGCAGGCAGTTTGGCAACGCCAATACGGCAGAGGGGGACACGATGACATCGGTAGTTTGCACCGCAGTAACGGGGCCGTTGACAACGGACCGTCGTCGGCCGGAATTTGATCGACGTTCAGACGCGTTGAGCGTGCTGGCCATGGTGGATTACCTGCGCTCGCAACCGAGCATCGATCAGATCGCCGAGTATCTGGTGCTTCTTCTCATGCCCAGCAGAGGCGTGACGGCCGCCGCAATCTGCCTGATTGAATCGGACAGCCGGATGCGAATCGTCGGGTCATTCGGCATGTCTGAGTCAATGATCGAGCCGCTCAGTCGGTTAGCGCTGATCGATCAGGCACCCATGTGCGAGGCGTTGCGTAGTGGTGAGCCAGTCATCATTGGAACAGCGCAGGAAGTGATGACTCGCTTCCCATGGACATCGTCGAATCCTGAACTGTGTGTCCCGACAGCTGCCTGGCCACTGTCCATCCCGAGCAGACGTGTTGGAGCGATCCAGTTGTTCTTCGGCAATCCCGCTGATCACGCGGTGATGAGCGAATCACTGGAAGGACTGACAGGGTTGTTGTCACTGGTGCTCAGCGGGCTGAGCTGGTCAGGACTGTTCCATAACCGCGAGCAAGTTCAACAGACAGGTCATGGCCGGGATGGGGCAAGTGATCCTGGCAACCATTCCGGCTACTCGGGCGTAGGGTTTTCGCAGCGACGAGCTAATGGCAAGGATGCAGTCGATGAGTTGTCCGCTCGGCAGTTTCGCGTGCTGCAGATGATGGCGGAAGGACTGACCAATGCGCAGATTGCGCGACGAATTGGCTTCTCGGAATCGACGGTTCGCCAGGAAACCATGGCCGTGTTTCGATTCCTGCAAGTGCACAATCGCCATGAAGCGGTTCGAGTTGCTGGACCCAAGGGGTTGCTGACCGCGCCGGCGGAGCAAACCGTGGCTCATGACTAGACATTGGCTGGCATGCTCGGTCACGGGTTCGCGAACAGCCTGTTCTTCCAAGCGAAAAAGAGCCACTGTCAGGTGAAGGCATTTCGTCCTCACATCGACAGGGGCACACCATGGCCACGCAGAAAACGAATCATGAGGGTCGCTCGTCAGCTGGACTGAGTTCACGTCGGGCGATTGCCATTGGCGTGGCAATCTCGGCAACGTCCTTGGCAGTCGGCGGGGTGATGTTGGCTGAAGCCAACGCAGCACCAGTCCAAACACAGGTCGTCACCGATACGCCAATTCAAGTCAATGGTGCGTGCGACAACCCGGGAAATCAGGGTGACAACAATGGATGCCGGCCCACAGAAACGGTGACGGCTACCACGACCGTGACAGCCACGGCGACGAAAACGGTGCCCGGCCCCACGACCACGGTGCCCGGCCCCAGGGACTGGTCATGTCACCTCGCAAGGCCGAAAACTGCGCTTGAGGCTACCGAGCCCAAAGAGACCGCGGGGCGATTTTGATCAAGTCGCGAGTCTTGCGCCCTATATGTCGGAAATCAGCGCATTGACCGTGAGCGCATCGCCAATCCGGGGTCAGGCCCAGATCGCTGCGGGCAACTGGTCAGAGAATCGCTCCGGTGGATCGGGCAGGCTGATGGCCTGCGCCGATGTCCAACGCACCATGGTCCACGCCACGGCCAAGGCATCGACCACGTCGTCGACGCTTGCGTGCCGTGTGACATCAGGATCAAGCCCGGTCACATCCAGCCCGGCCGCGGTGAGCAGTCGGCGGCGTTCCTCAATGCCTGCCCAGCTGTGCTTGCTGTACGTCAGTGGTGCACCGGCCATGGCCGTGAAACTCAGTTCCGGATGCACTTCCAGCATGGGGAGGGCGGTCGATCTCACCACGGCATCGACTTCCAGGATGCGAGCGCGCAGCGCGTACGCCATTGCCGAGATACCTTCGCCGGCCAGCTCCTTGTTGCGTGCGCTGGCCAGTGCATGCGTGGGTTGTTCCACGGCAGCGCGCGTGGGCGTCAAGAAGACGGTGCTGGCCCGTTTCCCCCCGACCGCCTGCTTGGCCAGGACGTCCGCCTGTCGACGCGTGCGATCCGGTAGACCGATCGGCATGTCGATACCGACTCCGGCCAGGGGCTGCATTGATTGCCCGAGCGTGATCAACTCGGCGATGGACTGGGCATACAGCGCAGTGATGGCACCTCGGTGCACATGCATGCCGATCCAGCCCTTCACAGGTCCCACGGCACAGCCATCCACACCCAGGACTGCGCCATTGTTCATGGCGTGATCATGACATCGGATGAATACTGATGATTGCCACCAGGGCAAGCCCGCCAACCAGCCACCACAAGGCGATCAGGATCGCGGCAGTGGACATGCCGACGCCCTGGCCGATTGCTTCGGCCCGCTTGCGTCCCACGATTGCCAAGATCAATCCGATGACTGCGGGAATGAGGCAGATGAACCCCAGGCAGGAACAGACCAATGCTGCAAGCACGATGCCCGGTGCTCGAGGGGTTGTTACCTCGGGAACTGACCGATGCGTTGGCTGCTCCGATGTGGCGTGCGGATCCTCCATGCCGTAACGCTACTGGGCACTTCGGCAGTGCGCCGATCGCCATAATGAGGTCTGACTCAGGAGGATCGGATGGCGATATCGGCAGTACGCTTTGATGGCCAGGTCGCCATCGTGACCGGGGCAACGCGTGGCATTGGCTTGGCGATCGCGCAACGTCTTGTTGACGAAGGCGGACGTGTGGTGATTACCGGACGAAAGTCGGCCGGGATTACGCAGGCCGTCGCCCAACTCGGCGCTGACCGGTGCCTGGGCGTGGCTGGCGCGTCAGATGACACCGAGCATCAAGATGACGTCCTTGCCCAAGCCCTGACAACGTTCGGTCGACTTGATGTCCTGGTCAACAACACCGGCGTCAATCCGCATTTCGGCACCGTCCTGGATATGCCTGAAGACGCCAAGCGCAAGACCGCTGACGTCAACATCTTCGGCACGTTGTCCTGGATCACCAAGGCCTACCAGGTGCACATGCATCGGCATGGCGGAGCAATCGTCAACGTCGCATCCGTGGCCGGCATCCTGCCAGCGGGCGGCATTGGCTTTTATGGCGTGACCAAAGCTGCGGTGATCCAGTTGACTCGACAACTTGCGGTGGAGCTAGCACCGAGTGTGCGAGTCAATGCCGTGGCGCCGGCGGTGATCAGGACCCGGTTTGCCGAGGCGTTGTTTGCGGGCAAGGAAGCCCAGGTCGCCGCTGACTATCCGCTTGGACGCTTGGGTGAGCCGGAGGATGTTGCTGCTGCCGTGGCATTCCTGGCCAGTGCGGACGCGGGGTGGATGACGGGGCAAACGCTCACTGTGGACGGAGGGTTGACCCTGGGTGGAGGCGTGTGATCGATCGGCGCTCGCGCTGCCTGACGCGATCACGCGCGTGAGCCGAACTTCAGCAACGCGCAGGTAGGGTGCAACGGTGATCAATCGTGAGCACGGCGGCCAGTCTGCCTCCCCAGGCACAGAAGGACGAGTCCTGCAGCAGCCAACGGGCACGGGACCCGGGGAACAACGATCACGTGGACACCGGGCACCGCGCCATCGGTTCTCCAAGGTCCCTGAGGTCACCGCGTTCTTCTGGATTATCAAGATTTTGACCACTGGCATGGGGGAGACGGCATCGGACTGGATGGCGCACACGATCGGCCCACTGGCATCGGTACCGCTGGGTTTTGTCGTATTCGTCGTTGCCATGGCAATCCAGCTGCGATCCAAGCGCTACACCCCGTGGAAGTACTGGCTGGCGGTAGTCATGGTCTCGGTGTTCGGCACGATGATCGCCGACGCCATCCACGTTGGCCTTGGTGTGCCGTATGTGGTGTCGACCGTGGTGTTCGCCATAGTCCTGGCGGCAGTGCTGTATTACTGGCACGCCAGTCAGGGAACCTTGTCGGTCCACTCAATCAACACCAAGCAGCGTGAGCTGTATTACTGGGCGACGGTGATCACGACCTTCGCCTTGGGCACGGCGGCCGGAGACATGACCGCGGTCACCTTCCACTGGGGCTATCTGGGCTCTGCGGTGGTGTTCGCTATCGCCTTTGCGATTCCGATGATGCTCGGCCGAATCGGGGTCAATCACGTTGCCATGTTCTGGACTGCCTACATCATTACGCGGCCGCTGGGGGCCTCAATTGCCGACTGGATGGGCATGCCGGCTACCCGCGGCGGACTTGGTTGGGGTACCGGCACGGTGACGGTGCTGTGGTCATTCATGATCGTGGTGTGCGTCATCGTGCTCGGCCGTTCGCATAAGGACGTGGATCCATCGGATCTTCCACGTGCCCAGCGGCCAACGACGCAGGCGGCGAACGGGCACTGGTCCGTCAGGGACCAGCGTCGCCCCGCTCGTCAGGCTGATGTGTCAGCATCCAAGCGCCGCTTTCAGTAGGCGCGGTCGGGCCTGACGACAGGCACGCCTCAGCCAATGTCTGCGAAGGCAACCTGTGGCCTCATACTTGTCCGGTGCGTGTTCGCTTCCCCGTGATCGCTGGTGTCGCAGCGATCCTGGCCATCGGCCTGTCGGGCTGCGCTCGATCCACCACGGCGCTGGCGCCAATTCCTGCCCCATCGGCAGCGGTGACCAGTCCGGTACCCACGTTGGCGCCGCCGTCCATGCCCGCAGCAAGCGCGATGGCTGGCGAGGCGGGCGCCGGCGAGATGTCGAGCATGGGCGCACAGATGGACACGGCCGTTCCCACGGCAGGGGCCAGCCAGTCGGCAGCGCCACTACCAACCGGCATCCCGTCAACCCTGCCGCCTGGAGCAGTGCCATCGGGTGCGCCCGCATCGGGTGTCACGGTGAGGATCCCGGCGACACAGGGCGGTCTGGCTCCGGTCATCCACCAGGTCGACACCACCGATCCGGTGGTCTTCATCACCATTGATGACGGGTACTACAAGTCACCGGCTGTCGCGGAATTTTTGGCCGCCAACAAGATTCCGGTGACGCCGTTTCTGGCCATGAACGCCATCACCAGCGATCCCCACTATTTCAACGTCATTCAGGGGGTGACTGGTCAGGTTCCTCAAGACCATTCCATGACGCACCCGTTCTTGTCCAAACTGTCCTACAGCCAGCAGAAGGCGCAGATTTGCCAGGCCGCGGATGAGGAGTTGCGGTACTACGGCACTCGGCCCTGGCTATTTCGTCCCCCGTTCGGTGATTTCAATGCCGATACCCAGCGAGCAGCAGCCGCATGCGGGATGCGGGCATTGGTGATGTGGGATGCGTCCTTGCCGCACGCCATCGTGCGATTTGCGGCAGGGGACCATTTCCGTGCCGGTGACATTCTCCTGGTGCACTGGCGACCAAATATGGCCAGAGACATCGCCGGGGCGGTTGCACAGATCAAGGCACAAGGATTGCGCGTGGCGGCCTTGCAGGATTACCTGCCGATCCCGTAGGTGCCCTCAGCACCAGGCAACGGGCACCAGACACCACGCACCACGCACCACGCACCATGGCACACGTGAGCCACGAGCCAAGGCGCGCTAGCGGACGATCCGCCGCAGGCTCATCACCAAGGCCACGACCCAGCCGATCAGCGTCCAGCCGAGCAGAAGGTCGATCCAGAAGATTGCCGTGCTGTTGCGGAGCCCGCGAAAGATCGCGATGGTCCACGGGAGCATGTAGCCACCGGTCACGATCGCCACGATCACGGCGATGACCTGGATCGTCGTGGAATACTGGCGGGGCTCATCTGTGGCCACGTAGACAGTCGGATATTCAGCCATGCGGCAATGCTAGCTACCGCAGTGCCACCCGAAGCCCCCAACACGTGCGTCGATGATTGCGTGATCACCACCGCCGAGAGCCCAACGCCGTAGGCTGAGGCCATGACCTCTCCCACTGACCACATCGCCGTTCATGCTCGCCTGCGTCGACTGGGGGCAATGATGATCGGTTCGCTGATCATTGAGATGCTGCTGGGCACGGCCAATGCGCTGTGGCTGAAACTGCCCGACACGGGATCCGGGTGGAGCAGCGCGACACCGATGTGGTTGGTGTCCTTGCACATGATCTGGGGCCTGGCAATCTTGTTCCTGGCGATCTGGATTGCCGTCCTGGCCTGGCGGAACAAGATCGCGAAGTGGAACCTGTGGAACCTGGCCGGCATCATCGGCATCATCATCGCCTTCGCCGGCGGCAGTTCCTTCCTGTCCGAAGTCAGCAACAACGGCGCCTCGTTCACGATGGCAGTCGGCTGGGCCATCGCCATTGGCGCATATGCGTTGGCGTTAGTGAGCGTCGACTAATGTTCCACTTGCACCAGGGGTGCTCACGGTGAGATCGGTCAAGGATTGCATACTCGACCCCCAGTCAAGGGCGCGTGATGAGTGAGGAACCGCCACGGGCATCACTGTTCCAGCGCGTGAAACCGGTGGACCCGGCCCAACGTCTTCAGGTGACCCGGCTGGTGCCGCTGGTCCTGGTCGAGACTGCTGGCCTGGCAATGTTGTTTGCCCTGTATCGGCTACTCCACGTTTCCGGATCGGTGTTAGCACCGATCGTCATCCCGCCGATCGTGAGCTTTGTCCTGGTCTTCGCCACGGCGCACACTCCGGCATCACGCCCCCTTCGTGTGTTCACGTCCTACGTCATCGCGGCCATATTCGGACTGGGCATGGCCGCCATTCCGGGCCCGCGCGTGGTCGATGCGGTTATTGCCGCCGCGCTGACCTTGTTCGCCATGCATGGCATCGGGGCCTTTCACGCACCAGCCATTGCGGTGTCCATGGCCTCAGTACTGGGAGAGCCGACATGGCAGGACGCGATACGTGCGTTTCCCTTGCTGCTGGGAACCGTGGTCCTGGTGCTGCTCATGGCCTGGGCGGCGCACAAGATTCTCGGTGACGAGACGTATCCGGTCGCCTGGTGGTAATCGGCCGTGCGTGCGGGGTAGCGCCAGGTTCACATCGGAATGCATGAGCACTGCAGTGCTCGAGCATGGCCGTGATGGGTGACCAGGCGCAGTCCGCCGCTGTTCGTGGCCAAGATTGGCGCTGTGTCACACCGCGATGTCGTTGACCTGGCCGTGCCGGCAGGGCTTGGCGTCTACTGGTTCGGCTGCTGGTGATGTAACTCAAGAAGCAACTGCTTGATGGCTTTCATCTCCTCCACGTGCGAGGCTCGCTGGGTCTTGGCCAGCTCAAATTCCGCGAGCGAGGCATCATGGGTCTCATCCATCTTCTGTGCCACACCCATGGCTTGCTGGTCCTGGCCAACCATGATGATGGACAGCAGGACCAGCTGCAGGAATGTTTGTGCCACCCAGGCAACGATGATGATCGGGTCATGGGTCCGGATAGCAGCCGGCAGGCTGATCAGGGCTATCGCGGCAAACAGGTAGGCGCACCACATGGTGCCGACGAATCCGGTGATCTTGCGGGCCAGGCCGGCATTGAAGGAATTGAGTGCGTGCATCTGGGCTCCAGGGTGACGTTGACCAAGGCGGACTTCGCGGCTGTGCGCGCGAAGATGTACCGCCAGCGTAGAACGCACGACCGCACATCGGGCAACGGCGCACGCGTCAGCCGCCACCTGTGTCACCGGCGCGTCCAGGGAACGCAACCGCGAACAGGCAAGCTCCAAACACTCGGTCATGGTTCGTGCCGGAACAGCCGGCTCGACGCGGATGGGCTGTTTCGAACAGTGGGTGCGCGAGTGCGGCACTTGACCGCGCGTACCGTTCAGGTCTTGACTGGCGCTATCGCGCACTGTGGACCTGGTGAGGAAAACGCATGAACTCTTTTATGGTTGTCTGCTCATTCGCCCCGGGTACCGACATGACTGAGGTGATGGCCGTCGTTGCCGCTGAGCAGGCAAAGGTCGCCGAGTTGAAGGCTACCGGTCAGATTGGCGCTGTCTACCTGTCGACACTGGAACGTGGCACGGTCTTCCTGGAGATCTTTGCCGAGGAGGCAGATGCCGCGCGCTCGATCGTGACGTCCTTACCCATGGCACGGTGGTGGGACCTGGATATCTATCCGATCAACGCCCCTGTTCAACGGTGAGTGAAGGAGTCACCCATGAGTGCCTTTACCCCTGCTGAGATCCAGTACCTGCGCACCCAGCCGCTCATGCGCTTTGCCAGCGCATCACTGACTGGTCGACCTGATGTCGCACCGGTGATCTTCGAGTTGGACGGCGATGACATCCTCACCGCTGGATTCGACATCCCCAAGACCGTTCGATACAAGAACGTCCAGTCCAATCCTCGGGCGACCGTCGTGGTTGACGACCTGGCTGCAATGGATCCGTGGTCTCCTCGCGGCATCAAGGTCATTGGCTCATGCGTCGTGGAGAGCCACGGAGGGGGAGAGCGATTTCGCATCCGCCCCGAGGTGATCATCAGTTGGGCGATCAACGACACCACTCCGGGTATCCCGACGATGGAGCGACGCGTCGTGGGCTAGGCCCAGCAATGTGGTCTCGTGAGACCACATTGCTGGGTCAGTCCAAGGTAATGGTGGGCACGACCTTGCCAAGCCACGCCGGCATCCACCAGTTCGCCCGGCCCAGCAGGGACATCAGTGATGGCACCAGGATCAAGCGCACCAAGAACGCGTCAATGACCACTGCCGACGCCAGTGCCACGCCGAACAACTTGATCGTGTCATTGGGCGTGGGAATGAAGGCACCGAACACGAAGGTCATGATCGATGCGGCAATGACGACAACTCGTCCGGATCCGGCCAGGCCCAGCCGAACAGACAGGGAGCTGTCATGCGAATGCTCCCAGCTTTCCTTCATCCGCGAGACTAAGAAGACCTGGTAGTCCATGGACAGACCGAACAAGATGGCAAACACCATCAGCGGCAAGAACGGCAGGATCGGCCCGGTCCCGGTGACGCCCAGCAGGGTATCGGCGAACCCGTTCTGGAAGACCGCCACCGTGATACCCAAGGCGGCGGCGAATGACAGCAGACTGGTTATGGCCGCTGTCAAGGGAATCACCAACGAGTGAAACAGCAGCACCAGGGCAATGAAGCCCAGGCCGATGACCAAGATGAGGAAGATCGGCAGTGCCTTGTTGAGCACGCTAGTGAAGTCGGTGGACACGGCCTGTGATCCGCCGACGTAGATGTCCACCCCGTGCGCGGCCTTCAGTTGCGGAGCTGTGGTGTTCCGAATGCGTGTCAGCAACGCCGCCGTCTCCGGTGATTGCGGGTCGGTCGTGGGATACACGATGACCGAGGTGACGGTGCCGTTATCGCCAAAGATGCTCGTGTCGTATGTGAGCAGGGGGAGCATCGCGGCTGTGGGCAGCGTGCGGGCGACACCGGGTGTGGACTGCAGTGCAGTGATCGCCTGGCCCAGACCCTGGACGTTATTGACCCTGCTGTCTTGGATGGCGACAAAGAACGGGCCGTTGACCCCTGCGCCAAAGCCCTTGGCCATCAGGTCAAAGCCCGTGCGCAAGGGGGTGCCAACCTTCTGCGTTCCGTCGTCGGGGAATCCGGTCGTCATCTTCAATGCCGGAGCGGCCAGGACGCCGATCAGCACCAGCACGACGATGATCGGAATCAGCGGGGCTCTTTGCAGCAGGCGCCCATAGGCGTTCCAGGAACTGGTGTGGGGATCGGCGGGCTTGAGCCTGCGAGCCCAGGGAAGTCGCAGGCCAAGGGCATGGGTTCCCAACAGTGACAGCAAGGCCGGCAGGAACCACAACGCCGAGGCCATCACCAGCAGCACGGCCAGCCCGGCGGCCACAGCCAAGCCATTGAAGAATCCGATCCCGAGGACGAACATGCCCAGCAGCGCCACGATGACGGTGCTCCCGGCGAACAGCACGGCCCGCCCCGCCGTGCCCACTGCCTTGCTCGCCGCAGCGTGAGGCTCCAGTCCCTCCTGGAGTCCTTGACGAAATCGGTTCAGGATGAACAAGGCGTAATCGATACCCACGCCAAGTCCGATCATGGCGGCCAGAGTCGGGGCGAACGTGGCAACGGACATGAAGTGGGCAGCGATCACGATGGCCAGTTGCCCGCCGATCAGGCCGGTGATGGCGACGAAGATGGGCAGCCCGGCGGCGATGATCGAGCCGAAGGCGATGAGCAATATCAGGATGGCGGCCAGCAAGCCGACAGCGTCGGAGTTCGTCTGCTCAGCCCCCGCGCCCTCCAGGATGGATCCTTGGGCCCCGACGGTGATGGCTGACGTGGACGCGGTGTGCACGATGTCGTAGATCTGGGAGACCGTGGCGGCCGATGGTGCGTTGGTGTTCAGATTCACCGTTGCGTAGGCGATTGAGTGAGCAGCGGCGACTTGGCTGCCTGCAGCGTCGGCAGCATCTGCGGCTGCCATGATCGAGGCAACGGTGGACTGAGCGCTTGCCCAGTCTCGTTCCAGTGCAGATACCTGTGCCGGGATTCTCTCCGCTGCCGCCTGCAGCGCCGGACTCTTGCTCTTGGCCAGTGCGGACAACGTGGCCTGCGGCAGCTTGGACAAGGAGTCCAGCAGCGCAAAGCCATCCGCCAGTTCCTTGGCGGCAGCGGGGCTGACGCCGGGCACCTTCGCCCACTGCGTCGCGGTGACCTGTGCCCATTGGCTCCAATTCCAGCTCGGGTTCTTTGCCAGGGCAGCGAGCGTGGGGAGCTCTGCGGCAAGTGCGCCCAGGTCTTTGGGATTGGCGCGGCCCAGGGGTGCCAGTTGTTGCAGGAGCGGCCCGATCTTGGCGATATCCGACGCCGGCAGCCCGGTGTATTTCGTGAATTGCGTGTTGATCGCGTTGGTGATCGTCTGCCGCACGCTGCGCGGGTGCAAGGTCGGGCATTGGGTCCCGTAATTGCGCCCGTACGGGCCTGCCACGCAGGCGGTGGCATCCAACGCGGCAAGTTTGCCCAGTGTCGGTGCGATAGCTGCCTGAATTGCTGGATCGGTCACTGAGCCGGTCTTGGCCTGCCACACCACCGTGACTGAGGCATGTGGGTTCGACGATGCCGGGAGGCGTTCCAGCAGATCCTGGGCGATGGTGGATTGCGCCCCGGGGAGCACGAAGGAGTCGTTGAACTTCCCGGCGGTGGCCTTGGCCGCCGCGCCGATCACCACCAGCAGCACGATCCAGGTGACCAACGCCCACACTGGATGGCGAACCGCCCACTTACTCATGACTGAGCCGTGCTCCATGGGGCCTTGCTGGATCGGGCCATGGAGCGGACAGTAGTGGATGGAGGGACCGGTCAGGTTCATTGTCGGTGGACCGGGTGTGACCATTTCGGGGATGGATGCAGACCCGTCAGCCAGGAGGTGGTGGGCATCGTGTGCCTCCCGCGCCCGGCAATCTCCCGCACAGCAGGTCCTGCCTGGGCTACCGTGGCGCTATGGCATCCAATAACCCCTCCACCGTCCGCTACTTCATGGAAGTCATTGGCTTGGCCGCCTTGGCGCTGTACTTCATCATCGACCTGGTCAAGCATGGCTTTCACACCACAACCTGGCTGTTGATCATCGCGATCGTTGCCTTGGGCGTATCCACATTGCTGGACATGCGTGCCCGCGATCGACGACCGCACAAATCCTGACCCCCCGCTGCTCCTTCCGCTGGCTGCCGTCACGGTGTTGGTGAGGACTAGATGTCGCAATCCGCACCGCTGGACCGGGCCAGCTCCAGCACTCGTCAGGGCATGCTCAGGGTGAGAACTTTGGCCACGACCTATTCCGCAGTTCACCGACGCGAGCGTTCAACGGGGATACGCTGGCGGAAAACGTCAGCATCAGGGATCGATGCTGACGACGTCAGGAGTGATCATGGGGTTCATCACCACACCGCTGGGAGCGCATTACTTCCAGTGGGGCTGGTTCTCAGTGTCCATCGGCAACATCGCCACGATCTCGGCAGTCGTTGCCCTTCTGGTCCTGGCAATCGTGGTGCCCTTCCCCAAGGAGCATGACGTCACGCCCATCCAGCGAGAGCAGGATCAGGCGTGAGCGACCAGGTTGAGGAAGTCAAGATCACCTGGACGGGTCGCATCCGCAACCGCGCGGAGAAGAACCTGCCCTACGACCGGTTGATGCCGGACACCCAGCCCGCATACGTCGTGTCCTGGATCTATGTCGCCGGCGTGCTGACCATCGCGGCGCTGGCAGGGATCATCGGCTCGGGGGTCATCTTGACCTTCAAAGGTCCGACCTGGTGGCACACCTCCGCTTCGGGGCATTTCGTCAACAGCTTGCACTTTTGGTCCGTGCAGCTGTTCTTCATCTTCATGGTCGTCCATCTCTGGGGCAATTTCTGGATGGCGGCGTGGCGAGGTGGCCGCTGGAAAACCTGGATCTCGGGCCTTGTGGCATTCGCGGTATCCATCGGCGCCGGCCTGAGTGGCTATGCGATTCAGACCAACGTGGACTCCCAGTGGATCGCTTTCCAAGCCAAGGATGGGATCAACGCAACCGGCGTGGGGGCGATGTTCGATATCGCCAACTTCGGTCAGATGATGATGTTCCACATCTTCTTGTTCCCCGGCATCATCTCCCTGGTCGTGCTTGCCCACGTGGTCTGGGTACGCATCAAGGGGGTGGTGCCGCCGATTGATGCAGCCAAGGTGGAAGCCGCGATCGCCGAGCATGCCGCATCGACGCAGGCTGGTGCATGATGGATCTCAAGGCCCGTCAGAAGGAAATCGAGCGCACCCATTGGACCGGGCCACTGCGCCGCTACGACATCGTCAAAGAGGGCATCATCGCCTGCATTGTCGTGGCCGCACTGGTCATCGGCTTGTCGGCACTGTTTAGCTCCCCCGACGACAAGGCCCTGACCTTTCGTGGCTGGGCGACCGCGATGCCGAAAGACTTCTTCGCCACCACGGTCAAGGAGTTGGCTGGCACATCGGACTCGGCCACGTATGGTCCGCCCTATAACGCCAGCGGCGATGGACAGGCCGTGGGCCCCATCACCATGCAGAAGTGGATTGGCGTGCATGAGCCGATCCACACAGCCAATGATTTCGTGATCAATCCGCTCATTCACCAGCAGCAGGCACAGATCGTGCAGAACGCCGTGGTGACCTGGCTCAAGGCAAGCCCGGCACAGCAGGCAACCTGGGCGACCAACCTGGACAACGCCATTCAGGATCCCAAGGGCGCCAACGGGGATCCGAGCAAGGTCCCGAATGGTGACTACGGTCCAACGCCGCTGCTGGCATCGGGCCTGTTGGCCATGGCCAGTTCCGGCGCGCTGGATGGCATCCTGCCCGCACCGGGCGACTTCTATAACTCCAACAACACCAAGCAAATCCTGTTCATGGGGGACGGCTCGTATCTACCCGGCTTCGGTGATGCCAATCACCTGAGTGGCAATCAGTGGGGCATGATGAACGAGATCGGTGATTGGCCGGGGCAGCAATGGCTGATGCCATTCAGTTTCTGGTACCAGATGCCGTTCGTGAACTCCGATGCGACCAGCGGTCTGTCGGCCACGATGACGGCCAATGGGGACGTCTATGTCCTTGCGATCATCACGATCATCATGCTGCTCCACTTCCTCATCCCGTTCATCCCGGGCCTGAGGGATATTCCCCGCTGGATCCCGGTGCACAAGCTGATTTGGCGGCAGTACTACCGGCGCGCCAAGCAGACCTCGTAGAAGCTAACGGCTGAGCCACGTCCTGGCTTGACTGACGAGTAGCACGCCGTCGCGCACAGCAAAGCGCCGCGGTGGTCCTTGGTCAGCAGGCACCGACGATGATTCGAACACGGTCGGGCACGTAACGAACTGAAGCCGCGTTCCCACACGGGGCAGGCAACGTTCGCGCACACTGCTAATTGCCGGGCACGACCAGCAGGCATGAAGTCCACAGGCCATCGAGCCCGCTGGGCATTCAGTGAGCTGCACATGATGGGCTCTGACGCGCCATGGTGGGGAGGCCATGGATCGTGATGTTCGTCGCGGACCAGGGCGTGACTTTCCTTGGCAATTTCCCCACACCGCAGGTGCCAGTGCCGCACAATGGAGCCTCCAGCGTGGGAGGAGCCATCATGTTGTCCTTGGCAATGTTGCTCGAAGACGCCGCGCACAACTACCCCGACCGCATTGCACTGATTCAGGGTGATCGTTCCATCACCTACCGGGAAACCGACGCTGCAGCACGACGTGTGGCCGACGTGCTGGCCGAACGTGGCATCGGGATCGGAGACACCGTCGCGCTGGCCTGTCCGAACATCGCCGAGTTTCCGATCATCTACTTCGGCATCCTCAAGGCCGGTGCGACGGTCGTGCCCTTGAACGTCTTGTTGAAAGCCGAGGAAATCGAGTACTACCTCAATGACTCCGGAGCCACGGCCTTTTTCTGCTTCGCGGGAACACCACAGTTGGATCTTGGCGCCCAGGGCCGAGGTGGCTTCGATCGGGTGGCCAGTTGCAAGCACTTCATCCTGATCGCAACCGCAGATGGGGTTGAGGGGGAGTCCTACGAGCAGTTGCTCGCAGCGGCAAATCCCACCTACGAGTCAGTGAGCACGGTGGAGACCGATACCGCCGTGATTCTGTATACCTCCGGAACGACAGGAGTGGCCAAAGGCGCCGAACTGTCGCATTCGAACCTGGTGCTCAACGCACTTGGCTGCAATCGCCTGTTCGATACCCACGCAGATCGCCACGACACGATGCTGGTCTGCTTGCCGCTGTTCCACACCTTTGGCGCCACGGTGCTGATGAACGGCGGATTCGCGTCGGCATCCACGCTGGTGTTAGTGCCACGATTCACCGGTGAGGCTGCCTTGGAGCTCATGGATGCTCACGAGGTGACGATCTTTGCCGGCGTTCCGACCATGTACTGGGCCTTGCTCAATGCCCTGACCGATCAAGTGAACGTGACCAAGCTGGCCACCAATCTGCGTATCGCGATGAGCGGGGGCGCCGCGTTGCCCCTGCAGATCCTGACCGATTTTGCCAACCGATTCGGGGTGAACATCCTGGAGGGCTATGGGTTGTCCGAAACCAGCCCGGTGGCCACGTTCAACCACCTTGGCCGCCCCACCAAGGCCGGATCCATTGGCCAAGCGCTATGGGGAGTGCAAGTGCGTTTGATCGATGAGGATTGGCACACGGTCAGCGGGGAGGACTCGATCGGGGAGATCGCGGTTCGGGGATACAACGTCATGAAGGGCTACCTCAATCGTCCCGAAGCCACCGCAGCGGTCATGCACGATGGCTGGTTTCGCACCGGCGATCTGGCTCGCCAGGATGATCAGGGGTACTTCTTCATCGTCGATCGTGCCAAGGACATGATCATTCGCGGGGGGTTCAATGTGTACCCACGCGAGATCGAGGAGGTGCTCATGAAGCACCCGGCAGTGTCACTTGCTGCCGTCATTGGAGTCCCGGACCCAGAGCATGGCGAGGAGATCAAGGCGTGTGTGGTCAAGCAGCCCGGTGACGCAACCACCGACGCCGAACTCATCGATTACTGCAGGCAGCACATGGCGGCATACAAGTACCCGCGAACGGTGGAGTTCCTTGACGCGCTGCCGATGACCAGTACCGGCAAGATCCTCAAGCGAGAACTGCGCTGAACCACGGCACACGCCCATAGGCGGCAAGATCGCCGACCAAGACATGCCCGTCGCATGCCTGGCGATCGCTGGCTGGACATCTGCGTGCAGGACTCAGGGGTGGCATAACATGAGCGCGTTGAGGAGCCATTTCCTCGCGAAATCCTGATCACGAGTGTGGAGGCTGGCGATGTCGACATTTCGACCGAGGCAGATGGGCATCGTTCACGACGTGATTGAGGGTCAAGTGCTGATCATTCGCAGTGACTCTGGCGCCTACTACTCGATGGAGGGAACGGGCACTGTGGTGTGGGAAGGCATCCTGCGCGGTGAGTCAGTCGATGCGATCACAGCCAGCGCCGTGCAGCGATACCCGGATACCCCTGAACTGGCAGCGGACATCCGGTACCTGTTCGCTGATCTGCAGCGCGAGCAGCTCATCGAAGAGACAACGAGCGCATCCAGCCCCGGCACGACAACGAGCACCCCGTGGCCGGATACCTGGACAGCTCCGGCACTGGCGATCTTCAATGACATGAAGGATCTGCTGCTGTTTGATCCGATTCACGAAGTTGGTCCCGAAGGCTGGCCATACGCATCACATGAGTGAAGCCGATGCCGCGATCGCCTCGGTCTTGCAGCGCGCCCTGGCCGTCCAAGGCCTGACGCACGCCCAGGCTGCCTTCGGGCCGATGCAGCTTGAGCTCGGCTGCGATGACGATGAATTCGTGCGGTCCGTACAGCGCGCAGCGATCGCCGAGCAGTCGGCGCACGCGTGGCCGACCCTGCGGGTGCTGATGCTGACCGCTGCATCACTGCCGTTGGAGCACCTCCCGACGCCACTGCGGCCCACATTCAGGCATGCGGCGGTGCGCGTGATCACCACACCCCGGTTTAGCTGTCTGGTCAATCAACACCTCCTCTGGGTCGCCGATCGTCAATCGGCGACGGTCCTGAGGTGGTCCCTGTCCTGCGAAGCAGTTCCGGACTGGGAGTCGACCCGTCCATTGCGGTATGCGCTGAACTGGTGGGCCGCCGAGCATGGATCAGCCCTGCTTCATGCTGGCGTGGTCGCGTATCAGGGGAAATCAGTCATCTTGACGGGAAAGGGAGGGACGGGGAAGTCCACAACCGTCTGCGCCTGTTTGGACTCACCGCTGTCGGTACTGGCCGATGATTACTGCCTCGTCCAACCGGCAACTGCTGATTCCGATGCCACCGCGCATGCCCTCTTCAGGGTCGGGCACGTTGATGCCCAGACAATCGCCTTACTGCCCTCACTGCGCAGCAGGGTCATCGTGGACGATCCGCAGTCAAAGTCGCTCGTGCGACTGATCGAGCAGCCACCGCGACCGGCGAGTATTGCCGCATTCGCCTCGATTACCCGTGCTCCCGGCGCGGACACGCTCATGCGTCCGACGTCCGCCAGTGCAGTGCTCCAGCAGGCAGCTCCCAGCACCATCGCACAAAGCTATGCCGGGCAGGAGCACATCTGGCGAGTTCTGACGCAGATGGTCCAATCCAGCATCTGCGTCGATCTGCAGGTCGGCTCACTGTCGGACGTCCCGCAAGCGTTGCTGCAGACACTGCGGGACCAACCATGATCACCCGTCCGGTGACCGTGGTCATCCCTGCGCACAATGCCGCGGGAACGATTGCCGCAACGTTGCGTTCACTGGGCAATCCCGCGCGCATCATTGTCGTCAATGATCGCTCACAGGACAGCACCGTGGAACAGATCACTGCATGCGGCATCGATGTTGACGTGCTCCACAGCACGCACCC
Source organism: uncultured Actinomycetes bacterium (assembly GCA_903832025.1). Lineage (GTDB taxonomy): Bacteria > Actinomycetota > Actinomycetes > S36-B12 > S36-B12 > CAIKZY01. The sequence goes on from CAIKZY010000076.1 coordinate 27,498, forward strand.
AGGACCTGGTGCTGCCAGGAACCACGGAGCGGTGCACGTCAGGACGCCATACATTGCGTTTTGCGATGCTGATGATCAATGGGTCCCGGGACGACTTGATGCGGACCTGGACATCCTGAGCCGCCGACCCGACATCGAGATTCTCCTGGGCAGCACCCGGTATGAAGCAACCGATGCAGCCTTGCTGGCCGGCCACGTGTTCCCCGACGACACGCAGAGCCAGGTGATCGCCCACTTCGGAGCGGCAACGATGCGCACGGCTGCCTTTCACCGGGTGGGTCCGATTCGCGAGGACAAAGCCAACTTTGAGGATCTGGAGTGGTTCCTGCGTGCTCGCGATCTCGGTGTCGGCCTGGTAGCCCACCGCCGCATCGTTCAGCGTCGACTCATGCATCCATCAAGCACCAGTCATGTGCATCCTGGCCGGCCCACGGACATGCTGGCGGTGCTGGCTGAATCGGTACGCCGCCGTGCAGACTCCGGTGTGGAGGTCCTGTCGTTGCAGGACAGTATTGATATGAATCTGCCATGAAGGTGCTGTGGTGGACTGGGGAGTACCCTCCCGATGTCGGGGGCATCGCGACCGTTGCGCAACAGACCCTGGCGGCTCTGGCAGCACGTGGGATCAATGCCCATGCATTGATCGCCGCACGAGGTGACGAAGACGGCGTGGACGGCGCGATACCGCTGACGCGCCGGCCGATTGCCGAATCGCTTATCGACAGCGACGCTGCCGCGTTCGCGCAGTGGATTGCCTTTGTTCGGAATTTCAAGGATCACCAGCGGGCCGATGTCTACCATGTGCACCCGGCTGACCCAAGCGTGCTCGCGCACCTGATGACCTTGTCGGCGCATCCTGCCCCGACCATCGTGACCTTTCACCAGCAGATGTTCTCCGTGCTTCCCTCCGCCGCACCCCAGTCGTTGATCGGACGACTGATCGCCCAGGCGCAGATTGTCACTGCGGTCTCGGCGGCCAGTGCGAACCAGGCGGTTGCGACATTGCCGGAGATCGCCGACAAATTGATCGTGATTCCCAACGGACTGCAGGTGTCCGGACCGGTTCTTCCCCTGCCCAGTGCACCGCGGATCGTGGCCGTCGGTCGTCTTGTGCCCGTGAAGGGTTTCCATGACCTGATCCGGGCAATGGTCACCGTTGTTGAGCAGGTTCCCGACGCTCACCTGCACATCGTTGGTGATGGACCTGAGCGTGGCGCGCTGGAGCAGATGTGCGAGCGGCTCGGCCTGACGACATCGATCACGTTCACCGGTGCGGTTGGGCAGGACCAGGTCCGCGCCCTGATGGACGCCAGCACGATCGTGGCCATGCCGTCGACGGTTGAGGGCATGCCCATGGTGGCGCTGGAAGCATCTGAACGAGGCCGAGCCATCGTCGGTTCCAATATCGGCGGCATTAACGAAGTCGTGCTGGATGGTGTTTCCGGTGTGCTCATTGACCGCAATGACGATTTTATTGACACCTTCGCCAGGATGCTGACCGACCTCTTGACAGATCTGCAGCGGGCCGAGGCACTCGGTCTTGCCGCACGGGCACGCCTGGAAGACCGGCAGTCCGTGGATCGAGTGGCAGCCCTCTACGAGATCGCGTATCGCGCGGTATGCAGCGATCGACCTGCGCCCCTGGTCAGCGTGATCATGCCCGCGCACAATGGCGAAGCCTTCATTCGACAAGCGGTTGAGTCGGTGCTCGAACAAGGTCTTGCAGATCTGGAACTCATCATCGTCGATGACGGCTCCACGGATGCAACGCTTCGGGTGCTTGCGCACGTGAGCGACCCACGCCTGATCGTCCTACCGCAGCCGAATCGGGGAAGCGGCAGTGCCCGAAATGCCGGCATCGCTATCGCCCGCGGTCAGTACATCGCCCACATTGATCACGACGATCTGTGGCCCCATGATCGCCTGGCTTGCCTGTGGCAGGTGCTGGACGCGGACCCCGAAATGGATGCCTGCTTTGGGACGGCGATTGAATTCGCTGATCCGTCGATGCGTGGGAACTACGCGGTGCGCAGCGAGCCGAGGACCACGCGGTTCCCGACCACCGGACTGATTCGGGCTGCATTTCATCGCTCGGTCGGTCCATTTCACAGCGAGCCCTTCGGGGACCAAGTGGATTGGTCAATACGGGCCCTGGATGCGGGTATGCGCTACGCCGAGCTCGCGAATATCGTCCTGAGACGGCGCATCCATGATTCGAACATGTCGCATCGAAATCCCCTCGACAAGGACATGAACAAGCTGCGGCTCCTCAAGCGCTCGCTGGATCAGCGCAAGGGCGACGAGGACCGGGCCTGAAGGAATCGGATCCCGCTGCTCCACGGGGAAACTCGCGGAACAGCTGACCACGGCGGGCCTTGGCGGGCCTGCCGGATGTCATGGCGCCGCCGGGCAGCTGCCTGCATCCGCTGCCACGCCCCACCGGCAGCGATCTCGTGCAGGACGACCGCATCCATGGGCGCTGCGGACAGTTGCTCAATCACAGACCGGGGAATATCGGCACCAACCTGACTCATGAGCCAGTTCAGTCCTTCAGCCACAAGTGGCCCGTACCCGCTGTCCACGGAATGTGCAAGGACGGACTGCCAAAATTCCGATGTGCGTGAGCCGTCCTGGAGCAACTGCATGGCATCAAGTGGCCACGTGATCGCTGCACTGGCGGGCGCCGTGATTCCCTCAACGATGGCAAGGGTCAGCAGACACCCATCCGATAGGGAATCCGCGACCGTGGATTCCATGGCTCCGCGTGCAAAGTTGGGCGGTGTTCGACGCAGCTGCGGGAACTCCCTGCCCCAGGTCAGCACCAGTGAGCGGCCATTGTCGTCAAGAAAGGCGCTGGTCATGCTGGCACGGGGACGATGGCGCATCGCCCATCCGTGAGCCGGCAGCACCTCCAAGGATCGCGTCCAGTCAGCGGCGCCAATCCACAGGTCGACCGTGGTGACCGGACGGTACGTGGACATGCTGGGGTCCAGCAGCAGGGCGCTGCCGCGGATCGGTCGGGCGGTGATGTCGTATCGCGTCAGCGCATCACGGGCCTGATGCAGGTGCAGCAGGGTCTGCTGATTGACCACCCAGGCTCGTTTCCTGAGTCCAAGGAGTAGCGGTGCGTCGGTGCCAAAGTCCAGGTACTGATCTCGGTGTGCCAGGTGATGGAGGATGGCGAATTCTCGGGATGCAGATTGCTGCAGATCATGTTCGGCGCGCCATGCGTCCCACGCCTGGACAGCGGCGTCTTCATCGGCCAAGGCTGCCCTCAGGAGCAGAGTGTCTGAGTCCGTCAGCGAGAGAATGCGCACCGAGCCGCTCCTGTTCCGTGCCGTGATCGGCAGCGCGGCACCATTGCGTGTCGATGGCTCGCAGATGACCGCGTACGCGTGGAGGAATCCTGGCACAGGTGCTCTTGGTATGGATCCACCGTGTCCTGACAGCCGCCACCGGTCGGCCGCACCGTAACGCCAAATGCTCGGCAAGCAACTGCATCAGCACACTCCGATGACACAGGTGGCACACTGGTGGATCATGGTGGGCCAGACGTTGACCTTGCGGATCACTCCATCAGCGGCGGACTGCGTGGAGAATGTGTCCTCATCGAGGAACTGGACCCTTGACGATGGCCGCGTGCTGGCCGTCATCGCCGGTCCGCATGCCCTGGACCACACCGCAGTGGTGCAGTGGATGGATGCAGGCTGCCCGGATCCGGCACCGGTTCGCCAGGGATTCGCCGCGATCCTGGTCGACCCACGATCCGGTTCCACCCAGATGGCCAGCGGCGCACGCAGTGAGGTCACCCTGCATTGGGCCCTGGAGGGGCAAAGCCTGCTCGTGTCATCGCACCTGCGGGCGTTGTTGGAAGCGCAGGCCACACCGACCTTTGATGAGGAGGGGATGGCGCGCTACCTGTGGCGTGCCAGTGACCCTTCAGAGACGATGTATGCAGGGGTCACGCGGCTGCCTGCCGGCCATCACGCACGGTGGCGCCCGGGAACGCGGCCGCACCTCATGCGCTGGTTCTGGCCACAGCGCACGGACGTTTCCACTGCTGCGAACTTTCCAGGTCAGCTCGGTGACGTCATTGCCGATGCGGTGCGACAGTCACTGCCGTCAGGCGGCACGGTTGCCTCACATCTGTCCGGCGGACTGGACTCCACGACCGTGACTGCCCTGGCTGCCGCGCAGGTTCGCGGTCATGGCGGTACGATCCAGGCGCTGAGCCACCTGGTCACCCCGGAACGCTGGCCAGCGTGGCTGAGTCCTGATGCCGATGATTCCCCGTTCGTCGAGGCGTTTGTCCGAGGCACACCGGGTGTGCAACTCCATCGATTCGATACCCCGCGCCGGAGCATCCTGTCGGCAACGCGAGCGGTGTTTGAGGCAACGGCGTACCCCATGCTCAATCCCATAAATGCCCCCTGGCTGCTGGACATCGATGATTGGGTGCGGGCCAACGACGTTGCCCTGGTCCTGACGGGCGTGCATGGCAGCTTGGGGTTCTCGATCACCCGAGGCCATCAGTACCGACGAGCGATCAGATCAGGCCAGTTTGGGCTCCTGAAACGCGACATGGTTGCCCGACACAGGCTGGGTGACCGATGGCGAAATATTGGCGCCACGACGGTGTATGAGTTCGCCCCGCGGGCCACTACGACGGTGTTGCGGGTAATCGGCCGCCATGAACCGCGTGCCAGCACAAACCCGTTGATCATTGCGCCCAAACCCACGGACATGGTCGAGCCAGGAGTCCACAAGGCGGATCGGGAATGGTGGAGCCAGTCCGTCCTTCTGGATCAACCGGCCCAGTCGCTGATGCAGTTCCCGGTGACAGGGGCGTGGGCCAGTGATCCGCTGGGTGACAGCGAGGTGATTCGCACCCTGTTCTCCGCGCCAGCATCGGCCTGGCTCGGTGACGGCATGGACCGCGCGTTAGCCCGACGAACGATGCAGGGAGTGGTCGTCGATGAGGTGCGCTTGCGTGCCGGACGAGGTCTGCAGGGCGCGGACTTCGGTGAGGCGGCGCGCAGCCAGGATCGCGAATTTCAGGAAGCGCTCGAAGAGGTCTCTGCTTCCCCGCTGGCCAACCGATTCATCGATGTGCCCAGGCTCGCGTCCACGATGCGGCCGCATACTCCGTACGCCGGCCGATCAGCGCTGGACTGGCAACTGCTTGAAGGACGCATGCTCGGCTTTGGCCTGTATCTGGCCTGGATCGAAGGATTCCTGCGCCGATGAGCGGGCCCACCGACCCGTTCCGCCGCTCCTCGGCATAGGCGTCAGTACAGTGACTGCTATGGAGCAAGCATGAAGGTGATTAGAAGGGTTGGCGTGGTCGATTCCCATATTGATGGGCGCCTGGTCGCGTTGAATTCCGATCTTGAGTTCGTGGAGCTCGACGTCATGGGGGAGTTCATCTGGTCGCAGACCGCTACTCCCACCGATACAGATCGCATCGTCCAGGCGGTGACCGCCCAATTTGAGGTCGATGTTGCTACCTGCCGCGAGGATGTCATCCGCTTTCTCCATGAGCTCCACAGTGCCCACTTGATTGACCTCAGCTAGATCGCAGGGCCCAATGCGGCGTTCGAGCGATCCCTGGGCGATGGTCGAGCATGTGACCTTGGCATGATGTGGACGTGCGCCGAACCCCCGATGGTCTGCAGCAGTGACGTCATTGGGCGAGTGTGATTCCAACCTGGCGTGCCTGCATGGTATCCACCTTCGCGCTGACTTCGCATTGCGTGGATGGCCGGCAGCAGACCTCGCGAATCCGCAGGACTGCTGGACGCTAGAAGTCCATCGCGGGCAGATCGTGAATGCCGACCCGATTCAACGCGATCTGGGTCTGGTGACCGGCAACCTGCGCCACGAGGTCATCAGCGGGCGCGAACACGTAGCGTTGACGATGCGCAGTTTGCAGGACTTCACGGAAACAAGTATCAACGTTGATCTCTCGCGGCGGCAGATCAGCGTGCAGTGTGATCTGTGGTTTCCCGGAAGTGAAGCCCTTCTGCTCTACCTCCTGCACACCCGCGTCATCCCCGCAATCGCCGCGCTCACCCGGAAGTCCGCGGTACTGCATGCAACAGCCACGCACGTGCCTGAAGGCGCGATCGTGATCTGCGGTCGGTCAGGTGTGGGAAAGTCGACGCTCGCCGCCGGGCTGATCAGTTCAGGTGCGCTGCTCTTGGGCGATGAGCCGATCGTGATCGATCGGGGTGTCCACCGCAGCGTGGCCCAGCCAAGCGTGCGATCCCTTCGCCTTGAGCAGGCGACCTTCGCTGCAGAGCTTCTTGCCAATCAGGGATGGACCAGCCATGCCGGACACGACAAGTCGGTCTGGTCCCCGCCGATTGCGGCGGGCCACGCCGAAGTGAGCCCGGTTGCCGCAGTCCTGGTTCTCGGCGAACGCATTCAGTCAGGTTCGACGCCGGATTTCGTGCGCCTTTCCCCGGTTGCGGCGACGCAGGCCCTCATGGATCAATCGCACCTTTCCGTCGACCTCATTGATGCGCAGGCCCGTCGATTCACCGCGGCGGCGGCCATTGTGGAGTCCACTCCGGTGTTCGAAGTGCACATGCCCGATGACGCGGACTCGATCCACTCGGCCGTGAGGCTGCTTCGCGCGGGCATTTCCGAAGCCGGCGTGCGATGACTGGGGAGCACCATCCACAACCGAAGGTCGTCGCGGATCCGGCCACGCAGCAGCTGCTGACTGAGGCCATCCGATATGTCATGTCAATCGAGCATGGCTCCCGACCGGCAGCATCCAATCTGTCGCAGATCGATCGCGCAGCGTTCCTTGCTGCGGTTCGTCGTCAGCGCATGGAGATATTCTTGAGCCCCCATCTGGAAGATCTGAGGCTTCCTGATGAGGTCTGTGAGCAGATCAGCGCGTGGGCTGGTCAGCTCAAGATGCGCGCCATGTCCTGCGCAGTGGCAACGCGCGAGGTCTGGGCCGCGCTGACTGCATGTGGGATTGATGCGCTGATCATCAAGGGAATTCTACTCAGCCTGCAGACGACTGGCACCGTGGCCGGCAGAGGCCCCGGTGACGTCGACCTCTGGGTTCGGGGAGCCGACGTCGGTGCTGCTGCCGAAGAACTGCACCTGCTTGGCTATCGCCGAAGTGCCTGGGCACCCACATCGGATTTCACCACCTGGCGCGGTCGCTACACGCAATGGGCTGCCTTTGAGTTGCCAATGGACCGAAACGGCCTACCCCTTGACCTCCATTGGCAACTCGCGGGGGCACGCCATGGGCTACCGACGTTTGACGAAGCCTGGAAGCAGCGTGCCGTGGTCGATATTGGCGGCACGCCGGTGAGCACGTTATCCGCAGAGCATGCGTTCGTGCACAGCTGTTCACACGCTCATCGTGATGGCTGGGGCTGGCTGCGTTCATTGATTGACATCGATCGGCTTTCGCGCCTGGTGACGTTCGACCCAGCAACTGCCCGGTCATCACGAGCCGTCCGACTGTCGACTGCGATGGCCTATGACGTTACGGGAAGCGCCTCGCTTGGTCCGTGGATGCAGTCGGACAGCCCTGCGGTCAAGCGCGCTCGGCGAATCGCGCACACCAAGCAATCAGATCTCGGATGGTCTGTTGCCGGTGCCTGGACCGTCCAGTCGACGTGGGACTGGCTGCACCAGTCATTGCAGCTGACCGGCAATGCGGGCGATATCTGCCGGGTACTGTCATCGTTCGCGCTGCCGCCTGAGTTTTTCGTCGAGCCGTCCTCAGACGGGCCTGTGCCCGTGCCTCGGGCGCTGTTGGCCCGCTTTCGGAAAATGGCCCGCAGAGTCAGTCACCAGGAGTGACATTGATGTCGTCAGGCTCCAGACCGGATGGCACGGCAAGGACCATGGTGGGCTGAAACCCGTCAGCAGCAGGTCCGCCTACCACCGCTCCGCGACGGCCAACCAGCCATGCGTGCGCATCCCAGGTACTGTCAGGGTTTCGACGCAGACCGATGACCACGACACCGCTGGCACCTCTGCGGCGGAGCATGATCTGGGCAGCTGCTGCCTGGGCCAGGCAGCTGGGCTGGCCGGGCAGCCAGCGAACGCCGCGATGAACAGCCCAGCTCACCGACGCCTCCAACTGGTTGTCTGCTGCTGTTGGCATGGTGCGGTCTGGGTATTCAGTCCACGCCGTTGGCACCGGGCGCACCGAACCGAGCACTCCGGCCCACCAGCGCATCGGCAGCATGGCGCGCGCGAAGGTTGCCAGGGCAATCAGCGTTATCGCTTCGCCGGTGAGCGCACGTCCATGCCAGCGATCGGCGATCGGCGTCTGAGGTCCGTCAGTCATCATCTGAAGCATACGTGCAGGGCATAGCATTCCAACGTGGTCGGCGAAAACGAAGCAGGGATATTCGCGTCCCTGCGATCAGATGCGCTGTCACTGCTGCGCACGGCCTTTCGGCTCTCTCCGCGAAGAAGCGTCCTGCAACTGCTGTTTTTGAGCATCAGTGGATTTACCGGGAGTGTCGGCCTGCTCCTGCTCATTCCCATCGTTGACACCATCGCGCATCCAGGTGCTCGACTCACGCTTCCGCTGGTGGGGAGTGTGAGTCTGGGAGCCTTCCCGTTGTGGAGCATGCTCCTGGCCTTCGTCTGCCTCATTGGCGTGCAGGCAGCCGTTCAACGTCTTGGCCTGATTAATGCCATGCGCATCCAGCAGGAAATTGTCGATTTCCTTCGGCAGCAGGCGTTCAATGCTGTGCTGCACGCACGCTGGGAATTCATCCTGTCCAAGCGGCGAAGCGATTTCGTCGAAGTGATCACCGTCGGCGCGATGCGATCAGGCATTGCGTTTCAGCAGCTGACGCAAGCTGCTGTGGCACTCGTGTTCGGCTTGGCAACCGCAGCCGTGGCGATCCTGGTCTCGCCGGTGATCGCCGGACTGTCAATTCTCGGGGTGGTCCTGGCTGGCTGGATTCAGCTCAGAAGCGCTCGGCCCGCATATGCCCTCGGCCGGCAATACGGGGAACGCTCACGTCATCTGCAAGCGGTGGTCACCGACTCGATGGACTCACTGCGACTGATTCGAGCCCACGACGCCTCGCGGCTGTGGGCCGAGCGCATGTCCGAGGCATTTACTCTGGCCCGCGATGTTCAGGTCTCGACAGTCAAGAGGACATCGGCGACTGCCGCGTGGACCTCGGTGCTCCTGGCCGGGGCAGCCGCGCTGCTGATCCTGATTGCGGTGCAACTGTCCGTACCGCCGACACTGATTATCGTGATCGTGCTGCTCGTGGCACGCATGGCACGACAGATGCAGCTGCTGGCCACGTTGTTCGTGCAACTTGCCGGATTGCTCCCTGCGGTGGGGGACCTTGCCGATCTCACCCGACAGGCTCGGGACTGCGCGGAGGTGCCGGCTGATGGACACGGTGACTCACTGGGATCCGTGGTTTCAGCCGATCCTCTCGTGGAACTTCGTCAGGTCACGTACTGCTATCCCGGGTCCCATGCCGGGGTGCGTGAGGTCAACATGATGTTGCGCAGAGGAGCAATCACCGCGCTCAGCGGTCGCACCGGTTCAGGAAAGTCCACGACGGCCGACCTGGTTCTTGGCCTCTTGACTCCGCAATCCGGCGAGGTCCTCGTGTCCGGCGAGGTGTTGACCTCGGCTGATCTTGCAGCGTGGCGGCGCCATGTTGCGTACGTACCGCAGGAGACCGTGCTGATTCCCGGGACACTCCGCGAGAACCTGACGTGGTCGGCGCCCACTGCTGTGTCGGACGAGCAATGCTGGAAGGCCCTGGACCGCTCCGCTGCCACATTCGCCCATCAGCTGCCCGAGGGCCTGGACACCCTGCTCGGTGATCGCGGCGTGCGTCTGTCGGGCGGGGAACGCCAACGTGTGTCCATTGCTCGAGCACTCCTGCGCGAGCCACAGCTTCTGGTCCTAGACGAGGCGACGTCGGCATTGGATGACGACACGGAGGAGGAGATTCTCCACCTGTTGTCGCAACTCATTCCTCAGGTGACCGTCTTGGTGATTGCCCATCGACGCTCGACCCTGGAGGCGGCCGACACCGTGGTCCACCTCAGCCATGGTCGTGAAGATGGGAATTCGCGTCGGCCCATGCGTCGGCCATAGACTTAGGCATGGAGTCCACGACACGCCAGCCCTATCAAGCCCCCCCTACCGCCCCGAATTGTGGTCGCCCTTCAGTCGGCCCAGGGGAACACCGGTCAGCCCGGTAGCGACGGCTACCTCAATTACGGCTCCGCACCGTTCTAACGTGTCGCATCAGGCGAATGCCCCAATACACCGAAGATCGACCAGCCACCATCAAGCCAGGTATATCCTGACCACGCACGCGCGTGCGGGGTCTGGTGAGCATCCAAACGGTGAGCATCCAAACGAGGGAGTCATATGTCGGACAACGAGCATCGCAAGCCATACGCAGCGCCGCAAACGCCGCGCGTGGTCTCGACGCTGGCACTGTCATCCGCGACATTCACGTATGCAGGGACAGACTCGGGCTTCTACGCCTCAGTCACCTGAGCGATCCCAGCATGCTGAAGGACCGATACGCAGATCTCCCCGGTTGGCGTGGATCGGAAACTGAGCACTGCAGTATGGGGAGCCGTTGGCTCACAGTCCGGTGGGGCTCGCGACCGTTCCGATCGAGACCGTTCCGCCGAGACAGACATTCCTCGAAGGCTTCGGTATAGGGTGATGACCTGAGCATCAGTCAGGTCAGCTCGGATTGGTATTAGAGGAGTGTCATGTCAGAAAACGTAGATCGCAAGCCGTACGTAGCACCTGAGGCGCCGCGCGTTGTCTCGACACTCGCGATGTCAGCTTCGATGTACTTTGGCGGGTCTGGAGCTGACAACGCCTTGTACTCTTCCACACCTGTGTAACCACCTCGCCGAAGTCAGCAGGATTCCGAACTTCTGGGCGGACGGGTTCGGCACGTGAAGATTGCAGCGTGGGGAATCTCGATTCCTGGTCCTGCCGATGTCGTAATCGTTCAGCGGGAGACCGGTACCGCAAGTCCGACATCCAGCTTGGGCAGCAGTCGGGGAATGAATTGGATGCCAGAATGGTGTCCAATCGCATCGGTAGGGAGGGATTTCATGTCCGACATCGCAGATCGCAGGCCCTATGTAGCGCCGGCCGCTCCACAGGTTGTCGCGACGATCGTGGGAGCGGCGGTGACCTACTACGGTGGGTCTGGAGCCGATAGTGGTTTCTACGCTTCATACAACTGAACGATCGACGCTGCGTGATCAGGCATGACCCCTATGCACCTGCTGTCCAGGTTCTGCCGTTGAGGACTTCGTCGCCAGGAAGCCAAGATTGACCGTGTCGAAGTCTTACTGGGCTCACGGTGGAGGAGGCCTGTGGACGTGAAGCACTCCTTGCCCTCAACACCGTTGGTGAGCGTCATCATTCCTGTCCAGGATCGAATTGATTTCCTGGGTGCTGCACTGGCAAGTGTCCGAAATCAAACCGTCCATGACCTAGAAGTGATCATCGTCGATGCCGGGTCGACCCAGGATGTCGGCGGGTTCGTCAGGCATATTCAACGGACCGACTCCCGGTTTCGCTTCGTGCGAAGCGATGCCAGGCTGAGCGCGGCAGAGGCCAGAAACCTGGGTTTGCAGCAAGTGCGGGCGCCGTACGTCGCTCATCACGACTCAGACGACATCATGCAGCCGATGCGGTTGCACCAGCAATTGTCTGCTTTCGACGCACCAGATCTTGAGTGTGTGGCTGGATGCATGCTGGGGATGAGTGCAGCAGGACTGCGTCTTTCGACCATGGCCTCGCAAGGGACGACGGATGCTGCAACGGCGATGACTGATCTAGAAGTCAGATGGCGCTTTCCAATTTTGATGCCTTCGATGACCTCAACGCTCATGATGCGGACGCAAACCCTGCGGGATATGGGCGGATTTTCTACGAACTACACCACCTGCGATGACTATGTCACCATGGCTACTCTGCTTGACCGGGGAAGAGTCGTGCGCATTGGCGAATATGTCACAAAGTACCGACAGCACGACCGTCAAATTTCCACGTCGAGGAATATCGAGCAACAAGTGCAGCTGTCGCTGCTGCGACAGCGCATCATCGCCTCGCGAGTCAGCGCCAAGGTCGCACTCGGTCCGGTCATGACCCTCACCCTGCCCAACCTGCCCGAATCAACGACGCACCGATATCACCGTGAGGCGCTGTCCCTGCTCGACGCGCTGTTAGAGAGCTTTCTGGACGAGCATCAGCCACGTGAACAGGATCAAAAGTGGATCCTGCACGACTATCGACAGCGAAGGCACGCCTTGATGCAGCAAGCCGGCCTTCGTGATGACACCGCATGACGCGGCAGCCCCGCCCACGGCTCATGAACTGCTAGATGACAGGGACCTGCCAGAAGACGGCGGACCAGTCGATTACCTGGAGCTCTGCTGTGATGTGGTGCTTTGCGCGGAACTCCTCCACCGCCGCACGGCAGGTATCAATGCAGTAGTCGTCGATGATGACGAAACCACCTGGAGTGACTTTCGCGTAGAGCGACTCCAGCACTTCAGTGGTGGACTGGTGGAGATCGCCGTCCAGACGCAGCAGGGCGATCTGATGGATTGGCGCCGTCGGCATCGTGTCGCTAAACCAGCCTTGCAGGAATTCAACCCGATCGTCCAGGAGCCCGAAGGCCGCAAAGTTCTCACGCACGTCGTCAAGCGAGACGGCAATTTTCCCTGCGGATTTGGCCCAGAACGCGTCATCGGGATATCGCTCAATGTCGGGGACCGGTAGCCCTTCGAATGAATCGCACACCCACACGCGTCGCTGCGGGTCTTCGTGTGCCTCCAGTACGGCCTTCATCATGATGGTCGCCCCGCCCCGCCAGACTCCTGTCTCGACGAAGTCGCCGGGAATCTGCTCATTCATGACGTATTCAGCGAGCGCGCGGACATTTCGCAGTCGTGGAAAGCCAATCATCGTGAATCCCGGCATGCTTCGAAGGCCATGGTTGACCGCGTAGCCTGCGAGCAAGGAATCCACGTCGGGGCCTTGCGGGCCATTCTCGGGCGCCTTGTACAACAGGCCCAGCAGCGCGCGCTCGGTCAGGTCCAGGTAGCGGGCACGGAGGTCCCGAGAAGCCTGAGCGGACGTAGGCACCGGCTGGATGTCACCCTCAACGAGTCCCAGGGATCGAAGATCCTCAGTAAAGCGTCGCACATCGGACTGAAGTTGTTCAGCTTCCGCGTCAAACTCCTCGAGCAGGCGACTGACGGTCTTGTCAACCGAGGATGTCTCGCGCAAGGCGGTCCACATCGAGCGACCAACCTCGTCAAGCTCGATGAGCTCCAAGGTCACCATGTTCACCACGACGCACGCTTGATCATCAAACTCCTCGTGAGCATGTGAGATCACCCGCACTTCGTCCCAGGGCGTTGGGGAAGATTCGTTGGTGCTCATCACATGGACCCTCTCATTGAGTGCAGTCATCCGCGAATTTCCTGCGCGCGAACTCCTTGAGGTTACAGGGCGACTGATTCCAGGTGGTGGTGAGCCGCATGTGCGCAAGCAAAACTCCCCCTCGGGAGTCCGAAACCGTGTTCGGGCATGGGAATCACGGGCAGACCACGATGGGCAACTGCGATCACGCGGTCGCACTGGGGTTCAAGAAGTCACGCATCAACCGCACCCGGCCCGGCTGAGCCATTGCCCAGTAGTCCGTGGGGCGAAGTCCTACGCGCCGGCCAGTGTCACGATGGCATCGGTGGCGAAGCCGAGCAGCAGCCCAATGAAGATGCCCCATGTGGTGACGGTCTTGACGTTCATCTTGCGCGCGACGGACAGCAGTTCGATGATCACGTACAAAATCGAGCCAGCCGCCAGCGTCAAGAAGATCACTGACGCCACATCTGAGGTGTATCGCTGGCCGACTACAGTGCCCAGCAGTGTTGGACCGCCGCCGATGACACCCAGCAGCAACAGATACCCCCAGCTGGGCCGCACCCGCTCTGCGGCCATTGGAGCCACGATGCCGAATCCTTCGGTGGCATTGTGCGCAGCGAATCCGATCACCAGCAGCACGGCCAGGCTGACTGCGCCATTGGCTGCGCTATTGCCAATGGCCAAGCCCTCGGCAAAGTTGTGCAGGCCAATACCTACAGCGATCATCATGGCCAGGGATTTCACCGTGTGCGTGTGCGCCGCAGGGCTGAATTCCGCCACTGCCGCTGCGCCAGGACCGATGGGCTTGCGTGCGGCCGCGGTGCGGGCAATCCAGCGGTCGAAGTAGACCAGGGTGATTAAGCCGGTGCCGATCCCCACGGCAAACAGGAACGCCAGCCCAGCCACGGTGCCCGGTTGCTTGGCCGTCAGTGCACTGTCGATCGGCTGCCACGCATGGGTCAACACGTCCCAGAGCAAGAAGAGCAAGATGCCGATAGCCAGGGCGTTGAGCCAGGCCCGGGTCTTGGGCATCTTGGCGCGAATGCGGCCCAGGGGAAGCCCCAGCAAGATCGTGGCCCCGGCGATGGCGCCGAGCAGCGTGATCTGCACAGAACTCATTGGTAATTCCCCTTATCCGTGACGAGTGAGGTAAGGCTACCCTAACTTCGTGGTCGGCGCTCCCAGAGCAGCCGACGGGATGCGACGAATAGGTCACATTGAGCAGCTCCGTGGGCCAGGCAGGCTGTGGCATTGGGACAGCTGGGCCTCTTTGTGGGTCACCTTTCGGCCTCAGCGCGCTTCGTCAGCCAGATCCTGAGCCCGACGATATGTCCTGACCCGTGCGGCCCCGGGCCGATTTCCCGGTTGCCGTACTGAGCACCGAGCCACCCGCAGGGACTGCACCTTGGCGCTCAGTGCGCTGGGGAAGTCCGCTGAGTCCATGCCCACTGCTGCCCAATCGGGGATGTCACATATCGAAGTGCAGGTCGGCGATTCGGGCCAGGTTCGTGCAGGTCCCTGGGTCAGGTGATGCACCATCACGTCCACGACGGGCGTGTCCGATCTCTCCAAGCAGCATGCAAGAACTCTGGTGGCGTGCGTGCGCCGTGAGCCCGAGCTAGCGGACCTTTGACTTTCCGGCCTTAGCCTTTCCCGCTTTGGTCTTTCCCGCTTTTGCAGCCGGCTTGCCGGGCTTGCCAGCTTTCACTTTCGATCGCGGCTTCTTGCCTGCCACCCCATCGCGGGCCGATGAGCGTGCATCGGTGCTGCCAGGCCTGGTCGCGCGCGGCTTTCCCGTTGCGCCTTGGGCATCGATGTATCGCTCAGTTCGGGACGTTGCGGTCCGCGGAGGGCGAGGAGCATCCGCATCATTGACTCGGGACGGACGTGATCCGCTGGGACGCTGAGTCGACGGCGCAACGCGGCTACTGCGACGGGGTGCCCCCTCGGACTCGAACGAGCGGGGAGCACGGTCGCTTCGCTCCGCACGCTGCGGCCGATCTGATCGACTCGTGCGCTCTGCCTGCTCAGTTCGCGCCGGGCGGGTGTATCGCTCGTCGCGAACCGGTCGGTCAGATCGATCCGGCCGACCGGGGCGGTCTGCCTGCTCGGTACGTGCGGGTCGAGTTTGGCGTGCAGGACGTTCGGTGCGCTCAGGTCGGATGTAGCGATCTGCCTTGGTCGGCCGATCCGCCGGCGGTGTCCAGTCCGGACGAGAAGTCCGTTCAGTGCGCTCGGGGCGATCGGCGCGCTCAAATCGTACTGCGCCGGCCGGGCGATCGGCGCGCTCAAATCGCTCCGTACGTCCAGGCTTGCGAGGCCCGCCGCTGCGGCCCTTGAAACCGCCGCTGCGTTGATGTGAAGCGCGGTTGACCCGTGAGTGTGATGCTTCCTTCGGCGGGATCCACGGGATGCCCGATGGCTGCTGTGCACCGGTGATGTCAACCAGGACGTCATCAACGGGGCGAACCCGGCTGACTGTCGGCTTGACTCCCGCCTTGGCCGTGAGGCCATCGACGCCGCGTTGCTGCTTTGGCGCAGTGATCGTGACCACGGTTCCCGATGCACCGGCGCGTGCTGTGCGGCCGGCGCGGTGGACGTAGTCCTTGGGGTCGCGTGGGGCATCGATGTTGACGACCAGGGAGATGCCATCGACGTGGATACCGCGCGCGGCGACATCGGTGGCGACCAGCACGTTGATCGTGCCGTCCTTGAACTGAGCCAAGGTCTTGGTGCGCACGGCCTGTGACTTGCCACCATGCAGCGCGCCTGCGGCCACGCCTCGCGAGTGCAATGTTTCGGTGATGCGATCCACGCCCAGCTGCGTGCGAGCAAACAGCATCGTCTTGCCGTCTCGGCTGGCAATCCGCGCGGTGATCTCATCCTTGTCCATTGGGTGCACGACCAGTACGTGGTGCTCCATGGTGCTGACGTGTGCCTGACCGGAGGCAATCTCGTGCCTGGCTGGGTTGTGCATGTATGCACGAACCAGCTTGTCGACGTCTCCATCCAGCGTCGCGCTGAACAGCAGCCGCTGTCCGCGGGCGCGGGTCTGATCCAAGATCTCCTGCACGATCTCGGTGAAGCCCATATCGGCCATCTGGTCTGCTTCGTCCAGCACAGTAACCGCGATCTGGGCCAAGTCGACGTTGCCGCGATTGACCAGGTCAACCAGCCGTCCCGGCGTCGCAATGAGAATGTGCACGCCGCGATCAAGTGCCTGGATTTGCTTGGCATAGGGCATGCCGCCTGCGATGAGGCGGATGCGCAGGCCGCATGCCTCAGCCAGGGGAGTCAGGCCGTCGCTGACTTGCATGGCCAATTCACGAGTGGGAACGAGCACGAGGCCTTGTGGTTGACGCGGGATCGCCGGCTTTCCGATCAGGCGCACGATCAGCGGAAGGCCGAACGCCAGGGTCTTGCCCGACCCGGTCTGGGCACGTGCGAGCACGTCGCGGCCAGCGATGCCATCGGGAAGTGTCGCCTTCTGGATCGCGAACGGCTCATTGACGCCGGAGCGACGCAATGCAGCCAGCAGGGGGATGGGAATGCCGAGTTCTTCAAAGGTCAAAGCGGTCATGGTGCAGCCTTCTGTAGCGGGGAATCGTTCAGGACATCAAGCGCGTCCAGAACGCGATCCCTATTCGTGATCGCCGCTAAAGCCAAGACTCGCAAGAGGGCATCAGGTGCCCAGTGGTCGCGACAAGTACCTTGTGCACTTGTGCAACACCCTTACCGTACTCGGTAGGAGTCAGAAAACGGAAATCCGCGCCCTCAGGGCGCGTCGACAACGACGTTCGATTTCCCAGATGCACGTTGGCAGGCATTGATGGGCACTTCGGTTCGCGTTACATTTTCACGATGCAGCGCCTGCTCCTGACAGTGACCGCCATGGGCATGGTTGCATCAACGGCGTTGATTCCCATCGGTTCATTCGATGACGGACGTGGACACGCAGTGACCCCGGCAAGTACTTTCTTCGCCATTTGGGGTCTGGTCATCGTGTTGTGCTTGATTGTTGCTGCACTGTCATGGCGTCGGTCGGCCACCCCTGCCTACCGGGTAGCCGGTTGGCCATTGGTGATCGCGCAGTTGGGCTTTTCCGTATGGCTGTTGGTTGCCTGGGCACAATCGGCGTGGGGAACAGTGGTGGTGTTCGCCGGCATCCTGGCCGCGCTAGTGGTGGGCTTGTATCGACTCCGCACGCAATCAGATGTTCGGCGGAATGGTCTTGTCGCCTCCACGCTCGGGCTCTACGCCGGATGGTCCACTGCTGCGATCTGGTTGAACCTGGTGACGAACCTGCCTGCTCGCTATGCCGATGCTGGCTGGATGCAGTCGCTGTGCCTGGTTGGCGCAGGAGTCAGTGCATTAGCGGTGATCGTGTGGATTCGACCCGGTGTTGCGTACGTTCTTGCTGTTGAGTGGGCGTTGGTGGGCGTGGCAATCGCAGCTGCCAGGTACGCCGCCTGGGCCCCATTCACGATTACGGTGATCAGTGCGGTAGCAGTTGCGGCAACGTTCCTTCAGGTTCGCAGATCAGGGGCTTGACGACCGCACCGAAGGTGTGGATGCACTGTTTCTGGCAACAGCCTGCTCAGCACGATGTCTGAAGCTCTTCCCGTCGGCAGGCACGAGCGGTGAATGACCCCGTTCGCCAGCGAGCTATGTCTCGTGAAGTGAGCCGTTGACCCAGCCCTGCAGCGTGGTCGACCGGTCAGTGCCGGTTATCGCCCATCCCACGCAGTGGTCTGTGAGGGATCTGAGGCACCCCATCCTTGACTTGGGCTCTGCATCCACGCCGAACCGTTCCAGAACACGGTCCGATTGCACACGGAGCCGCCGGTGGCAGCCACCGCCCACTGCGCCCACGACGGGCTCCAGCCGGGTCGACAGGACTGGCTGGCCGAGCGGCCGTAGGACTGAAGCCACGCGGGCATTTGTGCATCGGGGGCACTTGCCGGGGCACCGTCCCACACGATCGCGATCGTGGTGCCGGCCGGCGGTCCATTGTTGACTTCGAAGCTGGCGATCTGATCACCGGGCGTCAAGGGAACACCAGCATTGATCGGGGAGTTCGCCCCGGCCGGCGGAATCCCCAGGAGCACGGCCGTGACTGACGATGCCGGGCCAGGCCCAGGTGTTCCGTACCAGTCGTTTGGGCCGAAGGAGCCGTAACTGCCCCAGGTCGACCAGCTTCCGGTGGACGAAATCGGTTGACCGAGATAGCCGATGCCGTCTGCGGCATCGTGCGGGCCAACGATGTTGGCCATGTCGCTATCGCCCCCTCCGCCAGGAGTCAGGCAGTCGCCGCTGAACGTAAACGTGATGGCGTCTCCGATGTTCGCCGTCACGTGAACCGTGGCAGCGTCGCAAGCCATGGATACCGAGACATTCCCAGCTTGGGCCGGGCTGGCAACCAGCATGGCCCCGCTCACAGTCAGGACTGATGCCAGTGCCACCACTGCACTTCGGCGAGTGCGCATCCATTGGGGTAATGCAGTCAACCTGGTCATGCGTGCCTCCGCGGTTCGGCGAACACCCAAGTCTACCGACGTTCAGGACACATGGGGAGTGCATGCGGCACTCGTGGTCACGCTCCTGGGTGGGGCAGTACCCGTCGATCCGACGCATGCCAGCGGCAGTGGGGGATGCCGCAACTGCGAACATGTCACCTCCGGCGCTCGGCCGGGATATCTAGGTGCGAATCGCGGCTAGGCCTGCACCCACGGAGAACACACCGGGTGCTCATGGATGCTCGGCGGTTTCGCCGCGCACATGTGGGACAAAGTACGGAGCAGGCGGTCCGCATTCGCTGAAGTCTCAAGTAGTCCTTCAACAATCTCTCAAGGGCAGGTTCAGGCTTCTTAGGGGGGAAACGAATTACAACCTTGTGACTCAGGTGTCTCATTGGCCACATGTGCCACTTTCGTGTCAAAGTGCGCGGGTGCACATGGGGCCAAGAGCACCACGAATGCGTCGACGCATATATATGCGTCGACGTTCACGTCGTGCCCTCGCCACCCTGGCCGCGGGCATCGGTGCACTGCTCGTGGTCAGTGCGTCCATCATCGCCCCTGGCGCGGTGGCCGCGAACAGCCCACAGGACGATCCGGCACCGGCCTTGCCGCAGGTTGGCTCCACGACGACATTGGCTCAGGCCAGCAGTAGTTCGTTCCAGGCAATTGGCACGGCCCTGGCCTATGACTCAGCAAATGGGGACGGGCCAATGCAGCCGGGAACAGCGCGCATCGTGTCCTTGTCGGGTCTGCCCACCAATGCCCATAGTGCATTGATTCTCATGACGGCCCACGACGCATCAGCCGCCGGCGAGGTGACAGTGTCGCGCACGCCAACGGGTCGTGCTGTGGCCAAATTCGATTTCATTGGCCAGGCAACGAAGTCTGCGGTAATGCTCGTGCCGGTGTCTGAGGGCCACGTATTTCTCACAGACTCCAAGGCATCAAGTGTCAATCTGAAAGTGAATCTCCTGGGCTTCGGGCTCAGTGCTGCACCTCCGATGGCCCAGGGGCGACCGGCGGTCGCGTTGGCCCATGGGATGTGGAAGGCAGGCACCGAGCAAACCGTGGCGCTGGCTCATCAGTACGGCACCCCGGGCGCGAAGAAACTGGTCGCTGCGTTGCTGAAGATCACCACGCATCAGGCTGCAGCGCCCGGTGGCGTTCAGGTCTACCCGCTGGGCAGCACACCGCCCGGTCCGGTGGCACCCATTGTCAGTGGCCAGGAAACCTCGACAATCGCCCTGGTGCCCACCGGGAAGGCCGGCCAGCTCAACATCAGCTCAACGGTCGATGCTCGCGTTCGCGTCGACCTGATTGGATACGTCGCCGACTCCGAGGCCCCGGCCACCAGTGCGGTGCCCGCACCGGCTGCCTCGGGCAGCGCTCAGCCGCCCGGTACGTCCCAAGCTCCGGCCACAGGGATGCAGCCACTGGCTCAGGTGGAGCAGGAAACCGGCGCGACCGGGCCTGCCGCAGTGGCGGTGCAATACGCCCTGTCCAAGATTGGTGATCGATACGTGGCGAGCACTGCCGGACCGGATACGTTCGACTGCTCCGGCTTGACGATGGCAGCCTGGGCAGCGGCCGGTGTCAAGCTGACCCACTTGAGTTACACCCAGTACGACCAGACGCAGCACATCGCCCTGTCAGCCATTCAACCTGGCGACTTGCTGTTCTACTTCGGCGGCGGCGTGCACCACGTGACGATGTATATCGGACATGGGCTGATGGCCAATGCCGCCAACCACATCTCAGGCGTGGTCATCACCGCGGTCTCGGAGGGTTGGTACATGGAGCACCTCGCCGGTGTTGGCCATGTCGATCCGTCCAACCCGGCTCCGAGTCCGTCACCGGCTGTGACCGCGTCGACCAAGTAGGAGCGATCCTGTCCTGAGCAGCGGGATTTCCTGATCGACACCGTGCCACTGCTTGGCCAACGCCTGGTGCTGCATCGTTGGAACTCTCGTGGCCTGGGCGTTGGTGCACGTCACCGTGCGTGCTACCGATCCTGCGATCGTGAATCCATGACTGCATATCTCCTGCTGAGTATTACGGTCGCGCCTGCCACGCGACTCGTGAACTCCTGTGCTCGTGTCCGGGCATGCTGGCGGCGCAATCTGCTGCGTCAACTCGTGCGTGAGTGAAGCTGGCCTGGGCCACCAGCAGTGCAAGGCAGCGCCCCAGAGCCGCAGCACCCAAGCGCCAAGTCGCTAGTCGCGCAGGAGTTTGCGGTTGGCGATCAGGCCGAGGATGAAGGCGAGGATGACCGGGCAGAGCACGAGGATCCAACCCGCGCTGTCACCGACGCCTGCAATGTTGGCGGGATCGTCAGGGCACATGCCCGCCTGGCATTCGGGAATCACCGAGATCGCCACGATGAGCAAGTCAATGAAGGTCCAGAAGACGGTGGTGAACGCCAAGATGCGCATCCGGGGGGATGCGTCGCGAATGCCACGGTCGTGGGCCAAGAGCGGGGTCTCCCACAGGAGCAGTACTGCGCAGCCGACGATCGCGATGATGAAGGTGATCAGCGCCCACGTGTAGAGGTGGTATCCGGCGAATGCGGGGCCGTAGCCCGGGTCGCTCGGGGTATAGATATGCAGCAGCACCTGGCGGATGCTTCCTGCTGAGCCGGCGCACGCTGCCAGGATGCTCAGCGCGTAATGCCTGGCGCGAATTCCCCACCACAGGTTCATTGCCGGACCGATTGCCAGTCCGAACATTCCTGATCGTTGCACCAGGCAGAGCGGGCACGGCTGTTCACCAACGCCGAACTGCAGGTGCAACGACCCGGCTAGCACTCCAAGCAAGGCAAGGAGCGCCAGGATGTTGAGCAGGCGTGAAATCGTGACGGAACGTTCGGTATTCATCGCAGCCCTAGAAGTTCAGTGGGAGGGCCGAGGATATGTGCAACTTCAGCAGGACCAGCGTCCACACCAACGTCACAATGACCAGTGCCGGCGTCCAACGCCACTTGAGGAAGATCCCGAGGAATGCGCCGATCCACAGCAAGAACATGGAGAACATCACGGGCAGCACTGTAGTGGGGATTCATCGGTACTCGCGGCCGAACCACGGCGGAAATGACTGAGTGGCTCCCCGCACGTACCTGCGCTTGCCGCGAGCCCGAGCAATGTTCGGGCAGAGGCCGCCGACTCGCCGGTTCAGATCACAACGTGTCAACGCGTTCCGAATCAGGCGGTTCCCTCGACGGCGTTGGCATGTCCTGGAAGGTATTCGCCAGCAGGCTCTGAGTCGCTAAGTGTTCCACGTACACCGGAACTACGGCGGGAGCCGCACGCTTCGTGCAGGACATCTTCAGTTCAGGAGCGGTCACCCGTGCGACCACGGGCGCCAACAGCCAGATGACCGCCTTCAGATCGACCGGTGCGCGCTGCTGGCTTCCGGGGAAATGTGTGTTTCGCCACCACGGCGGGTTCTAGGACGGCCAGGTGAACGTGACTGTTTGGCCGGACCTGCTGACCCGTGGTGGAGAATCTGCCTCAGGGTCGACCACTCCCAGGCGAACGAGTAACTCGTACACGCCAATCTCGAGCGCAGCAGCGAGCGCTTCCAGTGCATCCACACGCGGACTTTGCAGGTGCCGAAAGATCCTCGACAGGTTTCCCTTGTCGGACCCGCAACGGCTCGGCAGCCAAGCAGCGCGGATCGGTGCCGCTTCGGGCTAGCACGGTGGGCCCTGAAGCCAACTGTGAGCGATCAATATTTCGCGCGCCACGTGGTAGCGGTTCGCCAATCTCGCACGTCCTGGGCACGAGCGGGACTACGGTGAGGAACATCGGGTGTGCAAACGACAGGAGCGTGAGCGTGAATCGTGCAGTGCTAGCAGGGACGGCCGTCTCGGCAGTTGCCTTAGCCGCGGTAGCGGGTGTCCTGTTCGCCGGCTCGGCGCAAGCAAGCCCTGCCGGTCCACCCGGATACAACCTGGTGCAGGTGCAGTCCTACGTGCGCAGCGGACCGACGGCTTCGTGTGATGCACCGCCGATGGTGTTGAGTACCTGGCAGTCGGGCTGGGCCGATCCGAGCAATCCCATTTCCGGTCCGACCTGGCATCCGTCCTATGAGCAGTGGCCGAATGGCAATACCGGGGGATGGACCTGCATCCGCGCCATCACCTGGGGGTCATTCGCCGCACTCGACATTCTCAATTAGGCGCAGTGAGCAGGCGTGATTGACGAGGGAGACACAATGAGCCGGACAAGTACGAGCCTGCTGGTATCCGGGGTGCTAGCTGTCGCCGCCAGTGCCGTCGTGACGGCAATGCCGGCCAGCGCCGGCAGATTGCCCGACAGTTCGCCAGGAACCGCGCTTGTGCAGGTGCAGTCCTACGTGCGCAGCGGACCGACGGCTCCGTGTGATGCACCGCCGATGGTGTTGAGTACCTGGCGGTCGGGCTGGGCCGATCCGAGCAATCCCATTTCCGGTCCGACCTGGCATCCGTCGTATGAGCAGTGGCCCAACGGCAACACCGGGGGATGGACCTGCATCCGCGCTATCACCTGGGGCAGTTTTGCGAATCTGATGCCGGCGGGCTAGCGCTGTGCCGCATCTTGAACGGCGATGCGCCATGCAGTCCAGGACAGGAAGCGACCTGCGCCGAAGGCGACTGGGTTAGCAGGGCGCTTTTGCCTGCACCACTGAATCCCACGGGCCCTCAAGGGATCTCGGAACGCTGTTGGGGATCACCGGTCGGTTGCGTACCTGGCTTACAGCGTTGATTGCTTGTTGCAGACGAACCCGCCGGCGCCATTGTTGGGCCACTGCGCCCAGCTGGGGTCATACCCACTGGGGCATGGGGCATCGACGGCAGCGCGCCCCACCGATTGCAACCAGGGCGTGCCCGTCGGGATCGCAGTTGAATCGGTGACCGGCACATCGGGGTAGTAGCGGTAGGTCTGCTTGTTGCAGACGAACCCGCCGGCGCCATTGTTGGGCCACTGCGCCCAACTGGGTTGCCAGCCGTCAGGGCATGTGCTTGCAGTGCTGTCACGCCCGATGGACTGGTACCAGATCGTCTTATCGGGATCTCCATCGGCAATGGTGAACGACATCACGCCGCCGACTTCCGTAGGCGTTGGCGCGGGATCGCCGTTTTGATAGACGGCAGAAAATGCCGCCATCACGTAATTACCGGGGGGTAAGCGAGTCGATCCGGTCAGGCCATACACCGGGGTGTCGGTGGTGATAACGGTGCTGGTCGAACCATCGGCAAGGAAGTCGAAGTACAGGCCATTTTGGTTGTTGCAGTTATCCGCCTGATCGAGGGAGCAGATGATCAGGACATCACCGACGGGAAAGCCAACGTTGTTGACGGTCTGACTGGTCGCGGTTCCAGACCAGGACACGGTCACGGCGGTGGTGCCAGATCCCGAGATCGTGATCGGTGCCGCAATGCACCCAGAGAGCCCGAATACCAGCGATGCGGACACCGCTGCCAGCAGTCCAGCCTTGGCCCAGGAGCGCCGCTTCCTCAGAAACCCGAGCATGCCCTCACTGTAGTCCGCCGTGGCGTCTCAGCCTCCCGTCTGGCGCTGGGCGTAAGAGTTTTACTCGGTAGAACGGATCAACTCGGTTGTGCGGAAAGCACGCCACGTATGCCGTCCGCCTCCTAGGCATGAGGCATCGGACGACCTGTCAAAACTTACGCGTCCCTGGTTGGGACTGCCCCGAGTTTGGTTGCCTCCTGACCTGTGAGGATTCGTCCTCGCTGGAAGGATGTTTGTCATGCCGAAAGCATTTCCGATCGAGTTCCGCCGCGATGTCGTCGCGGTTGCTC
>CAIKZY010000077.1 GCA_903832025.1 uncultured Actinomycetes bacterium
GACGCGTGAATGGATTTCAGGTATGCCGCTGACCATTGCACGAGTCGGTCGGCTTCGATCAATCCTGACAAGGATTGGTCCGTGACCTCTTGATATGAACACACGCCACTGCCTTCCGTGGCCTGATCGACTGCATGGCGGGCATGGGCCAGGGCTGCTCGGACGGCAACAGCTGAGTCGGCGCGGATTGGCTCGGATACGCCGATGGCAACTTCATGTCCGAGGAATCGAGATAACTCCTCCACCCCAGCATGCGAGACCAGACCGTGGACGCCCCCTGCATCGAGCTGCCAGATCGATGCAGGAATGCGAGAGAATCGCTCCAGGAGGTCACTTGACTGGCTCGACTGCCGCGTTCGCACTTGGACGGCAACGACACGGTCAGCCATTCCCATTCCATGCCAAAGGCTTGCCGGAACATCAACATGCTGGGCTAGGGCGATCACCATTGACTGCAGTTCCTGCAATTGCGCGGCCGTGTTCGCCGGCCGCACCGCATCCCAGGAGATCAGTGACACGGCAAGATTCAGCACCGCCTGGTCAACAGCGGTGATGGCTTGTGGCCCTCCCGTGATCAGGAAGCCCACCGCTCGACCTGCCGCACCCAACGGGAGGACCACCACGTGCTCGCCCGGCGACGCCATGGCAAATGAGCCCAGCAGACCTCGTGGCCGAATGCGCTCGATCGCATCCGAAAACCGATCCACGGTCTCCAGGGATTCAGGCGGTGCTGCGATGTCAGGTCTTCCGTCGGTCATGGTCACGATCGCAAACCCGCGAAGATGTGTCGCCAGGATCTCTAGAAGTCCCTGAACATCACCTGGCTTGCTCAGCGCTCCCCGGATCAAGTCCGCCTGTGCTCGAAACGATGCCAGCTGTGCTTGATTCTCACGGTCAGCCAGCCATGTGCTTACCGCACGACTGATGGCGACAAATGGCAATGGCTCTGGCACCTCGAGAACAGCAATTCCGGCACGCTCCGCCGCGGCTACCAACGCATCTGGCACGCGATCATGGGAGAGCCCGGTGCCGAATCCGAGCACGCTGACATTGGCCGAATGCAATGTGTCTACGTACTTCTGACACGCCAGTTGTTCGGAGCCAAGTCGCATCCCCGTTGTCAGCAGTAACTCACCGCCAGACAGCCACGGGCTCGGGTCGCTCAGTTCGCTGACCGCCACCCAGGTCACAGCCGCGGTCAATGGCACCTGCTCAGTCAAGAGCGTGAGCTTCAGGTCTGGAATTGCTATCAGGTCGGCAATTGTCATGGCCATGCCCATGATTGTGGCCCAAATGGACAGATCTGTCGTCTCTGTTATCCAATTCGGACTTTTGCAATGGGACAGAGCACCATAGGCTTGTTCTACCCGATACGGAGGATGCGATGACGCTCACCCAGGAAATTACGGACAACGAGATCGTCCAGGAGCGCCGGTTGCTCACGGCGATCCCAGGGCCAGCTTCGCTCGCTCTGAACGAGCGTCGATTGCAGTCGGTTTCCGGTGGTGTTTCGGTGACACTGCCGGTCTTCGTTGCGCGAGCTGGTGGCGGCATCCTTGTTGATGTCGATGGAAATCAACTTATTGACCTTGGGTCAGGTATCGCGGTCACCACCGTTGGCAATGCCAACCCGTACGTCACTCAGGGCGTGCAAGAGCAGGCGGGTCTGTTCACGCACACATGCTTCATGGTGACGCCGTACACCGGGTACGTGGAGGTGGCCGAAGCACTCAATCGGCTCACGCCCGGCGATCACGCCAAACGAAGCGCCTTGTTCAACTCCGGTGCAGAAGCCGTGGAGAATGCCGTCAAGATTGCCCGGTCGTACACCAAACGACAGGCGGTAGTCGTCGTCGAACATGGATATCACGGTCGCACCAATCTGACGATGGCGCTGACGGCGAAGAACATGCCGTACAAGCAGTCCTTCGGCCCCTTCGCCCCTGAGGTGTACCGCGTCCCAACTTCGTACCCGTTGCGCGATCGTGGACTCAGTGGCGTGGAGATGGCCAAGATCGCCACCACTCGCATTGAGAAGGAAATCGGCGCAGGAAATGTCGCCGCCATCATCATTGAGCCCATTCAGGGCGAAGGTGGATTCATCGTTCCGGGAACCGGCTACTTCGCC
>CAIKZY010000078.1 GCA_903832025.1 uncultured Actinomycetes bacterium
GGCCGAAATTGGGAGGCCGCTGCTCATTAGCCGCCACAACCGCACCGACACCACCCGCACAGGTGTCCGATATGTCCCTTTAGGTACTCGGGCTGCTCTGCCGTAGGCTTGGCGGGCAGCGTTCGTGCCCGAGTCCATACCGAGTGAGGAGGGCTGACCGACGGTCAGGCGTGCGCAGCACTAACTCGACAACAAGGTTCCCTACTACATGACGATCACCAGCACCGCCAAGCAGGTTGCAATCAACGACATCGGCTCCGCCGAGGACTTCCTCGCAGCCATCGATGCAACAATCAAGTACTTCAATGACGGAGATATCGTCGAAGGCACCATCGTCAAGGTTGATCGTGACGAGGTCCTGCTCGACATCGGGTACAAGACCGAAGGCGTCATTCCCTCCCGCGAACTGTCCATCAAGCATGACGTGGATCCTTCCCAGGTTGTCAAGGTGGGCGACCAGGTTGAAGCCCTCGTGCTGACCAAGGAGGACAAGGAAGGTCGCCTCATCCTGTCCAAAAAGCGCGCCCAGTACGAGCGCGCCTGGGGCACGATCGAGAAGATCAAGGAAGAAGACGGCGTTGTTGAGGGCGCAGTCATCGAGGTCGTCAAGGGTGGCTTGATCATTGATATCGGCCTGCGCGGATTCCTGCCGGCATCGCTGGTCGAGATGCGCCGCGTGCGCGATCTTCAGCCGTACGTCGGAAAGACGTTGGAAGCCAAGATCATCGAATTGGACAAGAACCGCAACAACGTTGTTCTGTCGCGTAGGGCATGGTTGGAGCAGACCCAGTCTGAGGTTCGTCAGACCTTCCTGACCCAGCTGCAAAAGGGCCAGATTCGATCCGGAGTTGTGTCATCCATCGTCAACTTCGGGGCTTTCGTGGACCTAGGTGGCGTCGACGGCCTGGTGCATGTTTCCGAGCTGTCCTGGAAGCACATCGACCACCCGTCTGAGGTCGTCGCAGTCGGCCAAGAAGTCACTGTTGAAGTTCTTGACGTCGATATGGACCGAGAGCGTGTGTCGTTGTCGCTCAAGGCGACGCAGGAAGATCCGTGGCAGCACTTCGCGCGAACACATGGCATGGGCCAGGTCGTTCCCGGCAAGGTGACCAAGCTCGTTCCGTTCGGCGCATTCGTTCGCGTCGATGAAGGCATTGAAGGCCTGGTTCATATCTCGGAATTGGCAGAGCGCCACATCGAGCTACCTGAGCAGATTGTCCAGGTCAACGACGACATCTTCGTCAAGGTCATCGACATCGATCTTGAGCGCCGCCGGATCTCGTTGTCGTTGAAGCAGGCAAATGATTCAGGTGACGCCGTCGCTGTGGAGGAGTTCGATCCATACCTGTACGGCATGGCTCCGGCGTTCGACGAGGCTGGCGCCTACATCGGGCCCAATGGCTTTGACCCTGAGACAGGGGAGTGGAAGGCCGGCTTCGAGAATCAGCGTATTGAGTGGGAGAAGGAGTATTCAGACGCTCACGCCCGCTGGGAAGCTCATCGCAAGCAGATCGATGAGGCTCGTGTTGCTGATCAGGCCGCTGCACTGGAGTCGGGTGACAACATCTCCAGTTACTCCAGTGAGTCGGGCGACAGCGAAGGCTCACTGGCCAGCGACGAGGCACTGCAGGCCCTGCGCGACAAGCTCGCGGGCGAGTTGGAGTTTCAATTCATTCGGATGCACGTCGCCCATTGCGTGGAGCAGGGTGGAGGCCTGTTTCTTCAGCGCTGCCACCACGCGTGGATTGGTGTGTCCGATGCCGGCGACAGAGAATCCGGCGGTCAAATCGATGTAACGGTTCCCGTCAACGTCCCACACGTTCGCGCCGGCAGCGCGCTTCCAGAA
>CAIKZY010000079.1 GCA_903832025.1 uncultured Actinomycetes bacterium
AGGTCACCGGGTTGCGCCTGGCTCAGGGAGATATGCCTGGTCTGATCGAACTGGGAGTAGCTGTAATGGGCTAGCGAGACCCCTGCTTGGCGCCACGCCGCCATCGTCAGACCGGAGCAGTCGAATGATGACGGACCTGCGTGGGCGGCAATGTACCGATCACCAACACGCGACAACGCGTAACGCACCGCCACCATTGCACGTGCGGAGCCGCCAGCTGACAGCGGAATGTGGATGTGCGCCAATTGGTGACGACGCGCCACGGCTTCTGCCTGAGCGCGCTTACGTGCAGCGGCCAGTTGCGCTTCATACTGGCGGCGGGCGGCAGCTTGCAGACCATTGAGAACCGCCTGCGCCTGCGCTAACGCACTATCGGCTTGCTGCTTATAGGACGCCATTCGGTTACGAACCGCGCGCGCCTGGGCTGTCTTTTGCGCAACAGCCGCCTCGGTCTGCGCCAACTGAATCCTGGCAGTGCGAACCCGACGAAGTTCAGCTGACTGAGATTGCGCCAACTGCTGCAACGTGCCGGCTTGTGACAGGAAATTCTGCGGATTGTCCGCCAGGAGGGCCTGAAGACTTGGCGGCATCCCACCGCTGGCGTAGGCAGAGCGCGCCAATGCGTCCACCCCGGTCATGATCTTGGCGACCTGACGGCGCTGTCGGGCACCTGTGGCATTGAGCGTACCCAACTCAGCCTGCAATTGGCTGAGCTGGATTTGTGCCTGATTGAAGTTCTCGTTGGCGGTTTCGGCTTTGGACTGCAGATTTTGTACCTCAGCACGCACCTGCGAAAGGCTCGGGGCTGCATGCGCCGAAGGGCTGAACAACATCACGGCAACCAGGCTCACGCCCAAACCCGCGGCGGCACGTCGAGCCCATGCACCCGAACCGCGCACGCCCACCTCCGCTTGAATCCACGATCAACCAGTCGGCAGCGCCGCTTGGAAGCTTCCGACCTCAATTCCACGGTAACAGACGGTTTCCCCGCGCTCGGGCACAGCAAAGCCACTCACAGCATAGGTTCGACCATTTATCCGTTTTATGCTGAAATACGGCTTTGGTCACCTTCCGCGTCTCCCACCACGGGGTGATCGGAGGAAATCAGTCGCAGTGGCGGCACCAGGCCCACGTTGGCCAAGGCACTCACAGCAGGAGCGTGATCATCCGGCAGATCAAAGCTCAGGGCAGGAACCCCGAGGAAAACGGTGACCATGCAGTCAGAGCAGGCGGCAGCCGGTGCAGCACATGTGGAGCAGTCGATTCGCATAACCGCACGATAGATCGTGGGTGTGACAGACGCTCAGGCTGTTAGACGCCGCCGTCGCCGGCCGCTTCTGAATCCGGCCCGCCGAACTCCGGCCGCGGCACGATTTCAACGCGATCTGCCGAACCGCACCAGCGGCAGGTGATCGATTCCACTGTCTCTCCGAGAATTGCGGTCTCTTCAACCGAGACGTTCCCCGCCATGTCGGTGTGCCAGAACTCCGAGGTACGCCTGGAGCGCACGACATCGAACCGGGTCAGATTGCCACAGTGTGCGCAACGCAGGCGTGACTTGTCGTCAGGAAGGGAGATAGACACGCCTAGACCCTATCGGCGCTCGAACTGCGGCGGGATGTCTGCCCGGTGATCTAGCGTGATGGACGTGGGAAGCACCGAACAGTTGAGCCTGGATGAGATAGGAGATCTCCTCCAGGCCACCACTTTTGTGGTCGTCGACCTCGAAACAGCCGGAGGCAATCCGGCCGAAGGAGGCATCACGGAGATCGGTGCTGTGAAATTGCACGGTGGCGAGGTGGTTGCAGAATTTTCGACACTCGTGAATCCAGGAGTTCCAATACCGCCATTCATCGCGTCGCTGACTGGCATCACCAACGCTGTCGTTGCCAGTGCTCCGACGTTATCTGCTGTCCTTCCCTCCTTCTTGGATTTTGCTGCTGGCTCGGTGCTGGTCGCCCATAACGCTCCATACGACGTGAGCTTCCTCAAGGGCGCCTGCGCACAACTTGAGCTGCCGTGGCCCAAATTTGCCGTCATCGACACCGCAAGACTTGCCCGGGTCACACTGCATCGCGACGAGGTGCGCAACTGCAAACTCGCTACCCTGGCCGCGTACTTCGCGACAACCGTGCAGCCCACGCACCGTGCCCTCGATGATGCGCGAGCCACCAGCGAGGTCCTCCATCACCTTTTCGAGCGATCAGGCAGCCTCGGGGCAAGGACGGTGCAGGACGTCAATGCCCTCTGCGGGCGGGTCAGTACTGCTCAGCGCACCAAGCGCCATTTAGCTGACGGGCTACCTGCGGCGCCGGGGGCCTACATCTTCGAGGATGCCAAGGGCGATCCGCTGTATGTCGGTACATCAGTGAACATTCGCACCCGAGTGCGCAGTTACTTCACCGCCTCCGAGCAACGTCGCAGGATGGCCGAAATGATCACGATCGCCCAGCGCGTGCGGCCCATCGTGTGCTCAACCGACTTGGAAGCAAGAATTCGAGAACTGCGCCTGATCGCATCCGAGCAGCCCCGCTATAACCGCGCCTCACGCGCGCCGGAGGCAGCACCGTGGATTCGACTTACCGATGAAGCGGCACCACGTCTTGCGGTGGTCCGAAAACTTGACGGTTCAATTCCCGCGCAGCACCTGCTGGGGCCCTTCGGCTCGGCCGCCGCTGCGGCCGCAGCCTTGGAAGCAATCCAGCTTGCCATCCCTATTCGTACCTGCACGACCAAGCTTGCCAAGCACCCCCGCTCCATCACTGCGGCATGCATTCGACATGAACTCGGCAGATGCGCAGCGCCGTGTATGGCCGATCACGATCGTGAGGCCTATGCGAACGCAATCGCGCAGGTACACGCACTACTCAGCGGTGACCTGCGGGCAGTGGAGTGTGCAGTCAATAGCCGCATGGCCGAACTTTCAGCAGCCGAACGGTACGAGGAGGCGGCCCTATGGCGCGACCGCCTCGGGAGTTTGTCTCGAGTCAGTGAGCGGTGTCAGGCAACGCAAATGCTGGCGGCCAATGCTGAGGTCATCGCCGCTCGACCAACTCCTGATGGCGGATGGGACGTGCACTGCGTTCGATACGGCACATTGGCAGGAGCCACACGTGTCCCTGTCGGCGCGGACCCTAAGCCCTACGTCGCGATTCTCCAGTCCACGAGCGCTTGCATCGATTCTCCCGGCAATGGCCGAGTCGCTGGCTTGGAGGAGGAGGCACGAGAGTTGCTGGCCTGGCTTTGGCTTCCAGGAACGCGGCTTGTTTCCCTGACCGGTGTATTTGCCATACCAGTGCATTGCGGCGGCCACCTGCGCCATCAGTTTGACGACAGTCGCCGCCAACGCGGGCAGTGGCTGGCCAGCGGGGATCCCAACCTCCGGCCTGCAGGGCCAGCTGCAGGATCGGCTGTCAGCCGAATAGCTCTTCGCTCCTAGCTGCATGAAATAGGCACGGTCACGATGATGTGACCGCCCGGACCCGGATTGGCCACGACCGTGCCCCCAAGCTCAGTGATGATGGATACAGCGATTGGCAGTCCTAGACCACTGCCACCGGCATCTCGTATTCGCGCCTCATCTAATCGGACGAAACGCTCGAAGACTTCGCTGATTCGCTCTGACGGTATGCCGGGACCGTCATCATCAACGGTGATCACTGCGCCGTCCGACGCCTGACGCAACCTGATACGTACCGTGGTCGTTGCGTGTCGGCCAGCATTGTCACAGATGTTGGTGATCGCTCGACGAAGTCGCCGAGGCTCGGCCAAAACGGTCACCGGGTCTGCACTGTGTTCAACCGTTACGTGCGGAAACCGCCGCTGAGCACGTGCGGCCTCTTCCACCACGATTTCATCCAGATTGATGGGTCGACGTTCGACAGGGGCCTTGGCATCCGTGCGAGCAAGCAGAAGCAGGTCGTCGACTAAGCGTTCGAGGCGATCCAGGTCGGTGAGCACGTCGCGGGCTGCAATGCGCAGTTCCTCCTCGCCAGCATCCAGTGTGAATTCCAACGTAGCGCGCATGGTGGCAAGGGGGCTTCGGATCTCATGGCCGGCATCGGCGACGAATTGCCGCGTAGCAGCGCTGGATCGATGCAAGCGGTCAAGCATGTCGTTCAGCGTCTGGCCCAGGCGTTCGATCTCATCCCCGGAAGGCAGAACGACCAGGCCTCCGCTGTCCAATGAGGACAACGCGGCAGCCTGCTGCCGCAACGACTCCACAGACGTCAATGCCCGACGCACACCGTATGCGGCCACCAGGGCAGTCACAATCGTCACCAGTGGAATGATCACCGCGATTGCGATCCGCACCGCATCTTCGGCACGTTGCCAGGCTTTGGTGTTGACCACGGCGCACACGAACACCGTGGTTCCGCTCCGCGTCACGGGAGTGACCATGCGGCGCACGGTCTCAGTCACTTTTCCGATGGTTAATGTCGAGGTACTGAACACCGTGGCCACCGGCAGCGGCGTAGGGCATAACGTCATTCCGGCTGGAAGGGACACGCTGCTGGACAGCACCGCACCACGGGCATTCACCAGTTGCGAATATACCTCACCGAAGTAATCGGATGAGCCAATATCCGGTGGATCGTTGAGGTCCACGCTGTGCTCACTGAGCTGAACAACCACGTCTCCAACTCGGCTCGAAAGCACCGCATCGGTAGATCGGGTGTACACCTGGCTGATCAGGACCAGGACGAGCAGACCAAGGACCACTCCCCCGGCGAGCACTGCCAGCGAACTGATCCAGACAATCCTTCGCCGGATTGAGCCGCGGTTCACGCGCCAGCAGGACCGGGGTCAACGAATCGGTAGCCGACGTTGCGGATCGTCTGGATCCACTCAGCTCCGACTTTTCGCCGCAGTTGCATAACGCAGACTTCGACGACGTTTGGGTCCATCTCTGGATCTTCCCAGATTTGCTCCAACAGTTCGTGCTTGGACACCGGTTCATCGACGCGTATGCATAAGTACGCCAGCACCGCGTATTCACGCGCGGTCAGGGAAATTTCCTGTTCACCGACCCAGCACCGATGCCGGCGTGGTTCCAACTTCAGATTTCCGACGTTGACAACTGGAGCCGCTTCGGGGCGGCGTCGAAGGATCGAGGCGATCCGTGCAAGGAGTACG
The DNA here is from genome assembly GCA_903832025.1 of uncultured Actinomycetes bacterium. GTDB lineage: Bacteria > Actinomycetota > Actinomycetes > S36-B12 > S36-B12 > CAIKZY01. The sequence continues at coordinate 5,137 of CAIKZY010000079.1, forward strand.
ACGGTGCTGAACGGCTTCGTGACGTAATCATCAGCGCCCAAGTCAAAGGCGTCAGCCTCGTCGTACTCGCCATCCTTGGCTGTCAGCATCATGACCGGGGTGTCGATTCCCTCACGGCGCATGGATTCCAGCACCCGGTAGCCACTGAGCTCAGGAATCATGACGTCGAGCAAGATCAAGTCGAATCCTCCCGCGCGAGCCTTGGTGATAGCGGCATTGCCCTCATGAGCCACCGACACGTCATACCCGTGCCGCTCCAAGCCCTGACGAAGTGCCTCAGCCAGCCGGACTTCGTCGTCAACAACCAGGATGCGTGGGCGAGTGACCATACGACCATCTTGATCGCTGCCAGGTTCGAAGCCGGCAAAGCCCTCAGGCCGGCCTCAGCCCGCACAGCGGTAGTGCTCAGCGTGCTCCGGCGGACAGGGCTGCCGTCAGGTGAACCCACTGCTCGAGCAAGGCCCAGGCAGCGCCGCTATCCACCACCTGCCGCGCCCGAGATAACTCATCCCCAATCGCTTCGACCAGGGAGGGAACCGCCCCGCTGACTGCCGAGGAATAGCAGGCCAGAGCCGCAGCGGCGTTCAGCGTCACGGCGTCTTGGATAGCTGAGACTTTCGACGCGTCCACACGGTCGCCCGGCTGTCCAGACAGCGCCTGGCGCAGGAGTGCTGCATTGCGGACGCGATCACCACCGACAAGGGCCTGCACGGGTACTTGGGCAATGCCAAACTGCTCCGGGGTGATGATCGCCGGGGTGACCGAGTGTGAGCGCGCATCCCACACCTGCGTTGGGCCGCTGGTGGAAATCTCATCTAATCCGTCCTGTCCGCGGACCACCAGGGAGCACACGCCTCGTGCAGCGAGCACATCAGCAACCACGGGGGCGAGCCGGGCATCGGCACAGCCGACCAGGGCCACTTGCGCTCCTGCCGGATTGGCGAGCGGCCCTAAAATATTGAAGAACGTGGGAACGCCGAGTTCCTTGCGGACCGGTGCGGCGTGCCGAAGCGCCGGATGGTGCAAAGGCGCCATGCAGAATCCGACGCCCAGTTCCTTGATCGTACGAGCTACCTGCTCTGGGCTGAGGTCGATACGAACACCGAGCTCCTCGAGCACGTCAGCGGTGCC